>JAGOKM010000053.1 GCA_017994615.1 Bacillota bacterium | reverse complement strand
GCGCAGGCTTACGCCCAGGGGCATGATGGCCAAGGAGATACACACCCAGGAGCTTTTAAGCACAGAGCTGGTATTTTCCGGGATGGTGCACAACGCCGAGGTGCCGGAGATCGTATCCTTGCTGGTGTGCGTGGACTATGAGCCGAGGAGAGGCGAGATGCCGATAAGGAAGGTCGAGTTCGATCTAGAAGCCGCTTATGAGATCATCGGGAGGATCGTTGAGGCGGAGGAGAGGTTCCAGGGGGCGAGCCAGGTAAAGTTCTTCACAGGCATGGCGGACCTCGCCTACAGATGGAGCTCGGGCGCGGATTTCCCAGAGCTCGTCAAGGGATCCGGCTACGCCGAAGGAGACATCGTCCATTCCATGAGAAGGACGATCGACCTGATGAGGCAGCTGAGGTCGGCAGGAAGGGCTGACGAGATACTTGCCGAGAAGCTCAGGGCTTGCATCGAAAGCATAGACCGCGGGGTGGTGGAGGTAGTCCTTTAGCCCTTTGATAGGGCTTCGAAACGAAGGATAACATTCATGCAGCATGACAACTTATCAATCTCAAGCTTCACGAATAGGAATCAGTGCAGAAGATGGCGAATAGTTGAATAGTAGCAATAAAAGAAAAGGAGGTATGTCCATGGAAAACAAGATTGTGCCTCGCTGGGAGTGGAGGACTTTCGGACCCGATTTCCCTGAGGATGAGAAGAGGATCAAGAAATACGGGGAGCCTGCGCCGAGGAAGAGCGAAGAGGTCTACATACTCTCCCGCAACAGCGACGAGAACACTAAGATAAGGGACGGCCTGATGGACATCAAATCGCTTCAGCTTGTGAACTCAGACAAGCTGGAGCAGTGGAAGCCGATCATGAAGGAAGCCTTCCCTCTGGACGTCGAGAAGCTGACGAAGCTATTTGCGATATTCAAAGTGACGCCCCCCAGGTTCGACAGGACGGAATATACGTATGAGCAGTTCCTCGATGAGCTTATAAGGCCCAGCAAGGACCTGAAGCTGGTCGAGGTCAAGAAGGAAAGGTACGGCTACACCATCAACGACGCTACCGTCGAATTCGCCCTGACATGGTTCAACGGGGTGCCTCTCAAGACGTTCTGCGTAGAGCACGCCGACCCCGACCTTGTCGTAAGGACAGTCAAAGAGCTGGGCTTGTTCGGCTATCCCAACATCAACTACATCAAGGCGATGAAAAAGACAGTCGGTCTTTAGGCTGGAGGTAACAAAATGGACAGGAAGGCCGTCATAGACATCGGGACGAATTCGATAAAGTTCATACTGGCAGAAATGGGCAAAGACGGGGCATTCAAAACGCTGATGGACAAGAACAACATTGCCAAGCTGGGAGAAGGGCTCAAGGAGACCGGGCTGATCAGCCCTGACGCGATGGCCAGGAACTGCGATGCCATCAAGGAGTTCGCTGACATCGCAAGGAGCGAAGGCGCCTCGGAGATATTCGCCGTGGGCACCATGGCGTTGAGAAACGCCAAGAATTCGGCCGATTTCCTGGAGATGGTCGAGAAGAAAGCCGGAGTCAAGGTGAGGGTCATCCCCGGTGAAGAAGAGGCCCAATACTCCTACCTGGCCGTTGTTTCGGGGATCGACTTGGGTAAAGGGAAGCTTGCAATCATCGACACAGGCGGCGGAAGCACGGAATTCGTGTTCGGAGAGGGGGACTCTCTCGGCAGGAGGTTCAGTCTCGACTTGGGGGCGATAAGGGTGACCGAGGAATTCCTCAAGTCCGATCCGGTGAAGAAGGAGGAAGTGGAAAAGGCGCTCTCCTTCATAGACGGCTTCCTTGGCAGCAACGGCGTGAGCGGCAAGGTAGACAAGCTTGTCGGCATGGGCGGCGGGATCACCAGCATGGGGTCGGTCATGTTCGAGATGGTCGACTATGACCCGGACAGGATACAGGGAAGCTTCCTGAGCCTTAAGGAGGTCGACAGGCAGATAGCGATGTACTCCGCCAAGACGATAGAGGAACGCAGGGCGGTAGTGGGGCTCCAGCCCAAGAGGGCCGACGTCATACTAGCAAGCGCCCTCATTGTGAAGGCTATAATGCACAGGCTCGGGGTCGACGGGCTGACGATAAGCGACAGGGGATTAAGGCACGGGCTCCTTTATCACGTAGGCAAATCGGTCATTTGAACCGATATACATAGTAATTCTGCGAGGAGGTCATTCAGATGAAGATCAGGAAAATCGCGCTCGTAGCAATGATGATAACAGCAATCATATCCGTCACGATGGGCGTCAATGCCGCGGCTTTCCCTACGAAACCTGTAAGGATCGTAAACTATGTCGCACCCGGCGGAGTAATGGACATCACCACAAGGAAATTCGTGGATATCGCCGCCAAATATACCAATGCCACCTTCGTAGTCGAGAACAAGTCCGGCGCCGGCGGGCTGATTGGCATGGACTATGTCCTCGAGGCGCCGGCAGACGGCTACATGATTTTCGCGGCGACCAGCTCGAACATTATTACGATAGTCTCGACCCAGGCCGACATTAACAAGTATGTGTGGGGCTTCCAGTGGGTATCCATGCTCATGAGGGACCCCGAGTGCGTAATCACCAACAGCAAGGCTGCCATCAACACCTGGCCCGACATTGTCAAAGACGCGAAGGCGAAGAACGGAAGCCAGATTTGGGTCGGGCCTGCCACAGGCGGAAACGACCACCTGTTGGCCCTGAAAGTCTGGGATAAGGCTGGAATCAAGGCGAAGTGGCTGCCTTTCACAAGCGGACCCGAAGCCATGACTGCGCTTTTGGGCGGGCAGGGGGTCGCCTATGTAGGAAACCCTGCCGACATTTCAGGCAGGCCCGACCTCAAGATTGCAGCGGTCTGCGCGCCCGAAAGGCTCAAGCAGTTCCCGGATGTGCCGACTTTCAAGGAGCTAGGACTGCCCGGGCTGGAAGACGAGATCATGTGGAGAGGTTATGCAGTCAAGAAGGGCACGCCTCCGGAAGCGATAGCCTGGCTGCAGGACCTAGTAGACAAGGTGTATGCGGACCCGGAGTGGGTGAAGTTCTTCTATGACCAGGCCATCGAAGTGACCAACACGCGCGAGCAGAAGTTCACCGAAATCATCAAGATGCAGATAAGCGACTCCACGGCCTACTTGAAGGCGGAAGGCCTTATCAAGTAACATTCGACGAAACCTGAGGAGGGCGTTGCGGCCTTAGGGCCGCGCCCTCCGGTCATTCATGGAGGCGATGGCATGTCATTGATCACTTACCTGGGCAGCGGCACAGGTTTCATAATCCTGTTGGCAGTGCTGTTGGCGGTTGTAATTGGATCCACCGCCCTTGCCGCAAAGAAAGGACACGGACCCCAGGCATGGCAGGTGGCCGTCGGCGGGTTCTTCGCCTCGATAGGCATTGTCGCCATCGTCCTTGCCGAGAATTTCCCGGTGCCGTTCTTCTCGGAGAACGAGGCTGCGATAATCCCTAGGCTATGGGCCTCTGTCCTGATCCCATCGTCATTGTTCCTCATCTACCGTACCCTGGTCGGGCATGAGGAGAAACCGGAGAGCAACGGCAGGCTGGATAAGGTTGCCCTGGTTACTGCAACGCTCATAATCAGCGTGTATCTGATGGAATACCTCGGCTACTTCCTCTGTTCCGGGGTCTTCGTCCTAGTAAGCATGTATATCCTGGGTTACAGGAAGGTCCTTCATATGATCGTCATATCGACCTCATGGGTAGGCTTCACATATCTTGTCTTCTACAGGCTGCTCTACGTAAGCCTCCCGATAGGGAGCCTTATGAGGAGCATCTTCAACATCTGATAAGGCTGTAAAGGAGACGTTCGCATGGTTCTGGCAAATTTGACTGAAGGCCTTATGAGGATAATGAACCCTGCTTCATTCTTCGCGATGACGCTGGGAGTAGTTGTCGGCATATTGGCAGGTGCGATGCCCGGTATTTCCCCCTCGATGGGAGTGGCCCTCATGGTGCCGTTCACTTTTAAGATGGATGCCTCTAATGCGCTGATATTCCTGGTTGCGATATATATCGCCGCAAACTACGGCGGTTCGATCACTGCAGTGACCATCAACACGCCAGGTACTCCTTCGGCTGTCGTGACGGCCTTCGACGGATATCCCCTTGCAAGGCAGGGGAAAGCAGGCGTTGGCCTCGGCGTCAGCCTCGTTGCGTCGACCATCGGAGGGCTCATAGGGGCCGTTATCCTGATCGCCTTCGCAGAGCCGCTTGCCAAGGTCGCCCTTAAATTCTGGCCGCAGGAGTACTTCGCCCTTGCAATACTCGGCCTTTCGGCAACGGCCAGCCTGGGGGGCTCAAACTGGCTCAAGGTGCTGATATCGACACTGTTCGGCCTGCTGCTGTGCACTGTGGGCATGGATCCGATTCTGGGCGTCAAACGCTTCAACTTCAACTACGTGCCGCTATATGACGGCTTCACATTCATACCGGCGCTGATAGGGCTGCTTGCTATAAGCGAAGTCCTGTCCGAGATAGAGAAGTTCGATTTCGTAACGCTTAACGTTCAAGCGGCGCTGAAGAGCAAGTGGCCCTCAATCAAGGACTACTGGGCGCTCAAATGGAGCATCTTCAGGGCTTCCTTAATAGGCACCATAGTGGGCATATTCCCTGGAGCCGGCGCTACAATAGCGACATTCATCTCCTATGACGTTGAGAAGAGGTTAAGCAGGACGCCCGAGAAGTTCGGGACTGGGATCCCCGAAGGGGTAGCGGCGGCGGAGGCTTCCAACAGCGCATCTGTCGGCGGCGCCCTGGTGCCGCTTCTGACTCTGGGGGTTCCGGGCAGCGCAACTGCGGCGGTGCTCATCGGCGCACTCATGATCCACGACCTGCAGCCCGGCCCAGAGCTTTTCACTAAGCATCCCGACGTGGTCTACAACCTGTTCAGCTCGATGTTCGTGGCGAATGCGATCATGCTTGTCATCGGCCTTGTAGGCAGCAGGCTGTGGGTCAACGTAACCAGGGTGAGGAAGGAGATCCTCTTCCCGTTCATATTCAGCTTCGCGCTCATAGGAAGCTACGCGGTGAGATCTTCCATGGTTGACATCGGCATATGCATAGGCTTCGGCATATTGGGCTGGGTGCTGCGCAAGTTCAAGTTCCCCCTGCCGCCGATGGTCCTGGGCATGGTTCTGGGCACGATGGCAGAGGTGAACCTGCGCCGGGCGCTGATACTGGGCGGCACATGGGCGGTCTTCCAGCGGCCTATTAGCGTCACATTGCTCATACTCTCCGCATTATCTTTCGGAGTCCCGATCTATTCCGAATGGAAGAAGAGGAAGAAGGCCAGACAGGCAGCATGACAGTATGGCACCGAGGTGATGAACTTGTGTCCTGATGAGAGAGGATCGAACGCTCTTCCCTACTTCGCCCTAGGGCTGGGGATAGGCCTTGCGGCTGGCGCATTGGCCGGGCTTCTTCTTGCTCCGAAGCCGGGGAAGGAAACCAGGGAGGACCTTCTTAAAAGGGTGAAGAAGGCGGCCGGCGACCTTAAAAGCAGGATGGAGGAGGCCGCAGCGGGGGATGAAGAAGAGGTGGAGACGGATGAGGCGCATGGGATGCCCGAGGTCTCGGAAGGAGGGCTATGATGTACATCTCCCTCAATGACTTCCTTAGGGCCCTTCTGATGCTGTCCGCAATCGCTGCGATGATAGCCCTTACTGTTGTCCTGTGGCACTTGTCCGGCATTGTGAAGCGCGTCGGCAAAGCACTCGACGACAACAGGCAGAACATAGACACTACGCTGGCAACGCTGCCGGGCACGCTCAAGAACATCAACGATGTGATGTCAGACGTCAAGACCATAACGGGCAAAGCTGGAAACGTTGTCGGAAACGTGGACCAGGCAGTCACGGGGGCAGTGTCAAGGGCGGGCGACACTGCCGGCAACATCATCGAGATAGCGAAGGCGGTCGGCGAATCTGTTAAATACATCGCAGGCATGTTCGGTAAGAAGGCCGCCAAGAAGGAGCATGAGGGCCAATAGGACCGATATTGCCCGCGGAGTCCATTCGGTGAGATAATCAAGCTGTTTCGGGGGTGGATGGGTCCCGGCGGGTCCCACGGTCTTCAAAACCGATGGCGGGCGCTATGTGTCCGCGGTGGGTTCGATTCCCACACGCCCCCGCCATGAAAGCCAGGGAGGAGCTTCGTCTCCTCCTTCTATTCTACTTGGACCGATGCGAAGTATTGCCCGATTGCGGCCTTGATTAGACGCTGGCCCTGTGCGTTCGGATGGACACCGTCCCTGCAGATGTTCCTCTGGTACTCCTTCTCGGCCAGGAAGACGTCCCTCAAAGGCATGAGCCTGACGCCTGACTCCAAGGCCACCATCGCTGCTTCCAGGCTGTAAAGCTCCTGCCACCTATAGATCCTGCTTATCTCCCCCAGGAAGCTCATGATGTTGGCCCTGGACAGGCCCTCCCTGGTGATCCAATCGAAGAACTTGCCGGGGGCGAGGGGCGGAAGGGTTGAGATTATCGGTATGATACCGGCACCCCTTGCTATGCCGATTATGGACTTGAGGCTGCTTCTGAATTCTCCCAGCGGGACTGTAGGGCCGTGGTCACTAGAAGGGTCCTCCGATACTCGCCTCCAGTCGAAGTTGCAGTCGTTGCCGCCCAGCTCGATCACCACAACGTCTGCCCTGTAGCCGGCTTCTACAGCCAATCTGAACTTCTCCTCCGCCTGAACGGAAGTCTGGCCCATGCGCGACATGTTTGTCACATGCACGCCCGGAAGCCTCACTATCTCGGCTATCGGCCCGTCCCTCAATATTGAGTACCGCCCCTTCTCCTCATCGTATACGATGCCGAGGATGACAGAATCCCCGAGGACGCAGAACTCCTTCAAACCAGCCATGCTATAAACCCCTTATTATAACTACTATATCTAGTTATCATAACTATATTATTAAATAAAGAAAAAGACAACAGCTGAGGGAACGATTCCTGGCGTTGCGCCGGACTAGATGATAAATTGTAATTATAAGCTCCTGCGGGGGTGGGGACATGAAGGAACGCTGCAGGCTGATTAAGGACTGGATAGAGGGGCTGGGGACGTCGCAGCTGGCCGAATGGGACCAGCTGCCGGACATAGGCCTTTACATGGACCAGGTCGTAACGATACTCGAAAGGCAGTCGGGGCAGTACCTGCAGGGGGAAGACGTCAAGGCCATCACGCCTTCGATGATCAACAACTACGTAAAAGACGGCATCATAAAAAGGCCTGTGATGAAGAAATACGGCAGGGAGCACCTTGCCGACCTTCTCATACTCAATTCCGCCAAGCAGGTCCTGCCCATATCCGACATAGCCGTGCTGTTAAGGCATATGGAGGATGAGGTGTCCACCGGGGAGAAATATTCCTATTACAGGGCGCTGCAGCAGGAGGCCTGCGAGGGCGTGGCGGCAAGGATGAGGCAGGCACTGGACAACGTGGGCACGGAATGCGACGAAAGGCAGCTTTTCATATTCGCTTCTAGGCTGGTGCTGGAGGCCAACCTCCTTACTTCGGCCGCGAAGATGCTCCTAAGGGACGTAATGAGGCCCAGTGACGGGGCGAAAGAAAAGAAAGCACCGGATTCCAAAAAGAGAAAGGGCAAATGAAAGATATTTCCCAGGGTGGACCACGATAATGTAGCCATCGGAAGGAGGTGCGCCTGATGGATTGCGACAGGGTGAAAAGGCTTACGCAGATGTCATCGAAGGCCGGTTGAGCGGCCAAGATGGGTCCGGCGGACCTTCACAGGATCATGTCGCACATACCGCAGCAGTCGTCCGGAAGGCTGATCATCGGCACGCAGACCTTCGACGATGCGGCGGTCTATGAAATCGAGCCCGGGATGGCGCTTGTGCAGACGGTCGACTTCTTCACCCCGATAGTCGACGACCCTTATGAATTCGGGGCGATAGCTGCCGCAAACGCCCTGTCGGACATCTATGCGATGGGCGCCAGGCCGATCATTGCGCTCAACATAGCCTGCTTCCCGAGGTCGCTCGGCACGGACCTCCTCGGCGAGATAGTAAGGGGGGGCGCCTTCAAGGTCAACGAGGCAGGAGCCATAGTAGCCGGCGGGCATACGGTGGAGGACGACGACCTCAAATTCGGGCTCTCCGTTACGGGCGTAGTGAGGCCTGACCAGATAACGGCGAATTCGAACGGCAGGGCAGGGGACCTGCTCTACCTGACCAAGCCTCTGGGGACAGGCGTAATCTCGACTGCGCTCAAGAACGGGCGATGCCCAGAAGGGGCAGAAGAGGCAGCGAGGCTTTCGATGCTGTCCCTGAACGACAGAGGTGCCAGGGCGATGGTCAAAGCAGGAGCCAGGGCCGCCACGGACGTGACAGGCTTCGGTTTCCTGGGGCACCTGTACGAGCTGGCCTCAGGGTCCGGGCTTGCTGCTGAGGTCTGGGCGAACGAGCTGCCGATCCTCGAAGGGGCCAGGGAGTTGGCCGAAGAGGGCTACCTGCCGGGAGGCGCCGCAAGGAACAGGGCATTCCTAGCCCCTTACGTCAGCATATCGGGCGAGATTCCTGAAGAGGTACAGGGCCTGATGTTCGACCCGCAGACTTCAGGGGGGCTGCTCATCGCAATCCCGCAGGACAAGGCCGACGTCCTTGAAAGGGAGCTTACAG
>JAGOKM010000052.1 GCA_017994615.1 Bacillota bacterium | reverse complement strand
GAGATAGACGCCCTGTTCGAAATCGCAAGGGAATATTTCACCAATTACTTCGTGAAATTCCCTCAGATGGGGATAAGGCTCAACGTCATTGGGTCCCGCGATAAACTGCCGCAAGCCATGAAGACCATGATAAGCATGTCCGAGAAGGCGAATCCGTCCAAGTACACGCTTACTGTGAACATAGCAGCCAACTACGGCGGCAGGTGGGACATAACCCAGGCTGCAAGGAGGCTCGCCGAGAAGTGCGTAACCGGTGAGATGGAAGCGTCTCAGATAGACGAGCAGGCGCTGGAAGCGGAACTTAAGACCGCAGGACAGCCGCCTGTGGACCTTCTCATCCGGACCAGCGGCGAGCAGAGGATATCCAACTTCATGATCTGGCAGTGCGCATACTCGGAGTTCTATTTCACGAAGAAGCATTGGCCCGAGTTCGACGAACATGAGCTCGACTTGGCAATCAAGGAGTACGCTAACAGGACAAGGAAGTTCGGCGGACTGGCGTGAGGTGTAGGCGATGCTCAAAAGGATAGTCTCGGCTGCCGTTGCGCTGCCAATCGTCCTGATACTGCTGTGGCTCGGCGGCTATTACACAATGGGGCTGATAATGGCCGTCGCTGTCATGGCAAACCTGGAATACGGCAGGCTGTGCAGAAGGAAGGGCGTCGAGCATCTGGACGCCGTGGCGATTCTCTTCAGCCTGCTATATATAGCCGACGCAGGTTTTACCGGCAGCGAATATGCCCTGCCCATAACTGCGCTTCTAATTGCCATAGCCGTCTCGATGCCAGTATTGAAAGGCAATCCGATCGGTTCCATACCGTCTTCGGCCGCCGCCGTATTCGCTCCATTGTATTTCGGCTGGACCTTGAGCCATGCCATACTTCTAAGGTCAGCGTATGATGGCATCAATGGCTTCTTGCTCGTCCTTGCGATACTTGCCATTGTCTGGCTCCATGACACAGCGGCCCTTCTTGTCGGCATGGCTTCCGGCGGAAGGACGAAGCTGGCTCCTCTTGTATCACCGAAAAAGAGCCTGGAGGGCAGCATCGGCGGCCTGCTCATGCTTATAGCGCTGATATTCTTCGCATATCCTATCGCAGCGGATGCGGGGATGCTTCCTGGGATTAATTTCGCCCAAAAAGCTGTCCTGGTAATAATAGCGGCCCTTTGCTGCAACTACGGCGACCTGGGGGAATCGGCACTGAAAAGGGACATCGGCGTCAAGGACAGCGGGAAGTTCCTTCCAGGCCATGGTGGTTTCATGGACAGGATCGATTCTCTCCTCCTGTTCGTGCCCGCAGCGTACTGGCTTTTCAAACATTTTCTGGGATGGTAAGCGCGGACTTGCCGGAGGAACTGGATTGAGGATATCTGTATTCGGAAGCACGGGATCAATAGGCCTTCAGTCGCTGGAAGTGGCCAAAGCGCTCGGATATGGGGTGCATGCGCTTGCAGCCGGCAGAAGCGCGGAGAAGCTGCTCGGCCAGATAGCCGAGTTCAAACCAAGGTATGCGACAATGGGCGATACAGCCTCTTCCCTGAGGCTCAAAGGGCTTGTTGCAGCGGAGGGCATCAAGACAGAGGTGCTCACGCATGACGGTGCCCTTGAGGAGCTGGCCGGTTCGGACGGCGCCGACAGGGTGATCAACGCGGTGGTAGGCTCGGCGGGGCTGAGGGTGTCGCTGGCGGCATTGGAGGCGGGGAAGGACCTTGCCCTTGCAAACAAGGAGAGCATGGTGGCCGCAGGCCAGCTGATGGTGAACGCTGCTAAGGCATATGGGGCGAGCATACTGCCGGTAGACAGCGAACATTCTGCGATCTGGCAGTGTATGTGGTCATCCCGCGGGGCGGCGGTCGACCAGATAATCCTTACCGCCTCGGGCGGCCCGTTCAGGGGAAGGAAGGGACTTTCTGGGATAACCCCCCGGGATGCGCTCAGGCATCCGACATGGAACATGGGGGCTAAGATAACGATAGACTCGGCCACGCTGATCAACAAGGCGCTTGAGGTCATAGAGGCAAGGTGGCTCTTCGATGTCCATCAGGACAGGATAAGAGTAGTAGTCCACCCGCAGAGCATAGTGCATTCGGCCGTGATGTTCTCCGACGGGTCGTTGATGGCTCAGATGGGGATGCCTGACATGAAGCTGCCAATAATGGCGGCCCTGGCCTATCCGGGAAGGTCATCGGATAAAGTACCGGGTTTCAAATACCTTGACCTGCCGGCTGTGGCAACCCTTACGTTCGAAGAACCGGACGCGACCACGTTTCCGGGTGTGCGACTGGGGCACAAAGCCCTTAACCTTGGAGGCCTTGCGCCTTGCGCCATGTCGGCTGCGAACGAAAGTGCGGTAGGCTGTTTCCTGGAAGGCAGGATTGCTTTCAGCAGGATATCCGAACTGGCTGAGGAAGCCATGGAAACGGCCCCCAGAACCGAGCATCCTACGCTCGAAGATGTGTTGCAGGCCGATTCATGGGCCAGGAAATTAGTCGAAAGCAGGTGCGAGCCTTGTCGATCCTAGCTTTTCTTATAGTCTTCGGGATAGTTAGCATAGTCCACGAACTTGGCCATTTCCTGACGGCCAAGGCGTTCGGCTTCAGGATACTCGAATTCGCGATAGGCTTCGGCCCGGTCCTCCTCAAGAAGAAAAGGGGAGAGACCGACTACTGCCTGAGGGCCCTGCCTCTTGGAGGCCTGAACCGTTTCGACGACGGGGAGGACGGAAGGGGCACAGACGGCAGGAGCTTCAGCCGCAGGCCTTATTACCAGAGGTTCCTGGTCATACTCTCGGGCGCCCTGATGAACATATTGCTGGCCGTAGCCCTGGTCTCGGTGTTGTTCTCGGTGACCGGCACCCCAGTCACAGTGATAGAGGACACCGTGCCTGGTTCTCCGGCCGAGACCTCTGGCTTTCAAAAAGGCGACATAATACTCGAGATAGACGGTAAGCCCATGCTTACATCCGAATCCATCGTCTCTGTGTTGTCATCATCTTCTGGCATAAAGGTTGACATAACTATAGAGAGGGACGGCTCGGTCATCGAAGTCCCGACGACGCCGGCCAAGGATCCGGCCGACGGCAGGGGGAAGATCGGCATATACATGTCGTCAGCACTTAAGAAGACGTCGGTTCCAGTGGCGATCGCCAACGGCGTCAAGTTCCTTTCCGAGATAATAAAGCTTACGATATCGGCCATAGGCAAGCTCTTCGTGGGGCGGGACCTTCAACAGCTTTCCGGGCCCGTCGGCATCGCAGTCGCATCGGCGGAGGCCGCAAGGAACGGCCTGTCTTCCTTCGTTCTTCTTATAGCGCTGGTTTCCGTGAGCCTCGGCGTCTTCAACTTGATTCCCTTGCCCATACTTGACGGCGGGTATCTCTTGTTCTTGACTATCGAGAGGATAACAGGCAGGAGCATCCCCGAAAGGGTGATGAACTCGCTTAAGCTGGCCGGGATGGCCTTCTTCATACTGCTTGCGATATATGCCACCTACAGCGATATTACCAGGATCTTCCTTGGAAGGTGATAAAATGCCCATAGCCCGCAGGAAAACCAGAAAGGTCAAGGCCGGCACGCTTGAAATCGGCGGTGATGCCCAGGTATCCGTACAATCCATGTGCAATTCGGACACAAGGGACGTAGAATCGACGAAAAGGCAGATAAAGACCCTTGCTGAAGCAGGATGCCAGTTGGTCAGGCTTGCTGTGCCTGACATGAGGGCTGCGGAAGCCCTCGAGGAAATAGTTGCGTCGACCGAAGTCCCCCTGTGCGCAGACATACATTTCGACCACAGGCTGGCCCTAAGGGCCATCGATGCCGGCATTTCCAAGATAAGGATCAATCCTGGAAACATAGGTTCGGACGAGCGCGTCGGCGAGGTCGTAAAGGCAGCCGCGGCGAATGGGATACCTATACGCATAGGCGTCAACTCTGGGTCCCTTCCGCCGGACCTTGTGGCCAAATACGGCAGGACGGCCACTGCGCTGGCGGAAAGCGCCTTGAGGGAGCTGTCAATATTTGAAAGGCTGGGCTTTTATGATACTGTATTGTCTGTCAAATCCTCGGATGTGCTGGAAACCGTGGAGGCCAACAGGATCATCTCTTCCAAGGTGGATTACCCCTTGCACCTCGGGGTCACAGAGGCAGGGCCTCCTGACACGAGCATGATAAGGTCGTCCGCGGCGCTTGGGACCCTCCTGGTCGACGGCATAGGCGATACGATACGAATCAGCATGACCGGGGACCCTGCGATCGAAGTAAGGTCAGGCAAGGAGCTGCTGCGCAGCCTTGGGCTCATCAAGGGCCTCAAGATCGTCTCCTGCCCGACATGCGGCAGGTCAAGGGGAGATGTCGCATCTCTAGTCCAGAAGGTCAGGGAGGGGCTAGGAAAGCTGGACCCCGACTTGACGGTGGCAATAATGGGATGCGAGGTTAACGGGCCCGGGGAGGCGTCCGACGCGGATTTCGGGCTGGCTTGCGGACAGGGCAGGGCATCGCTATTCAAGGGTGGAGAGCTGGTAACGAGGCTACCCTACGATGAAGCGGCGCAGGCGCTCTTGGAAATGATAAGGAATGTTGCAACGGGGGCGGATAGGTCATGAGATTGAGCGAGATGTTCATTCCCACTTTGAGGGAAGTGCCGGCCGAAGCCGAGATAACCAGCCACAAGCTTATGCTAAGGGCGGCCCTGATGAGGAAGACGATGGCCGGCGTATACACTTACCTGCCCCTGGGATGGAAGACGATAAGGAAGGTAGAGCAGATTGTCAGGGAGGAGATGGACAGGCAGGGGGGCCAGGAGATGTTCATGCCGGCACTACAGAATCCGGAGACCTGGCAGAAGACGGGAAGGTACGACGACTACGGAAGCGAGATGTTCAAATTCAAGGACCGCGGAGGCAGGGAAGTCTGCCTCGGCCCTACGCATGAAGAGAACGTCACAACCCACGTAGCGGACGAGGTGCGCTCATACAGGCAGCTGCCCAAGCTGCTCTATCAGATACAGACCAAGTTCAGGGACGAGATAAGGCCCCGGTACGGCGTCATGCGCGGCAGGGAGTTCATCATGAAGGACCTGTACAGCTTCGATGCGGACCAGATTGGCCTAGACCGGTCCTTCGACAAGATGTACGAAGCCTACTGCCGCGCCTTCACCCGCATGGGGCTGGAATACCTTGTAGTGGAGGCGGATTCCGGAGCGATAGGGGGCAAAGTCTCAAAGGAATACATGGCCGTCGCCGAGATAGGAGAGGCCGACATAGTGGTGTGCCCCGCTTGCGGATACGGAGCCAACGTCGAGAGGGCAGAAATCACAAAGATGCCTGAAGCCTCCGGGTGCACCTGCCCGCCCATGAGCAAGGTTTCCACCCCCGACACGCGTACCATCGAGCACCTGGAGAAATTCCTGTCCGTCCCGGCCTCAAGGATGATAAAGACTCTCGTCTACCTGGCCGACGGAAAACCTGCCGTAGCGCTCGTCAGGGGCGACAGGGAGCTTAACGAGCTGAAGCTCAGGAACGCGCTCGGTGCCAAAGAGGTGACTCTTGCAGACGAGGACACGATAACTAAGGTGACAGGCGCGCCCGTGGGCTTTGCCGGCCCTGTGGGCATAGATCCGTCGCTTGTTATCGCCGACTACGAGATACCTGCGATAAGCTGCGCCGTGTCCGGGGCCAACGAGAAGGACGCGCATTACAGGGACCTGTGCTACGGAAGGGATTTCGGGCCACTGAAGCTCGCAGACCTGAGAAACGCGGTAGAAGGCGACGCCTGCCCTGAATGCGGCAGGCCGCTCGTCGCGAAGAAGGGCATAGAAGTAGGGCACCTCTTCAAGCTTGGGACCAAGTACAGCGTGCCGCTATCGTGCAATTACCTTGACGACAAGGGGGAATCCCATCCGATGGTGATGGGCTGCTACGGCATAGGAATAACAAGGTGCGTAGCCGCCATAATCGAGCAGCACAGCGACGAGAAGGGGATAATCTGGCCCATGTCGGTCGCTCCGGCACACTGCATAGTAGTGATAGTCAACACCACCGACGAAAGGCAGATGCAAGAGGGCGAGGAGCTTTACCGGAAGCTCGTCTCCGCAGGTGTAGAGGCGATGATAGACGACAGGGACGAAAGGCCCGGCGTCAAGTTCAACGACGCCGACCTTATTGGGATACCGATAAGGGTGACGGTGGGCCCAAAGGCCCTCGAGAAGGGCTGCTTCGAGCTCAAGATGAGGGCCGAGTCGCAAATGAGCCTTATTGAGAAGGAAAAGGCCGTCGATCGCATCAAAGCCCTTATCGCATCTGAGATGCTGAAGCTCGAACCCGCAAAGAGGTGAGCCGATGAAGGTTGTCGCCATCGTACCAGCCTATAACGAGGGGCCAAGGGTCGCGGCGGTAACGTCCGTCCTGAAGCGGTGCGCGCTTATCGACCGGGTCCTGGTAATAGACGACGGTTCGCAGGACAACACGGCTGAGGCGGCGAAGGCCACCGGGGTGGATGTCCTAACGCTTCCCAGGAACATGGGGAAGGGGGCCGCCGTTGCAAAGGGGATAAAGGCCACTGACAGCGAAGTGATCCTGCTTATGGACGCAGACCTTGTCGGCCTTACTGAGAAGCACGTCAACGACCTTGTAGTACCTGTACTGAACGGTCAGGCCGACATGACGATCGGCATGTTCAGAGGAGGCCGCGTCCTTACTGACCTTGCGCAGATGGTGACCACTTTCCTGTCCGGCCAGAGGGCATTGAAGAGGTCCCTTTTCGAGCCTTCGGAGCTCGAGGACACCGAATACGGCCTTGAGACGATCCTTACCCAGATAGCCAACGAGAAGTCGCTAATAGTCAAGAAGGTTTTCCTTGACGAGCTTACGCAAGTCGTCAAGGAAGAGAAGATGGGAGTCTCTGAGGGCATGCGGACCAGGTTCAAGATGTACTGGCACGTAATCAAACAGGTCTTCAAGCGGGCTTTCAGAATGAACTAGTATAGGGAGGGCCTATTGCATTATCGCTTCCAACCCGGCAAGAAGGGGATAAGTGCAAAGCAGCTCATAGAATCGATAGGGCTACAGCCAGCGGACGCAAGGCTGGCTTTTTGTTCTGTGGATTCCGTACTGGTCGACAAGGACGACGGCAGCTGGAAGGTCCGGCTTAAAGGGCCGGGCGAGCTTATGCCGGATGCCATATCAGCCGTCAGAGAAGCCCTCCGGGAGCGAATGGACCACGCTTCCATCCATATTTCCTACGAGCCTTCATCCAAGGACGGCTGGATAAAGGGGAACTGGTCAAGCATAGCCGAAGAGATGTCCTCAATATGCAGGATTAACCTCGGTTCTCTTCTTTCATGCGAGCCGTCATGGAATGACAGGGTATGCCTTACAGTGCCGAGCGAAGCCCAGATATCATCCTTCCTGAGGAGGGGCCTGCCGGCATCCCTTGGATTGAAGCTGGAGGAATTGACCGGCATAAGGGCCGATGTCGAACTTGTCTGCGGCAAGGAGACGACCTCTGATTACTCTTCAGCGCTCCCCGAAGCGCCTCAAGGGGAGAAGGCGCCGCCGAAACACGAAACAGGGCAGCCAGCAGGTGATGTCATCTACGGCGGCAGGATCAAGATACCTGTTTCGAAGATAGCAGAGGCGAAGGGCGACGAAGAATACATAGCGTTCGAAGGCAGGGCATTCAAACCCGAGGCATTCACAAGCAGGAGGAACAGGAGGATGCTCTCCTTCGTCCTTTCCGACAGTACAGGCTCTGTTAGCTGCATCCTTGCGGAGAAGGAAGGGGCGGGGATTCCGGAGCTGCCGGAAAAAGTAAAGGTTGCCGGAAAGCTCTCCATCGACGAAAGGGGAGGGGAGTCAGGCGGCGAGCCTATGCTTAGCGTCGAATCGATTGAACATGGCCGATGGCAGGAAGAGGAGGCTACCAGACTTTGTCAGAGGGTTGAGCTGCACTGCCATACTAAGATGAGCGCGCTGGATTCCGTCTGCGACCCTTTCGAACTCGTCAAAAGGGCCAAGGAATTGGCCCATTCCGCCATTGCTGTTACGGACCACGGAGTGGTCCACGCGTTCCCGCATTTCTACAAGGCTGCGAAGGAACTGGGGCTTAAATCGGTATTCGGCATGGAGGGCTACCTCAAGGACCCCGATTCGGAGGCTGCATACCATTTCACTGTCCTTGTGAAGGACCGAACGGGGCTGAAGAACCTTTACAGAATGGTGTCCAAGTCGCACCTTGAGAACTTCAGGAGGCACCCCATCGTCCCGCGGGAGCTGGCTGAGCAGCTGCATGAAGGCCTGCTCTACGGGACTGCGTGCGCAAGCGGCGAGCTCTTCATGAAAGCCTTGTCCGGTGCAGACGACGATACCATCCTGAAAGTGGCGGGATTCTACGACTACGTCGAGGTGATGCCCGCATCCAACAGCGCCTTCCTGGTAAGGGAAGGCAAGGTGAAAGACATCGCAGACATAAGGGACATCAACAGAAGGCTTATAAGGCTTGCAAAGTCCCTGGGAAAGCCATTCGTCGCGACAGGAGACGTCCACTTCGTAATGCAGGAGGACGCAATACTAAGGCAGGTCCTACTGGCGGGGCAGGATTACAGGGATTTCCAGGACCAGCCGTCGCTCCATCTTAGAAGCACTGAGGAGATGCTGGACGAGTTCTCCTACCTTGGTGAAAAAGACGCCCTTGCCGCCGTTGTAATAAACCCGAACACATTAGTTTCCATGGTCGAGAAGCTCAAACCCGTGCCTGACGGGCTCTTCACCCCTGTAATCGAAGGGGCAGGGGATGAAGTGAGGGAAAAGGCGGTCCGGAAGGCAAGGCAGCTCTACGGCGAGCG
>JAGOKM010000051.1 GCA_017994615.1 Bacillota bacterium | reverse complement strand
AGCTCAAGGCGCTGGGCTTCAGGTCTGAAGTAGACAGGTCCGGCGAGAAGATAGGGTACAAGATAATGTCGGCCCAGATGGAGAAGGTGCCTTACATGCTGGTAATGGGCGGGAAAGAAGAGGCAGCCGGCACTGTGGCCGTCCGCTCAAGGAAGGGCGGGGACATGGGCCAGATGACGCTCGAGGACTTCTGCCGCATGCTCAAGGAGGAGACGGACGTCAGGGCTTAGAGCCCGATGCTCTGACAGATGAATTCGCGGTTGCGACACAGTTTGACATGACAGGCGAGCGATGTTAGAATTATCAGGAATTGGAACAAGCAGAAGCATCCGCTTCTCACCGTACAGCGAAAGCGGTCCGGTAGACAATGACAGGCTTAGGCCGGGCGGATGAATCTGCCCGGCCATGATTATCATGCGGGGGTGAAAAGCAATAGGAAAAGATCTCAACATCAACGACGAGATACGTGCAAGGGAAGTCAGAGTCGTCACAGAGGATGGCGAGCAGCTCGGCATCCTGGGCATAAGGGATGCCATAAAAGCGGCCGTCGACAGGAACCTCGACCTGGTGGAAGTCGCGCCCCAGGCTAAGCCCCCGGTCTGCAAGATCATGGACTACGGCAAGTTCAAGTACGAGCAGACCAAGAAGGAGCGCGAAGCCAGGAAAAAGCAGCATGTGGTCGATATCAAGGAGATCCGCATGAGCGTCAAGATCGGCGAGCACGACTTCAATGTGTGGCTCAAAGCCGCCGAGAGCTGGCTGAAGGATGGCGACAAGGTGAAGGCCACCATCAGGTTCAGAGGCCGCGAGATGGCGCATCCCGAGTTAGGCCAGAGGCACCTTCTGAGGATGACGGAACTCCTGAGCGAAGTCGCTGTTGTGGAGAGGCCCCCGATGATAGAGGGCCGCAACATGTTCACGATACTTTCACCCAAGCAGAACTAAACCAACAACGCAATTGTTGCGTCAGGGAGGACAGTCAGATGCCTAAGATGAAGACCCACAAGGGTGCCTCCAAGAGGATGTCGGTTACGGGCACCGGGAAAGTGAAGTTCCAGCTAACCGGAAAGAGGCACAAGCTAGAGCACAAGAGCCCCAAGAACAGAAGGATCAAGAGGGGCACCGAGGTAGCAGCCAGCGGGGCCGCCGCGAACATCCATCGCATGTTGCCCTACTCCTGAGTAGAGGCAAGAGAATTAATCAAGGGAGTGACATTGAATGGCAAGGGTAAAGGGCGGTTTCGTCAGCAGGAGAAGGCACAATAAGACCCTCAAGTACGTGAAGGGCTTCACCGGAGCGAAGAGCAAGATCTGGAGAAGGGCCCATGAGGCCATGCTCCATTCGCTTACGTATGCATACAGGGACAGGGCCAACCGCAAGCGCGAGTTCAGGAAGCTGTGGATTGCCAGGATCAACGCCGCATCCAGGCTCAACGGGCTTTCCTACAGCAGGTTCATCGCCGGCTTGAAGGCCACGGGAGTGGAAGTCAACCGCAAGGTCCTGGCGGACATAGCCGTATTCGACGCGGCAGCCTTCTCCAAGCTCGCAGAGAAGGCCAAGCAGGGCCTTGTAAAGAACTAAGGATATGTTCCAAGAGGCTCAAGGGCGGCCCTGACGGGCCGCCCGGTTTTTGGAGATGCATTTGATCACATCAAGGTCCAACGAGAAGATAAGGAAGTACAGGGCCCTCGTATCGAAGCCCGAGGAAGGCTTCGTCACCCTTGAAGGCATAAGGCTCATTAGAGACTGCTTCGACGCGGGGGCTTCCTTCAGCGAGCTTTTCATATCCGAAAGATGCCGCAGGAACAGGGATTCGATTGAACTGGCAGAGAAGGTCAGGGCAACCGGGGCCGAAATCGTCGACGTCACGGACGACATCCTTGACTACATGGCCGACACGCAGCACCCAGGCGGAATGGCTGCGATCGCCATCTGGAATGCGGCAGAAGATATCAGCCCGGACCTTCCGGTAATCGCGCTGGACGACCTGCAGGACCCGGGCAACCTGGGGGCCATCATCCGCTCTGCGGCGGCGTTCGGCTACGGGGCGGTGCTTCTGGGAGGAAAAACGGCGAAAGCCAATTCGCCCAAGGTAGCCAGGGCCAGCATGGGTGCCATATACAGGATAAACATCCTGCATGTAAAGAACCTTGCGGCAGCCCTGGCCGGGCTCAAGGAGTGCGGTTTCAAGGTGCACGGGCTGGACATGGAAGGCGCGCCGATAGAGGACCTGAGGGCGGTAGTCCCATACTGCATGGTCGTCGGTTCGGAAGGCTCGGGCCTTTCCAACGATGTGAGGGCACTGCTGGACTCCACTGTCTCCATAAGGATGGCAGGCGGCGTGGAATCTCTCAACGCCTCAGTGGCTGCGTCGATCGCCATGTGGTCGGCTTCGAGGCATTGAAGGCGGCCGATAATGGTTGTTGACTCGCTAGTCGCGTTTTTGATAATATAACATATGCCTCGCCGACGTAGCTCAACGGTAGAGCAGCTGATTTGTAATCAGCAGGTTGCGGGTTCGAATCCCATCGTCGGCTCCAGAAGACAAGCAGGTATCCGTGGAGAGATGGCCGAGCGGCTAAAGGCGACAGACTGTAAATCTGTTCCCGGACGGGTACGGTGGTTCGAATCCACCTCTCTCCACCACCATAAGGTGATATGGGGTAACCCTTAGTTTTCCGGTGGTTATGGCGGAGGGGCCACACCTGTTCCCATTCCGAACACAGTAGTTAAGCCCTCCAGCGCCGATGGTACTCGGCTGGCAACGGCCCGGGAGAGTAGGTCATCGCCGGAAATATTCTTAGCAGTCATGCGGGCATAGCTCAGTTGGTAGAGCGTCAGCCTTCCAAGCTGAATGTCGCGGGTCCGAATCCCGTTGCCCGCTCCAGGTTCGTCGCGGGGTGGAGCAGTCTGGTAGCTCGTCGGGCTCATAACCCGGAGGCCGCAGGTTCAAATCCTGCCCCCGCAACCAAAACTTCCGCCCGCGTAGCTCAGTAGGTAGCAGCGCATCCATGGTAAGGATGAGGTCATCGGTTCAATTCCGATCGCGGGCTCCATATCAAGCCGCCGCAGCCTATGCTGCGGCACTTTGATATATGATGGGAATCAGCGCGTCAGGGGGGCTTGAATTGGACCTTGCTGAGAAGTCGACGCTCATGGACTCGGTAGCCATATCAAGGGCGCTTGTAAGGATCGCGCACGAGGTCATCGAGAGGAACAAGGGGCTTGAGGACCTTGTGGTGGTCGGAATAAAGACCAGGGGCGTCCCCCTTGCCAGGAGGCTCGTCGGAATCCTCGAAGGGATAGAGGGCCGGAAGGTCCCGTGCGGCTCGCTGGACATAAGCCACTACAGGGACGACCTGACCACAATAACCGAGATGCCGAGCGTCAGGTCCAGCATGATGGATTTCAGTGTGGACGCCAAGAAGGTGCTGCTCGTGGACGATGTAATCTTCACCGGCAGGACTGTAAGGGCGGCCCTCGACGCTCTCACAGACATGGGAAGGCCGTCGGCGGTACAACTCGCAGTCCTGGTTGACCGGGGTCACAGGGAGCTTCCGATCAGGCCTGACTATGTTGGAAAGAACCTTCCTACATCGGTCAGGGAGCACATCAAGGTGAGGCTTTCCGAGATAGACGGCGACGACAAGGTGGTCCTTTTCGGTTGAGACGGGCTGCCATGTGAAAAAGCATGTGCCGAAAAGTATTGATTCAGGGAATGTATTATGGTAAACTCCATTGTGCGACCCCGGGGGGGTCTTAATTATTGTCGAAATCAAGGTACCTTTGAGCATGCATCCCCGTCAAGGGGCAAGGAAAGCCGGCACAAGGGAAACCGTGTATCCTTTCTAAGGAGGGGAACCCAATGCGGGAGGGCATCACGCTACAGTGCACTGAATGCAAGAACAAGAACTACCAGACCAACAAGAACAAGCGCAACGACCCTGACAGGATAGAGCTGACCAAGTATTGCAAGTTCTGCAGGAAACACACAGCCCACAAGGAAACCAGGTAGGCTGACGACGACTAGGGGGTATATGTGATGTCCGAGACAAATCCCGGATTCACCCAGCGGATAACGGGCTTCTTCGGCAGAATCGGAAGGTTCTTCCGCGATGTTCGTGCAGAGTTCAAAAAGGTCCAGTGGCCCAACAGGAGGGAACTTACCTCCTACACGCTGGTTGTTATAGTCACCGTGGCTGTGGTCGCAGCTTTCCTCGGCCTTATAGACTACGGCCTTTCGGCAGTGATCCAGGCTCTGGTGAAGTAGCAGGGCTCCCGGGGCAAGGGGGAAGAAATGAGCGAGACTAAGCCATCTTGGTACGTGATACACACGTATTCGGGCTACGAGAACAAGGTCAAGGCCAATCTCGAGAACCGTATAAAGAACCTGGGCATGGAGGACAAGATCTTCCGCGTCCTTGTCCCTACGGAAGAGAGCACCGAGATGCGCGACGGCAAGAAGAAGGTCGTCCAGAGGAAGATCTTCCCCAGCTACGTCTTGGTGGAGATGATAATGACCGACGATTCATGGTACGTCGTGAGGAATACGCCCGGTGTGACCAGCTTCGTAGGCTCGGGAAACAAACCCATACCCCTGGGCGACGACGAGGCATACAAGATACTCAGGATGATGGGCATAATTGATCCTTCCAGGCCCAAGGTCAACTTCGCCGTGGGGGAGACCCTGAAGGTGATCCTCGGCCCCTCGATGATATATACGGGGACCGTGCAGGAGATAATGCAGGACAAGGGCAAGATGAGGGTAATGGTCTCGATGTTCGGCAGGGACACCTTGGTGGAGCTGGACATGGACCAGGCGGAGAAGATGTAGCCGGAAGGATGCCGGCGGCAATAAAGTGTTAGTTTGAGAGGGGATTTCGCAAAATGGCCAAGAAAGTCACAGCAATAGTCAAACTGCAGCTTAATGCAGGGAAGGCTACGCCGGCGCCGCCGGTGGGCCCAGTGCTTGCTCCTACGGGCATAAACATCGTAGGTTTCACCAAGGACTTCAACGCGAGGACCGCCGACCAGGTCGGTACGATAATTCCCGTTGTAGTGACCGTTTACGAGGACAGGTCGTATACGATGGTCCTCAAGACCCCCCCCGTATCTTTCCTGATCAAGAAGTACGCCGGAATCGAGAAGGGCAGCGGGGTCCCCAACAAGGACAAGGTGGGCAAGCTCAGCCAGGCCAAGGTAAGGGAGATCGCCAGGATAAAGATGCCCGACCTCAACGCCGCTTCCGAGGAAGCAGCGATGAGCATGGTGGCGGGGTCCGCAAGGGCGATGGGCGTAGTAGTGACCGAGGAATAGCAAACCCGGTGGGAGGGCCTCATAGGCCCGCCTGCACCACAAGGAGGATTGAAAATGTCAAAGAAGACAGTAGACGCGGCCAAGAAGGTCGACCGCACCAGGCAGTACGAACTGGGCGAAGCCGTCAAGCTCCTCAAGGAAGTGGCCTTCGCGAAGTTCGACGAGACCGTGGAGCTGCACGTAAGGCTGGGCATTGACTCGAGACAGTCGGACCAGCAGGTCCGCGGCGCAGTCGTGCTCCCCTACGGCACAGGCAAGACCAAGAAGGTGGCGGTCTTCGCCAAAGGCGAGAAGGCCAAGGAAGCCGAAGCCGCCGGCGCTGACATCGTAGGCGCAGAGGACCTCGCAGCCAGGATCCAGCAGGAGAACTTCCTGGACTTCGACATAGTTGTCGCGACGCCCGACATGATGGGAGCCCTAGGAAGGCTCGGCAAGATACTGGGCCCCAAGGGACTTATGCCAAACCCGAAGACAGGCACGGTAACCTTCGACATCGAAAGGGCCGTCAAGGAGATAAAGGCCGGCAAGGTGGAATACAGGGTGGACAAGACCTCCATCGTGCATGTGCCCGTAGGCAAGGTCTCCTTCGAGGAAAACAAGCTTGCCGCGAACATCTCGACTCTCATGGAAGCCCTGGTAAAGGCCAAGCCGGCCGCTGCCAAGGGGACCTATCTCAAGAGCGTTGTCATTGCTTCAACGATGGGACCGGGCATCAAGCTGAACCCTCAGACCGCCACGGTGCCGGCGTCGGAGAAGTAAGGACAGATATAAAGCCTCGCGAACGGCCGGAGATAGCAGGAGCCCTTTAGGGGTAAACGTGAAAGCGTCCTGCCGAGGTCGGAGAACCGTGAAGATCTATGAGCTTCATTGCGGGCCTCCGGCATCAGACCGCCGGGGGCCCGGTATTTTTAACGCTACTACAGGCGAAACGGAGGTGTGAACTTGCCAACAGCAGAGAAGGAAAAGAAGATCGCTGAGCTGGTAGAGAAGATCTCAGGTTCCAAGACGATTGTCTTTGCGGACTTCCGCGGTCTTACAGTCGAACAGGATACCAAGCTCAGGAACAAGCTCAGAGCGGCCGGCGTTGAGTACAGGGTAGCCAAGAACACCCTTATCGAGAAGGCCGCCGAGCAGAAGGGCATAACGGGAATACACGGCTTTCTGCACGGCCCGACGGCAGTCGCGTTCAGCGGCAAGGACCTGACGGCCCCCGCCAGGGTCCTGGCCGAAGCGGCCCGCGAGACCAAGATACTGCAGATAAAAGGCGGTATGATGGACTCGAAGCCCATTTCCAAGGAAGAAGTGATCAAGCTTGCGGAACTGCCCGGCATGGAGACGTTGCTGGCCATGGTCTGCGGCACGTTGATGGCGCCGATATCAGGCTTCGCAAGGGTGCTTGACAGGATCAGAGAACAGAAGGCAGCCGTAGCTGGAAATTAAGAAATCATTATAGGGAGGAATCATAATGACAAGAGAGGAAATCATCGCCGCCGTAGAGCAGATGAACGTGCTCGAGCTCGCAGAGCTCGTCAAGGCGCTTGAGGAGAAGTTCGGAGTCAGCGCGGCTATGCCCGTAGGAGTTGCTGTAGGAGCTGCCCCGGCGGCTGCTGCCGTCGAAGTCGAGGAGAAGACGGAGTTCGACGTAGTACTTACATCGGCAGGAGACAAGAAGATCCAGGTCCTCAAGGTAATCCGCGAGATCACCGGACTGGGCCTCAAGGAAGCAAAGGACCTTGTAGACAACCCGCCTAAGCCAGTGAAGGAAGGCGTCAAGAAGGAAGAGGCCGAGGAGATAAAGAAGAAGATCGAAGCCGAAGGCGGAGCGGTCGAGATAAAGTAACCGGAACTGGAACAGGTGCCCCCTCAGGAAGGCTCCCGAGGGGGCACTTTTCTATTTACATCGTTGATTTTATGTAGTAACATATTATATTGCCCGTATTTGGGTAAATAGGTTTCGACAAGGGAGAGGTAATAGGCATTTCGAAAGTTACCTGCCTTATAGTATAGAACGCACGGACCTCGTTGGCAACCGCCTTCAGGAGCATGGGGCCGTGTAGTTTATCATTGACCTGGCGGACACCTCGAAGCGCAACTTTGCCGCTGCGTGATCGGATTTGCGCGGCAGCATGAGGAGGTAGCAAGCAATTGGCTTCAGAAGAGAAGAGGGCTACTACGAAAGGCGCGGCAAAGCCGGCAGCCAAGAACGCGAAGGAAAAGGCAGCAGCGGTGAAGGCCGAAGCCGCAGCGGCATCGGCGGGGCCGAAGAAATCGCCGAAGGCGCGCAAGGGCGCCGAAGTGATAAAACCGGCTGAGCTGGTTTCAAGGCGCAGGGTGCGCGAGAACCTTTCTCACACGGACCTTTCCAAGGTGAAGCAGATCCTTGAAGTGCCCGTGCCCAACCTGCTCGACATCCAGAAGCAGTCCTACGACTGGTTCATCAGCAAGGGCCTGACCGACACCTACAGGGAGATATCCCCTGTGGAAGCCTTTACGCACAACCTCGTCCTGGAGTTCGTATCACACAGGTTCGAACCTCCGACATATACGGTCGAGGAATGCAAGAGGCGCGATGTCACGTACTCCTCAAGGCTGCACATAAACGTCAAGCTGATCAACAAGAACACCAGCGAGATAGTCCAGCAGGAAGTGTTCGTAGGGGACTTCCCGGTCATGACCGACCGCGGGACCTTCATCATCAACGGCACCGAGAGGGTCATCGTCACCCAGCTCGTGCGATCCCCCGGCGTCTACTTCGGCCAGGAGAACAAGGAAGGCATCAACATATTCAACGCCAGCATAATACCCAACAGGGGCGCATGGCTCGAACTTGACGCGAGCCCTTTAAGGGGCATTGGCGTTAAGCTGGACAGGAACCACAAGTTCCCCGTCACGGTGCTACTCAGGGCGCTCGGCTTCAGCAGGGACGAGGACATCCTGGAGCTGTTCAACAACGACGAGCTTATTGCTACGACGATCAAGAGGGACCCCTCCAGGAACAGGGAGGAGGCCCTGGTCGAGATATACAAGACCATGAGGCCAGACGATTTCACCTCGATGCAGGGCGCAAAGGAGCTCTCCAAGAAGAGCATAGACCCGGAAGAGAAGGCGAAGATAGTATCAGAGATCGCCCCTTACGGCCAGGCTGTTCTGGACCAGCTCTACTTCCAGGAGAAGAAGTACGACCTTGCGGAAGTGGGCCGCTACAAGGTCAACAAGAAGCTTAACATCTGGGAGAGGCTCATAGACCGCACCGTCACAAGGGACATCAGGATGCCAAACGAAGTCGACAAGCAGACGGGCGAGATAACCGAAGGAGAGGTGCTTGTCCCGGCCGGCACCCTGATCGACAGGAGGAAGGCGCAGGAGCTAAAGCGCGACCCCAAAGCCACGTACATCTCGGAGGCATGGATCCAATCCCCGGACGGGAGCGGCAGGGAGCTTAAGATCCAGGGCAACGGCTATATACCGGACGAGAAGAAGATAGTCACGTCCGAGGACATGATCAGCGCGATCAACTACCTCATAAACCTCCACTACGGA
>JAGOKM010000050.1 GCA_017994615.1 Bacillota bacterium | reverse complement strand
ATTAGGAGGAAGAAGATGGAGCTTTACGAGCTTGGAATAAGGAAGCTTACGGACGCCTTCGCCAAGGGCGAGGCAAGCCCGACCGAGGCGCTGGAAAGTTTGATCAAGAGGATAGAGGCGCTAGAACCAGAAGTAAGGGCCTTCCTGAAGAAGGACTTCGAAAATGCGAGGGAAGCGGCGGCGAAAGCGGACCGCGCATGGGCCGAGGCGAGGGCAGGGGCGCTGTATCCTGCCCCGCTTACGGGAGTGCCCTACGCCCTGAAGGATAACATGTGCACGAAGGGCCTGGAGACCACATGCGGGTCCATGATACTCAAGGGCTTCGTGCCGCCTTATGACGCCACGGTAGTGGAGAAGCTTAAGGGGGCGGTACTTCTGGGCAAGCTCAACATGGACGAGTTCGCTATGGGGTCCTCGACCGAGAACTCCGCGTTCGGGGCATCGAGGAACCCCTGGGACACCGACAGGGTGCCAGGCGGCTCTTCCGGAGGGTCTGCCGCGGCGGTGGCGGCCGGCTTTGCGCCATTCGCTCTGGGCTCCGACACCGGAGGATCCATCAGGCAGCCCGCCTCATACTGCGGAGTCGTCGGCCTGAAGCCGACTTACGGCAGGGTTTCGCGATACGGCCTCGTGGCCTTCGGCTCATCCCTGGACCAGATAGGGCCGCTTACTAGGAGCGTAGAGGATGCGGCCGTAGTCTTCGAATCCATAGCCGGGCACGACCCGAAGGACAGCACATCGTCGAGCAAGCCTGTGCCGGATGTACTGAAGGCCTGCGGCAGGAGCATAAGGGGCATGAAAATAGGCCTTCCGAAGGAGTACTTCGCCCCTGGCCTGTCGGACGGCGTCAAGGGACAGGTGACGGGCGCGCTGGAAAGGCTTGAGGCGGAAGGGGCCGAGGTGGTCGAGGTAAGCCTTCCGAGCTCCATGTACGGCCTTGCCGCATACTACCTGTGTGCGACGGCGGAGGCCAGCTCGAACCTCGCGCGCTTCGACGGGATAAGGTACGGGATGAGCGACAGGTCCGCAGGCGACGTGGTCTCGGTCATGAAGCGCACCAGGAGCAAGGGCTTCGGCGCCGAGGTGAAAAGGAGGATCATGCTCGGG
This sequence comes from Bacillota bacterium, assembly GCA_017994615.1. Taxonomy (GTDB): domain Bacteria; phylum Bacillota; class DTU025; order DTU025; family MWDF01; genus MWDF01. Next base: position 8,015 of record JAGOKM010000050.1, on the reverse strand, counting down.
ACGTATGTGCTGTCCGCAGGCTATTACGAGGCGTACTACAACAAGGCCCTCAAGGTCAGGAGGGTGTTGAAGGACGAGTTCTACGCGGCTTTCGACAGATGTGACGTCATAGCGGGCCCCACCGCCCCTGAAGTGGCCTTCAGGTTCGGCGAGAGGACCGACGACCCGATTTCCATGTACATGTCGGACATATACACCATAACGGCGAACCTCATCGGCATACCTTCGATTTCGGTGCCATGCGGGCTTTCTTCGGGCTTGCCCGTGGGGATTCAGCTGGCTGCGAGGGCCTTCGACGAGGAGGGGCTGTTCGCGGCGGCGGCGGCGGTCGAGAGGACGTCCGGCCTTGCAGACAGGATAGCCGAGCCGAAAGGGGGTTCATCCAGATGAACTGGGAGACCGTGATAGGAATCGAGGTCCACGCCGAGCTGATGACGGAATCCAAGGTGTTCTGCGGCTGCAGGACGGATTTCGGGGCGAGCCCCAACAGCCAGGTATGCCCGGTCTGCCTCGGGATGCCCGGGGTCCTCCCCGTGCTGAACAGGAAGGCGGTTGAGTACTGCATGAAGGCCGCCCTGGCATTAAACTGCACGGTTTCCGGCAGGACCAAGTTCGACAGGAAGAACTACTTCTACCCGGACCTGCCTAAGGCGTACCAGATCTCGCAGTACGACATGCCCATAGGCAGGAACGGCTACATGGACATAGAGGTCGACGGCAAGGTCAAGCGGATAAGAATCAGGAGGGTCCACCTCGAGGAGGAGACGGGGAAGCTCGTGCACGCGGGCGACGACATAACCAGCGCTGCAAGCTCGATGATCGATTTCAACAGGTGCGGCATCCCTCTCATCGAGATCGTAAGCGAGGCCGACATGAGGTCGGCAGACGAGGCAAAGGCATACCTTGCCAAGCTCAGGAGCATATTGCTCGCCGTCGCGGTCTCCGACTGCAAGATGGAGGAAGGATCCATGAGGTGCGAGGCCAACGTGTCGGTGAGGCCTGAAGGCTCCACCGAGCTTGGATCGCTCACGGAGATGAAGAACATCGCATCCTTCAAGGCGGTCTACAAGGCGATAGAGTTCGAGGCGAAGCGCCAGGCGGCGGTGCTGGAAGCCGGCGGCAGGGTGAGGCGCGAGACCAGGCACTGGGACGATGCCAAATCCGAGACAGTGTTCATGAGGTCGAAGGAGCAGGCCCACGACTACAGGTACTTCCCCGAGCCCGACCTCGTGCCGCTCGAGATTGATGAGGAATGGGTCGACAATGTGAGAGGCTCGATACCTGAGCTTCCGGACCAGAAGAAGGCCAGGTACGTGTCCGAGCTGGGAATAGGGCCAAGGGAGGCCTCTCTGATATCACAGGATGTGGACGTATCCTGCTACTTCGAAAGGGCGCTGCTTGCGGGCGCAGAGCCCAAGACGCTGGCAAACTGGGTCACAGGCGAGCTGGCGGCCGCGTTGAACGCGTCTGGCAGGGACGCATCCTCATGCCCGGTGACGCCCGAGGCTATGGCAGAGCTGCTCGACATGCTGAACAAGGGGGAGATCTCCGGAAAGACCGCCAAGGAGGTGTTCGCCGAGGCTTTCGGAGACGGCGGAAGCCCGAGGAAGATCGTGGAGGCGAAGGGCCTGGGGCAGATCAGCGGCGACGACGAGCTGAGGAAGGCCGCCGTCGGCGTGATAGGGGCGAACCCGGGGCCGGTGTCGGATTACCTGGGAGGGAAGGACGCAGCCTTGACGTTCCTCGTGGGCCAGTTGATGAAGGCCACGAGGGGGAGGGCGAACCCCAAGATGGCAAATGAGATACTAAGGCAGGAATTGGAGGGCCTGAAGGAGAAGTAAATAAAGGTAGTACCCGATCGGGTTGTTTTGCCTCCGGTGAGTACTTCATGCGAGGTGATGGGTGTGGATAGGAAGCTCGGGGGTCCGAATCCAAGCGCGGTCGCGTCGAAAACTGAGCCAGAATCGTTTGAGGACTATTACTACAGCTGGTACTTGAAGAACGTGCCGCCATACATGCTCTTCTTCGGCGTGCTCCTCTGCGTGCTGGCGGCATTCTTCGTGATCTTCGGCGGCAAGGAGGCCACCGGTATCGGCGGAAGGTACCTCTATATCCTGATCGCCCTGTTCGGCATCCTGCTGATCCTGTTCTACCTATACATGAGGGTGCTTGACAGGGAGTTCGACAGGGACGGGAAGAGGACCGCGATGGACTTCGCCCCTTCGGGCCTGATCCTGCTGTTCGTGATACTCGCTGGCGCCGTCCCGGACGTCACGGCGAGCAGCACCCTTTTCGTAATCGGGCTGATCGCCTTGTTCATGGTCCCGAGGATAAAGCCGAACGTCATGCTGGCAGCGGGGCTCGCCGGGGCTGTCGCCTTCGTCATCTTGAGCAACATCTCGGGCTCCGCGCCTGAGAGGGCGGCATATGTCGCATTCGAGTGCATCGGCGCCGCCATACTATCTTACATCGCATATACGATCATCTACCGGGAGAGGCTGGAGTCGTTCCAGGCAGGCTTCAGGCTCAGCCTTGCCAACAAGGGGCTCAAGGCGGCGGCCGAGCTGGACAACCTGACCGGCCTTGCCAACAAGAAGAGGGCGGACATGCTCTTCGCCAGGGAGTGGGAGAGGGCAAGAAGGCAGAAGGAGTCCCTCTCCCTGATCGCCATCGACATCGACAGCTTCAAGGCCTTCAACGTCAGGCACGGGGACGAAGCAGGGGACGAGTTCCTGCTCCTTGTTTCATCGGTGCTGAGGAAATGCGCCAAGAGGAAGACCGACGTCATCGCAAGGGGCTTGACGGAGACGTCGCTGAGGTTCGGAGGGGACGAGTTCCTGGTGCTGCTTCCCAGGACAGACAGGGACGGCGCATCCAAGGTCGTGCGTTCGGTCATGGAGCAGGCGAAGGAGATCACCCTGACCGACGGCACGGGCAAACACATAACGCCGCCCACCTTATCCATAGGGCTCGCAACGATGATCCCGGGAGGGGACAAGGAGCTGAAAGACCTGCTGTTCTTAGCAGAAGAGTCCCTCAAGCAGGCCAAGCAGGCGGGCGGAGGGGCTGCCAAGCTATAGATGCCCGGTTGAAAAGAAGGAGGGGGCGCGCCGCGCCCCCTCCTTCTGCCTATCTTCCTGCCGGCTCGATCACTGCAGTGAGGCCGGCTAAAAGGTCGTTTCCAGTGTCGGTGTAGATGGTCCGCAACCCTACGAGCCCCACGCTGTTGAAATCCAAGGGCTTAAGGGCGAAGGCGGTGTTGGATTCGGAGGGCACCCTTACCCTGGACAGAGCCGCTATCGCGTAGACGTCGTCGCCGTACTGGCCGAGGAACACCATGGGGCCCGAATCCACAAGCAGGATCGATCCAGGCACGGCCTTCCTCAGGGCAAGGAGCTTCTGGTCTTGTGATTCGCCCTTCAGGGATACCGTTTTGAACGGACCCGCCGAGTAACCTTCATTGCTCATAGGAAGCTCCAGGCCGAAGCAGCGGAATATGTCGGATACGAGGATGTAGCCGTCCCTGCCGGCGGCCCCCTTATGGCCGTATCTGCTGCCGACGAGCTTCATGGCGAGCTTGATTATGTTCTCGCCCGACATCCCGGGATGTCCCCTGAACACGTCCGCGACCCTGGGGATGAGGGCCTCTACTACCTGGAGCCTGCCGTCCAGCCTCCGCACCGGCATTAGTACGACGTAGCTGTCCTGGGAAGCGCGGCCCCTCACGGATTGAGGGACTGAGCCCTCAGGCATCAGGGGCAGCTTAGTCCCCATTGGGAGGATCAGGCCCGAAAGAGAAGGGACCGCAGGGTCCGGGGCGAGGGCGATGGATTCTGCCGTTACGACGAGGAAGTCCTTGTTGTCGATGTACGAATGCCAGTGCTCCTTGGTGAAGGCGACTGCTATCTTGGAAGCCGGCGCCCAGCCGCGCGCCCTTGCGGTCTGGACGTAGAACCATGCCCTGTCCGGGGTCTCGGCGAGTATGACGCATGGTTCGGCAGGCAGGACCCTGCCCGCCTGAAGCACGTCGAAGCCGCCTGATGCTGCTGAGTAAAGCCTGTCGGCAGCCGGATAGAGCCTGAGGTCGGAAGATTCGACCGCGATGCCGTACCTCGCCTTCGACCATGGTTTTACGTCTTTGGCGCCGAACTTCGCCTCGAGCTGCGACAGGGCGCCGGCATGGGCCTTGCTTCCATCGGCATTGAACAGGTCAGCTGCGGGATCCACCTTCTTCATCGAATCGACGAGCACGTAACCGTCCACATCCTCGGGCATGGCATCTAGGTCCACTATCCCTGTCGCAGGCAGCTGGGCCAAGGCGGCGTTCAGCGACGATATGCCGAGCTGCCCCGATATTATGTCATAGGACCTGCTGGACCTCGAAAGCCAGAAGCTGAGGTCGTAGTTGAAAGCCGCACCCGGAAGCGCAGTGAGCGCCAGCAGGGCGGAGATTGCGATGATGATCGGTTTCGAGAGCCTCAAGTAAATCACTCCCCGGACCTTGATATATCCAATATACTTCAACGAGGGCAGAAGCGTAACCTTCACAGGGGCAACTAAAGTCTGGACAAAAAAGGACAGCCGGCCGCATCCCGGCCGGGCTGCCCAAGCCCCCATGGCTGCCTTTGCCTACTGCCTGAATATGAGGCTGCCGTCAGCCCCCAGGTCGATCTGGACGGGTGCATCCTGCCTTATCCCGCCTTCGAGAATCCTGACCGCGAGGGGGTTCTCGACGAGCCTCTGGATGGCGCGCTTCAAAGGCCTTGCCCCGTAAGCCGGGTCGTACCCTTCGTCAGCAAGCTTCGAGGCCGCCTTGCTGGTCCAGCTCAGGTCCACGCCCTTATCGGCGAGCCTCGCTTTCAGCCTGTTGAGCTGCATGGCTACTATGTCGTCCATCGCCGACCTGTCAAGGCTGTTGAACATGATTACGTCGTCGAGCCTGTTGAGAAACTCCGGCTTGAAGAAAGCCTTCAGCTGGTTCATCACGGCGGCCCTGCCGGCCTCTCCGGGGTTCTCAGCCAGGGCGGAGGAGCCGAGGTTCGACGTCATGATCACCAAAGCGTTCCTGAAGTCGACAGTCCGGCCCTGTCCGTCGGTAAGCCTCCCGTCGTCCAGCAGCTGCAGAAGGACGTTGAACACCTCAGGATGCGCCTTCTCCACCTCATCGAAGAGTATGACAGAGTATGGCCTCCTCCTTAATGCCTCAGTAAGCTGGCCGCCCTCTTCATATCCCACGTAGCCCGGAGGAGCCCCGATGAGCCTTGCGACAGTATGCCTCTCCTGGTATTCGGACATGTCTATCCTCACCATGGCCTTCTCGTCGTCGAAGAGGAACTCCGCAAGGGCCTTCGCCAGCTCGGTTTTGCCGACACCTGTCGGGCCAAGGAAAAGGAAGCTCCCGATCGGCCTGTTCGGGTCAGAAAGCCCTGAGCGGGAGCGCCTGACCGCGTCGGACACCGTCCTTAGCGCCTCTTCCTGGCCTACGACCCTCTTTCTGAGGGTCTCTTCCAGGTGTACCAGCTTCTCGGCTTCGCCCGAGAGGAGTTTGGAAACCGGTATTCCGGTCCAGCGGGATACCACGGAGGCTATGTCCTCCTCGTCGACTTCCTCCTTCAGATATTTGAAGCCGCCCTTGAGCTGGGATATCTCTGCGTTGACCTTATCTAGCCTGGCTTTGAGCTCGGTCGCCTTGCCGAACCTCAGCTCGGCCGCCCTGGCCAGGTCGCCCGACCTTTCGGCCTGCTGTTCCTCCACCTTTGCCGCGTCGATCTCGGATTTTATCTCCCTTACCCTGGCGATGAGCGCTTTCTCTGCGGACCAGTCGGCCTTCATGGCCGTGGCCTTCTCCTTGAGGCCGGCCAGCTCCTCTTCTATCTTGTCCAGCCTTTCGAGGGACCCCTCGTCGGTCTCCTTCGACAGAGCCTGCTTTTCGATCTCGAGCTGCAATATGCGCCTTTCCACTGAGTCTATCTCGGTGGGCATGGAATCTATCTCGGTCCTCAGCTTGGCGGCCGCCTCGTCCATGAGGTCTATCGCCTTGTCTGGGAGGAACCTGTCGGATATGTACCTCTTCGAAAGGGTCACCGCGGCTATTATCGCGTTGTCCTTGATCCTTACGCCGTGATGGAGCTCGTACCTCTCCTTGAGCCCCCTTAGGATCGCGATGGAGCTCTCCACCGAGGGCTCCGAGATGTAAACCGGCTGGAACCTGCGCTCAAGCGCCGCATCCTTTTCTATGTGCTTCCTATACTCGTCTATGGTCGTAGCTCCGATGGTGCGCAGCTCTCCGCGCGACAGCGCCGGTTTGAGCATGTTGGACGCATCTATGGCGCCCTCCGCCGCCCCCGCCCCCACCAGGGTATGCAGCTCGTCTATGAAAAGTATGATCCCGCCTTCGGCATCCTGGATCTCCTTGAGCACCGCCTTGAGCCTGTCTTCGAACTCGCCCCTGTATTTCGCCCCGGCGAGCATCGCCCCAAGGTCGAGCGCCACTATGCGCTTGTCCAGCAGGTTCTCGGGCACGTCCTTGGCCACGATCCTCTGGGCCAGGCCCTCCACTACGGCTGTCTTGCCGACGCCGGGTTCGCCTATGAGCACGGGGTTGTTCTTCGTCCTCCTGGACAGGACCTGCATGATGCGCCTTACTTCCTCGTCGCGGCCGATCACCGGGTCCAGCTTGCCCCTTCTGGCAAGGTCGGTGAGGTCCCTTGAATAGCGCTCCAGCGCCTGGTATTTCTCCTCTGGGTTCTCGTCGGTCACCCTCTGGGTGCCCCTTATGTCCTTCAGGGCCCTCAAGATGCGGTCGTACGTGACGCCGGCGTCCCTTAATATCCTGCTTGATTCGTATTTGCCGTCGGCGATGGCAAGCAGCATGTGTTCCGTGCTGACGTACTCGTCCTTGAGCATGTCGGCGATCCTCTCTGACCGCTGGAGCATTACGCTCGCCTCTTCGCCGAGGGACGGGCCGGTAATCCCGGTGACGCGGGAGATCCTCGATACCGCTTCCTCGACTTCGGACATGATCGCGTCTACGGAGGCACCCAGCCTGGCCAGGATCGGCCTTGCCGTGCCGTCCTCCTGCTCTATGAGGGCCTTCAGTATGTGGATGGGCTCCACGTAGGCGTTGTGGCGGGCTGAGGCCTCCTTCGCTGCCGCATTGACTACCTCGCGGGCTTTGACTGTTAGCTTGTCGACGGCCATATACTATCACTCCTTCGTTACGGACCTAATGTGCCCTGTGCCTTCTGAGCTCTTCGAAAAGCTTCTTCACCTCGGGCGTGGGCCTTTCCGGAAGCACCACCTTGACCTTGGCGTACAGGTCGCCCTTTCCGCCGGCCTTCTTCGTGAGGCCTTCGCCTTTGAGCCTGAAAGACTTCCCGTTCTGTGTGCCCTCGGGTATCCTAAGGGAGGCCGAACGCCCGCCCAAGAGCCTCACCCTTGCCTCGCCGCCCAGGACGGCGTCCTCGACCGGGACCTCGAACTCGGTCCTCAGGTCGTCGCCGTCGACCTTGAACTCCGGATGCTCCAGTATCCTGACCTTCAGATAGAGGTCTCCTGCTCCTGCCCCTGCGTCCGAGCCCTGCCCTTTGAGCTTCAGCTTCGAGCCTTCCTTCGTCCCAGATGGTATTGTCACTTCTATCCTGCGGCTCCTGCCGCCTGCATCTATGTTCAAGGATTTCTTCGTGCCGAGCTCGGCTTCCTCCAGGGTGAGATTGAGCGTCGCCTCGGAGTCGGGCCCGCGCTCTGGGCGTGGCCTGGGCCTCCTCGACCCGCCGCTGAAACCCTTGAAGCCGCCGAATCCGGAGAAGCCTCCCATCATCCCTCCGAACAGGTCTTCCAGGTCGATGCCTTCGGGGTTTCCGTACTCCACCCTGAAGCCGCCGGGGCCCTCGCCGGCCCCTCCCCAGGCCCTGGGCTGGTCGGGGTCTATGCCGGCTTGCATCATCTGCTCCCACTGGGGCCCGAACTTGTCGTAGTACTTCTTCTTCTTCGGGTCGCTCAATACCTGGTAAGCC
>JAGOKM010000049.1 GCA_017994615.1 Bacillota bacterium | reverse complement strand
GGCTGCTGACGGTGGGGTACGATTTTATCGGGTTTGGGAATTACGCTGCTTTGATAAAGGACAGTTCCTTCAGAAGGGCGATGCTGAACACACTGGCCTATACCCTTGCGGTCGTTCCTTTCACAAATGCCATTTCGTTCGCGCTGGCGCTTGCCCTGAACAGGAAGCTAAGGCTCACCCCCTTTTACAGGACGGCCTTCTTCATGCCCGTGGTGGCTTCCATGGCTTCCGTGGCGACGGTCTGGTTCCTCTTCTACGACCCCTACTACGGGGGCTTCAACGGGCTCCTGGCGAAGCTCGGAATCACAGGGCCCGCATGGCTTTCTGATCCGTCGTGGGCGCTGTTCGGGATAATCTTGATGGCCATCTGGAAGAACCTGGGCTACAGCATGGTCATCTACCTCGCGGGCCTCCAGGACATACCCCAGGACATCTACGACGCAGCGGCGCTCGACGGCGCTGGCGGCTTCAGGCTGACGAGGTACATAACAGTTCCGATGATGGCCAGGATAACGGCCTTCACGCTGATAATGAGCACGATAAGGTCATTTCAGGTCTTCGGCCAGGTGAGGATTATGACCGGGGGCGGGCCTACCGATTCCACCCTCGTCGCAGTCTATTACATCTACAAGCAGGCCTTCGAATCCCCCTACAGGCTAGGCTACGCATCTGCGGCCGCCTGGGTCGTCTTCCTTGTGGTCGGCGCGCTTGCCGTCGTCCAGTCCCGTTTCGCAAGGAGGCTGGAATCATGAGCGGCGGCGCGGCGAAGAAGATAGGCAGGGGATTTGTGGCGATCATCGCCGAGGCGGCGCTTCTTGCAGGCAGCGCCATGATGTTGGTGCCCTTCTCGTGGATGCTCACCGTATCCCTCAAAGGCAGGCGCGAGGTCTTCTCGGGATCCAACTTCCTGCCCCAGATTAAAATCGCCCTCGACGGGCTTCCGAGGGATCCGGCACTTATCGCGCTCATGGCCGCCGCGGGCGCGGCTAGCATTCTTTGGATTTACCTAAAGACGATGAAGAGGGGCGCCCTCATGCCCGGAATCGCCGCCGCCGTGCTTTGGATTGCGGCCATCGCCAGGGCCTTCGCCTCAGGAGTCCTCGGCGGGCTGGTGTTCGACTCCTACGTTGACATATGGTCGAGGGTGCCGTTCGCCAGGATGTTCGTAAACAGCACAGCCGTCGCCCTTGCCGTAACGGCGCTGCAGCTGGTCACTAGCTCCCTTGCAGGCTTCGCCTTCTCAAGGCTGAATTTCCCCGGGCGAGACAGGCTGTTCTGGGCTTATGCAGCCCTCATGCTGATACCCCAGCAGGCTACCCTCATCCCCGCTTTCATGCTGATAAGGAACTTAGGCATGATGGATACCTACGCGGCGCTCATATTGCCGTTCGCAGCGGCGCCGTTCGGGGCCTTCCTTATGAGGCAGTTCTTCCTCGGCCTGCCGAAGGAGCTCGAGGAGGCGGCCGTACTGGACGGATGCTCCAGGCTCGGGGTTCTTTTCAGGATCTTCATGCCGCTTGCCAAGCCCGGCCTTTCGACGCTGGGCCTTTTCAGCTTCATGGCCAGCTGGAACGAATTCCTGTGGCCGCTTATGGTTACGACGAAAAGGGAAATGTTCACGCTCCAGGTGGGGCTCGACATGCTCAAATGGGAGGCCGGCTCCGACTGGCCGATCATAATGGCGGCATCTGTTATGGTGACTATTCCCGTGATAGCGGCTTTCCTGTTCGCGCAGGGAAGGTTCACAAGGAGCATAGCCGTGAGCGGGATCAACATGTAAAGGAGCAAACGAATGAGACGCATTGTAAAACTGATCGCGGTGTCAGCATTGATCTTTGCCATGGCGGCGTCGGCTGCGATCGCTGCCCCGCGTACTACTCTCAGCCTGTGGCATTACCTCGGAAGCGACACCAGCTCCATGTTCAAGTCGCTTGTGGACGAGTGGAACGCAAAGAACCCCGCCGTGTTCGTAGAGCTGACGTACGGCGGCAACAACAGGACGATGCAGGACAAGCTGCTTGCGTCCATAGTCGCCAAGGCGCAGCCGGATATGGCCCTGATGGACCAGTTCTGGGTGCCGGAGCTGGCCAATTCGGGAGCCCTCTTGAACCTGGACGGCTTGCTGAGCGAAACGGAAGAGGCCGACTTCCTGGCGCCGGCAAGGCAGGCGGCCAGCTACGCAGGCAGCCTCTGGACGATGCCCCTGGGGATGTCGAACCAGGCCCTATATTACAACAAGGACCTGTTCAGGGCGGCAGGGTTGAATCCGAACGTCCCTCCCTCAACGTGGGAGGAGATGTTCGAGGCGGGCCTCAAGCTATCCAGGGACACCAACAAGGACGGCAAAGTCGACCAGTTCGGTCTTTATATGCCCGTGACGGTCAACACAGGCATGGTCTACTACTTCGTTACCTTCCTGTGGCAGGCTGGAGCCGAGCTTTACAACAAGGACTACAGCGCGGCGACGTTCAATTCGGCGGCGGCCGTCAAGGCTGTGCAATACCTGCAGAAGCTGGTAGCCTACCAGGTACTGCCGCTTGCCAACATCGCCGACGCCTTCCTGAACGGAAGGGCGGCCATGGCGCTGGCAAGCACATCCTCCCTGGGTTATTACAAATCCGCTGCCAAGTTCGACCTCGGGGTGGCCCACATGCCGTCTGGCGCCAAGAAAGTCACCGGAGTCGGCGGCAACAGCCTCGGCATATTCAAATCCGACAGGGACCGCGAGGCGGCGGCCTTTTCGTTCGTCAAATGGATGACCAGCGCCGAGGTTTCGACCAAGTGGGCCATCGCAACGGGATATACACCGACAAGGAAGAGCGCCCTCGAATCGAAGGAATACAAGGAGCTGGTGGCGGCCGACCCGATGGTGGCTACGATAATATCCCAGCTGGATTACGCAAGGCCCAGGCCGAACGTGCTTTCATACTCACGCGTATCGAACATAATCAGCGCTGCCGGCGAGAGGGTTTTGTTCGAGTACACGAAAGACCCTGTGGCCACCCTTGACAAGGCAGTTGCAGATGCTAACGCAGTAATCCGAGAACTGGCGAAGAAGTAGCCGCAACAATGAGCTTTACAGGCAATTAGCCGTTACGTGCCGCCTGTGAGATAATGTAATCGTGAACCAAACCCGGCATTATCCGCAAAGGGGGGTGGACCAACTGCAGCAGAGGAAAGGCCATCTGGTCAGGGTGGAGAGCCTTCTTGCGCGGCTTGCCCCCAGCGAGCAGAAAGTGGCAGTCGCAGTGCTCAAAGACCCTTCGATGGTGATGGACTCCGGCATAAGCGACCTGGCAGGCAAGAGCGGGGCTTCAGAAGCCGCGGTAGTGCGATTCTGCAAGAAGGCTGGCTATTCCGGCTACAAGCAATTCAAAATGGCGATGACCCAGGAGCTTGGGACTTACCACTTGCTCGGGCTGGAAAACAGCATCGACGAGAAGATCAAGTCCTATGGCTGCATAGACGAGATAATCAACGCGGTCAGGGACCAGGAGGTGTCTGTACTGGGCTCCGCCCTGTCGACCATCGACAGGGAACAGCTGAACATGGCCGCCGATGCGATAATCAACTGCAAGAGGGTCACCATATTCGCAACAGGGCTTTCCGGCATGATCGCCAACGAGCTGAACAACAGGCTTATGAGGCTTGGGTTCGACACTCAGTTCGAATCGTCCCTTTACGCCCAGCTGCTGCAGGCGTCGAAGCTGACGCCGGACGACGTGGCCATAGGGATATCCTACTCGGGCACCACCAAGGAGGTAGTCGATGCCGTGGGCTTAGCTGGAAAATCCGGGGCGCGGACTATAGCCATAACGAACTATCCAGACATGGACCTGGCGAAGAAATCCGACATAGTGATAGCAGCTGGCATAGAGACCACATTCACAGACGTCGGGATGTGGTCCATGCCCAGGATAGTAGGCCTTGCTATCATTGACATCTACATGGCGGCTGTGGCATTCAAGATGCAAGGCGGCATAGGCAGCGAAGCCGAGGCCTCTCGGAGGGCGTTGCTTACGACGCTCGGCATCGCAATCTAGCATCGGAGGAAGGTCAATGGCTGAAGTCAAGCTGGAAGGCGTAACGAAGAAGTACGGGAAGACCACTGCCTTGAAATCGCTGGACCTGCTGGTCAGGGACAAGGAGCTGCTTGTGCTGGTAGGCCCTTCAGGTTGCGGGAAGACGACGACGCTTCGGATGATAGCCGGGCTCGACGACCCGGACGAGGGTGACATTTTCATCGACGGGAAGTCCATGCGCGGTGTCGAACCGAAGGACCGCGACATAGCCATGGTATTCCAGAACTACGCACTTTACCCTCATATGGACGTCTTCAACAACATGGCCTTCGGCCTTAAGATGCAGAAGGTCCCTTCCAAGGAGATCGAGCAGAGGGTCAAGGAGGCGGCGCGCATCCTCGGCATCGAGGACCTCCTGGACCGCAAGCCCAAGGCCCTTTCGGGCGGACAGAGGCAGAGAGTGGCCCTGGGGCGGGCAATAGTAAGGAAGCCCAGGGTGTTCCTGATGGACGAGCCTTTATCTAACCTGGACGCAAAGCTCAGGATACAGATGAGGGCTGAGATATCCAGGATCCACAAGAGGATAGGGGCAACGATAATCTACGTCACCCACGACCAGACAGAGGCGATGACCATGGGCGAGCGGATAGTGCTCATGAAAGACGGGCTCATACAGCAGCAGGGCGCCCCCATGGAACTGTACGACGCACCTGCTAACCTCTTCGTTGCCGGTTTCATAGGTGCCCCCGCCATGAACCTCATGGAGGGGACCATAGTCCGCGACGGCGGCTCCTTCGGCTTCGATTCGGGGGACGGGGTGTTGTTTCCGCTTCCTGCCGAAAGGTTCGGGGGATTGTCCGAGAGGGCCGGCACAGAGGCCGTGCTCGGGATTAGGCCGGAGGACATTGAAGATTCCGAGTTCGCCGAAGAGGGCCCACTTAAGGCTTTCCTGGAAGGGCTGGTCGAGGTCGTCGAGCCGATGGGGTCTGAGACCATGGTATATCTGAGCATGAGGCGCGGCAGGCAGATCGTGGCCAAGGTAGACCCGGGCACAAAGGCCGCTTTCGGCAGGAGCATGAGCCTCGTGGCCGACCTTTCGAAAGCCCACCTTTTCGACAAGGCCACGGGCCTGTCGTTGAGGTAGCAGTTTAAAAGAGGGAAGGCGCCCCTTTGAAAGGGGCGCCTTCCCTCTTTAGTTTATGCTTCAGACGTTCTTGGCCCTGACTATCTCCTTCACCTTCATGAGCCTCGTTAGATTGCCCCTTTCCATCTCGTCGAGCTTCATCCTTATGTACTTTATGTCGGCCTCAAGCTGGGGTATCATGACGTGCTCCAGGGCATTGACCCTGCGCCTCGTGCTTTCTATAGCCTCGGCCAGCAGCTCGACGCTCTTTTCGACCTCGGCCAGCTCGATTAGGAGCGGCATCGTGTCCGAAAGGAGCCTTATCGCCCTGTCGAGCTCATAGCTTGTCAACGCAAACCCGTAAGGATATATCTTGCTGCGGTCGGACTGTCCCTCCAGGTCCCATTTCAGCTGAGGTACCTGTACGCTCATGAGGTTCCTCGAAGAGGCCGTCACCGTGGCCCTCTCCTTCGGGTACATGAGGGCCTCCTCGACCGCTTCCGAGGACATGACGGCCCTGGCAACCGCGAAGCCGGTGAATGCCTCAGCCAGGGCAGAGTCAACGGCCGCCCTTAGGTCCCTGTTCCTTTTGACCAGCTCCAGGAAGTTCTTGAGAAGCTCGTCCAGCTTGTCCTTGAGCAGCTTATGCCCTCTTCTGGCTACTATGTAACGCTTCTTGAGCTTCTGGAGCTGCATCCTCGTCGGGCTTACCGAACCATGCAAGGATGCCACCTCCCATTCAGCTAGACCTGCTCGCCGCCGTCTCCTGCCGCCGGCATGTACCTGGCTATGTATTCTTCGCGGACCCTCTTCAGCTCGCCTTTCGGCAGCATGGAAAGGAGGTTCCAGCCGATGCCCAGCGTCTCGAATATGGTGCGGTCCTCGTTCTGTCCCTGCGCGACGTATTTCCTCTCGAATTCGTCCGAGAACTTCGCAAAGACCCTGTCTGCTGGCGAAAGGGCCGCCTCGCCCAGGATTACCGCCAGCTCCTTGGCCTCCTTGCCCCTCGCGTAGGCGGCGTACAGCTGGTTAAGTGTGTCCGCATGGTCCTCCCTTGTCTTGTCCTTGCCTATGCCCTTGTCCTTCAGCCTCGAAAGCGAAGGAAGGGTGTCGACCGGCGGGTATATGCCCTTGCGGTGCAGCTCCCTGGAAAGGACTATCTGCCCCTCGGTTATGTACCCGGTCAGGTCGGGTATGGGATGGGTCTTGTCGTCCTCGGGCATGGAAAGTATCGGTATCTGCGTGATCGAGCCCTTGCGGCCCTTGATCCTGCCGGCCCTCTCGTAGAGCGTTGCAAGGTCGGTGTATAGATAGCCGGGATATCCGCGGCGGCCGGGGACTTCCTTCCTTGCGGCCGATATCTCCCTCAGGGCTTCGCAGTAGTTGGTCATGTCAGTCATGATCACCAGGACGTGCATGTCCTCCTCATAGGCCAGGTATTCGGCCGCAGTGAGCGCCATCCTCGGGGTTGCTATCCTTTCGATGGCCGGGTCGTTGGCTAGGTTGAGGAAAAGGACTGCCCTTTCGATGGCCCCCGTGCGCTGGAAGTCCTTGATGAAGAAGTCCGCCTCCTCGAAGGTGATGCCCATTGCTGCGAAGACGACCGCGAAGCTCTCCGATGTCCCCAGGACCTTCGCCTGCCTTGCTATCTGGGCCGCCATCTGCGAGTGGGGAAGCCCTGAGCCGGAGAATATCGGCAGCTTCTGGCCGCGCACCAGCGTATTGAGGCCGTCTATAGTCGATATTCCGGTCTGGATGAACTCCGACGGGTAGTCCCTTGCGAAAGGATTAACAGGAAGGCCGTTTATATCGCGCCTCTTGTCGGTTATGATGGCCGGGCCTTCGTCCCTGGGCTTGCCCATGCCGGTGAATATCCTGCCTAGCATGTCCTTCGAAACGCCGAGCTCGATGCCGTGCCCTAGGAATCGCACGCTGGCAGACCTGAGGTTTATGCCCGTTGAACCCTCGAAGAGCTGCACCAGGGCGTTCGTGCCGGAGGCCTCCAGCACCCTGCCTCGCCTTGACGACCCGTCGGCCGTCTTTATCTCGACCAGCTCGCCGTATTTTACCCCTTCTACCATCTCGACTAGCATCAGGGGGCCCGCAACTTCCTTGATTGTCCTGTATTCCTTAAGCAATCTGCCCACCACCCTCGGCGATAAGTCTGTCCACCTGCTCGGCGATCTCGCCTTCGATAGCCTGTATCTTGGCCAGCTCGCCTTCTTCTATGTACTTCATGCGCCCGATCTTCTCCCTTGCGGGCAGGGCCAGGAATTTGTCCAGCTCGACGCCGGAAGCGGAGCCTCTTCTCATCTCGCGGTCCATGCTCAGTATCGCTGAGAGCATGGCCTTCTGCTTGTTGAGCGAAGTATATGTGTCGATTTCATGGAAGGCGTTCTGGTGCAGGAAGTCCTCCCTAATTGACTTTGCCGTCTCCAGGGTTATCCTGTCCATCGGCCCCAGAGAGTCAATTCCGACCAGCCTTACTATCTCGCTCAGCTCGGCCTCCTCCTGCAGTATCCGCATGGCCGCCTTCTTCATTTCGAGGAAATCCCTTCCGATGGTCTTCTCCATGTAGTCAGAAATCTGCCCCTCGTAGAGCGAATAGCTTGTGAGCCAGTTGATCGCCGGGAAATGCCTCGCGTAGGCCAGGTTCGCCTCCAGGCTCCAGAAGACCTTCACTATCCTCAGCGTCGCCTGCGTGACCGGCTCCGAGAGGTCGCCGCCGGCAGGGCTGACGGCGCCTACTACGGTGAGGTACCCTTCCCTGCCGTCTGAGCAGGTGCACTTAACCCTTCCTGACCTCTCGTAGAACTCCGCAGCGCGGCTTCCCAGGTAGGCAGGGTAGCCTTCCTCTCCGGGCATCTCCTCCAGCCTTCCTGACATCTCCCTCAGCGCTTCCGCCCAGCGGCTCGTAGAGTCCGCCATGAGGGCCACCGAATAGCCCATGTCCCTGTAGTATTCAGCTATCGTGATGCCCGTATAGACGGAAGATTCCCTTGCCGCGACGGGCATGTCCGACGTGTTGGCTATGAGCACCGTGCGCTTCATCAGCGATTCACCGCTTTTGGGGTCCAGGAGGTGCGGGAACTCCATGAGGACGTCGGTCATCTCGTTGCCGCGCTCGCCGCAGCCCACATATACGATTATGTCAGCGTCGGCCCATTTTGCGAGCTGATGCTGCACCACAGTCTTGCCCGAGCCGAAGGGGCCGGGCACGCAGGCCGTGCCGCCCTTTGCGACCGGGAAGAATGTGTCGATTACCCTCTGCCCAGTTATCATGGGCTGGTCGGGGGACAGCTTCTTGGATATCGGCCTTCCCTTCCTTACGGGCCAGCGCTGGAGCATAGTGACTTGCCTGACGGTTCCGTCCTGCGTCCTTACCTTCGCTATCACATCGTCGATGGTGAAGGAGCCCGATTCTATCGACATGAGTGTCCCGGAGACGCCGTAGGGCACCATCACCCTGTGTTCGACGATGCTGGTCTCCATGACGGTCCCTATGATGTCACCCGGCATCAGCTGCGCACCGGGCTGCACCTTGGGCACGAAATCCCATTTCCTCTCATGGTCCAGGCCTGGGGCTTCCACGCCCTTGGTGATCCTGTCGCCCACCTTCTCGTAGACCTTCTCCAGAGGCCTCTGGATCCCGTCATATATCGAGCTTATCAGGCCGGGGCCCAATTCTACGGAGAGCGGCTCCCCGGTAGTGACGACCCGCTCGCCGGGCCCGAGCCCGAAGGTCTCCTCATACACCTGGATGGACGCCTTGTCGCCCCTGATTTCAATTATCTCTCCCACGAGCCTCTTGTCCGACACCCTCACCACGTCGTACATCTTGGCCCCGGACATGCCCTCGGCCACCACAAGCGGGCCGCTGACCTTGATTATCCTCCCAGAAATCGTATCGGTGCTCACTGCCCAGAACCTTCTTTCCCGAAAAGTATGTCAGCCCCCAGGGCCTTCTCTACCGTGCGCCTCAGCTTGGCCATCGCAGCCCCGGTATCCCCTCCGCTGTCCGGTATGGTAAGAACTATGGGCAGCGGCTTCTTGGCATATTTCACGAATTCGTCCAGCATGTCCTTGGCCAGGCCCTCGGTTACGAAGATCACGGCGTGCCCTTCGTCAGCGGCCCTTTTTACCAGGGCCGCCGCCTCGACCGGGTCCCCGGCTGGGAGCACGGTGAAGCCCAGGGCCATGAAGCCCGCAATCGAGGACGATTCTCCTATGACAGCCATTCTATGCATCGCCTTCACTCAACCTCTCACGGATAAACTTCGGTGGAAGTGACTTGGCCTTGCCTGAGAGCACGCGCCTTAGTAT
>JAGOKM010000048.1 GCA_017994615.1 Bacillota bacterium | reverse complement strand
GTCAGCGTCCCCAGGCACATCCTCGAAACCTCGATGCCGGTCCTTCCCAGCCGCCTTTTCTCCAATTCGCCCCTCCATGTGCATGATGCGAGCCCTCCCGCCCGGAAGACGGCCGGGAGGGCTCGCTTGCCCCCATCATCAGACGATGCCCTTAAGGTAGCTGTTCACCAGCTCCTCGATTATCTCGTCCCTCTCCAGCCTCTGTATCAGGTTCCTGGCGTTCTTGTGCCCGGTGATGTAGGCAGGATCCCCTGATACCAGGTAGCCTACAAGCTGGTTGACCGGGTTGTAGCCCTTCTCCACCAGCGCCAGGACCACTTCCCTGAGTAGCTTCTTGACCTGGTTGTCCTCCTGGGCCTGCACGCTCTGGAAGCTTACGGTCATATTGCCCTTGTCTCCCATTACCTTGCCTCCTGAAACAACTTTCCTTTATGCAGACAGCTTCCGCCTGGCAAGCTGCCTGCCTGCCTCAAGCGCAGCGTCAACCTTCTCCGGTTCCTTGCCGCCGGCCTGCGCCATGTCCGCCTTCCCACCGCCTCCGCCGCCGGCCAGCTTGGCCATCTCCTTGGCCAGCTCGCCCGCGTTGGCGCCCCTGTCGATCAGGTCCTGCGATACAGAGGCTATGAAGACAGGCTTTCCTCCAGCCACCGAACCCAGCAGGACGATGCCGCTTTGTAGCCTGGTCCTGATCCTGTCGAGAAGGGCCCTGAGGTCGTTCGCGTCCAAACCGTCGAACCTTCCCGACAGTATGCGCGAGCCCCCGCAGCTTTCTGCCGCCTCTATCATGGCGTCTATCCCGGACAGGGCCTGTTGCTGTCTTACCTTCGCCAGTGCCCTCTCTGATTCCTTGATGGCCGCCTGCATTTTCTCGACTTTGGAAACAAGGCCTTCCCTGTCGGTCTTGGTCGCCTCGGTCAGCTCATCTATGAGGTCCTCGACCGAGTCCATGTACTTCAACGTATTCTCCCCGGTCAGGCATTCCACGCGCCTCACCCCGGAAGCAATCCCGCTGTCTACAAGCACCTTGAACGGGCCGATCTCGCCCGTGCGCGAGACATGGGTCCCCCCGCAGAGCTCGCGGCTCACGTCCCCCATGCTCACCACCCTCACGTCGTTGCCGTACTTCTCGTCGAACAGGGCCATCGCCCCGCTGCCCCTAGCCTCCTCTATGCTGCACACTCTTGTGCCGACCTCGTAGTCGGCCATCACCCACCTGTTGACGAGCTGCTCGATCTTCCTGAGCTCGTCCTTCTTGAGCGGTTGGTAATGCGAGAAGTCGAACCTGAGCCTCTCGTCCGTGACGTAGGACCCCGACTGCTGCACATGCTCGCCGAGCACGTTCCTTAGCGCTGCGTGCAGAAGGTGGGTCGCGCTGTGGTTCCTCCTTATTGCGTCGCGCCTCTGCTGGTCCACCTTGAGGCCGTACTCGCGCCCGAGCTCCAACTTCTCGAGCACCTCTGCCTCATGGAAGAATGTGTCGCCGAGCGGCTTCTGCACGTTCAAGACCCTTGCCGCCACCTTGCCGTCCTGGAGAACCATGCCTGTGTCGAACACCTGGCCTCCGCCTTCCGCATAGAACGGGCTTGAGTCGAATACCAGCTCCACCCTCTGCCCGGGAAGCGCCGCCTCCGTTTCGCCGCCCTCGGTCAGGATGCCTATGAGCTTTGCTTTTCCTTTTGTCACCTCATAACCGGTGAAACGGGTCGGGGTGGCTGCGAGCGCCTTGTACTTGGCGCTGCTCTCGTCCATGTACACGTTGGCTCCCCTTGCGCTCCTCGCCCTTTCCTTCTGGGCCGCCATCTCCTCTTCGAATCCCTTCCTGTCGACCCCGAAGCCCTTCTCCTGGGCCATCTCGGCCGTAAGCTCATAGGGGAACCCGAACGTGTCGTACAGTGTGAACGCATCCTTGCCGGCAAGTTGCCTGACGCCGCTTTTGCCGAGCGCTTCGAACATGTCGGCTAGCACTGCCGAACCCTGCTCCAAGGCTGCGGTGAAGCGCCCCTCCTCGAGCGTAATCACCCTCTTTATCCTTGCGGCATCCGTCTCCAGCTCCGGATAGGAGCCCTTCATGGTGTCGATGACCGCGTCAGCCATCTTCGACATGAAGTCCCCCTGCACCCCGAGGATCTTCCCGTAGCGGATAGCGCGCCTGATCAGCCTTCTTAGCACATACCCCCTGCCTTCGTTGGTCGGAAGGATGCCGTCTGCCACCATGAAAGTGGCTGCCCTGCTGTGGTCCGTTATGACCCTTATGCCGACGTCGTCGGACGGGTTTGCGCCGTATGCCTTCCCTGCGAGGGCTGCTGCTGCGTCCCTTATCCTCATCATCTCATCCGTATCGAAAACCGACGGGACGCCCTGGAGGAAAGCAGCAGTGCGCTCAAGCCCCATTCCTGTGTCTATGCTCTTGGATTTAAGAGGGGAATAATTGCCCTCGGCGTCCTTGAAGAACTGTATGAATACCAGGTTCCATATCTCTAAGAACCTATCGCAGCCGCAGTTAATGTCGCATTCGGGCCTGCCGCAGCCGAACGACGGTCCGCGGTCGATGTGAATCTCAGAGCATGGGCCGCAGGGGCCTACCCCTATCTCCCAGAAGTTGTCCTCCTTGCCCTTCCTGACTATCCTCTCGGCCGGGATGCCTACCTTCTTGTTCCAGATCTCGAACGCCTCGTCGTCGTCGAGGTAAATCGTTATCCACAAGTTCGCGGGGTCGAGCTTGAGCCTCTCTGTCACGAACTCCCAGGCCCATGAAATGGCCTCGTCCTTGAAGTAGTCGCCGAACGAGAAGTTGCCGAGCATCTCGAAGAACGTGCAGTGCCTTGCAGTCTTCCCGACGTTGTCGATGTCCCCTGTGCGTACGCACTTCTGGCAGGTGGTAACCCTGGTATGGTCAGGCTTCGCAGTGCCGAGGAAGTACGGCTTGAACGGGACCATCCCCGCGGCAGTCAAAAGAAGCGTCGCGTCCCCAGTCGGGATTAGCGACGCAGAAGGAAGCCTCCTGTGCCCTTTCTCCTCGAAGAAGCCCTGGTATTTAGCCCTGAGTTCAGCTGTGTTCATAAGACGACCTCCGGAAGTAAGCATATAGAATACTTTATTGCCCAGATTGCAAGCATGTCAACGAAGCCCGGGCTAGAGCTTGAAAGTGGAGCAGCCGCCCGCTTCTTCGCCCTCATCGTCGTGGTGGTCGTCCTTCACGATTATCGACTCCGGGTCTATGCCCGGCTCTGCGCCGGGGTTCTTGGTGAGGTAATCCTTTATGGCGAGGTGAAGGGCGTCTGCCGCAAGGTTGGAGCAGTGCATCTTGTTGGCCGGAAGGCCCCCGAGCTCCTCTGCGACCTTCCTGTTGGTAAGCTCGAGCGCCTCTTTTATCGTCTTGCCCCGCATCATCTGCGTCACCGCGCTAGACGTTGCGATGGCCGCGCCGCAGCCGAAGGTCTTGAACTTGATGTCCTCCAGCACCGAATCCTTCACCCTTATGGTGATGCGCATTATGTCCCCGCAGACGGGGTTGCCTATCTGGCCTACGCCGTCCGGGTTCTCTATCTCCCCCATGTTCCTGGGGTTCGTCAGATGGTCCATCACTATGTCCGTATACATCGCCGCACCTCAATCCTCAATTTGCTTTGTTATTGCCGCCGATCAACCGTTCACCGAGCAGTTGCCCGATTCGTCGCAGATTTCCTTCCTCGCACAGCTCGTCTTTATGTAAAGAGGCGACATCTCCCTAAGCTTCGCCACTATCCCCGGGAACACCTCGAGCACCTTGTCTATGTCGGCTTCGGTGTTATATTTGCCGAGAGACATCCTCACCGACCCATGGGCTATCTCATGGCTCAACCCTATCGCCATGAGCACATGGGATGGTTCCAGCGAGCCCGATGTGCAAGCGGAGCCCGAAGATGCCGCGATGCCGTTGATATCCAGGTGCAGAAGGAGGGATTCGCCCTCTACGTACCTGTACGAGATGTTCACGTTTCCGGGAAGCCTCTTCGTCGGATGCCCGTTAAGCCTTATCTCCGGTATCCTCTCCATGAGACCCTTTATCAGCCTGTCCCGCAGGGTGCTAAGGTGCTTTATCTCCTCCGGCAGCTCGGCTACCGCAAGCTCCAGGGCCTTGGCCATTCCCACAATGTAAGCGACGTTCTCCGTGCCGGCCCGCCTCTTGCGCTCCTGGGCGCCGCCTGTTATCTGCGGCTCGAGCCTGATGCCCTTCCTGACGTAAAGCCCGCCTATGCCCTTTGGCCCGTAGAACTTGTGGGCGGCGAAGCTCATTAGGTCTACCCCGAGCGCCTTCACATTGACCGGTATGTGGCCTACGGCCTGGACGGCGTCCGTATGGAAGAATACACCCTTCTCCCTGCATACGGACGCGATCTCGCCGACGGGCTCAACCGTACCTATCTCGTTGTTGCCGTACATTACGGTGACAAGCCCAGTGTCAGGCCTTATCGCCTTCCTTACCGCCTCTGGGTCAACCATGCCATACTCGTCCACGGGAAGGACAGTGAGGTCGTAGCCTTCCTTCTCCAGGATCCTGGCAGTGTCCAATACGGCGTGGTGCTCGACGGCGCTGGTGATCAGATGCTTCTTGCCGTAAGCCTCCATGACTCCCCATATCGCCAGGTTGTCGGCCTCCGAGCCGCCGCTGGTGAATATGACCTCGCCCGGCTCCGCAGCGCCTATGGCCGTAGCAATCCTCGCCCTTGCGTCCTCCATGGCCTTCTTGGCGTTCCTGCCGAACCAGTGGATGCTGGAAGGGTTGCCGAACTCGGTGGTCATATATGGCATCATGGCTTCCAGCGCCTCTTTCCTCAAAGGCGTGGTTGCGCTGTAATCCATGTATATCCTTTCCATGACAATTCCTCCTTAGCCTTTATAGCATGTCCGCCAATGTCGAGCTGTCCAGAAGCTGGTTCAGGCCTGCCGAGATCTTCGCCCACACCGGATGTACGGGGCAGCCCTGCAGCCTGTCGCAGCCGTTGCCCTCCTCCATGCAGTCGCACAATGCGACGGGCCCTTCAAGTGCGCTCACGATGTCCGAGAAGCTGATCTCCTCGGGGGGACGGGCCAGCTCATAGCCCCCCGAAGGCCCCCTTGTAGCACTGATGAGCCCAGCTTTCCTCAGCTGGGAGAGCATCTGTTCGAGGAAGTTCTCCGGTATCTGCTGCTCGGAGGCGATCGCGCGCATGGGAACGGGGCCCTTTCCGCTGGCCTTCGCCAATGCGTACATCGCCCTTATGCCATATTCGGTCCTCGCAGTTATCTTCACCTGATCACCTATATCCTACTATTTAAGTCAGAATTATTTTGAGTATATCCCCGTAATGGGAGCATGTCAACCGAAAAGCCCGTAAAAAAGGTCCCCGACACATCCGCGTGCTATTCTATTCCTGTGAAAGGACGCGTGAGGTGATGCCAATTTCGCTCATTAAGATGAAAATCGACGGCATAACGCATGAAGGATGGGGTGTCGCAAGGCTCGACGGCATGGCGGTCTTCGTGGAAGGGGCGATCCCAGGCGAGACTGTCATGGCTGGCATCACAGAAAAGGGCAGGTACTTCATGAGGGCGAGAGCCCAAGAGGTTCTGGAGCCTTCTGAATACAGGGCCGTCCCGTTCTGCCCGCACTATGGGGAGTGCGGGGGGTGCAACCTGCAGCACGTGACATATGAGGGGCAGCTTGCGTTCAAGCGCAGGATGGTCGAGGACGCCTTCAGGCGCCTGGGCGGCATCAAAGAGCCTGACGTACTGCCTGTGCTGGGCATGGAAGATCCGATGGGTTACAGGAACAAGGCGGAATTCAGGGTATGGAAGTCCGGAACTGGAGTTTACTCCCTTGGCTTCCGGATGAGGAATTCTCACGCTGCAGTCGCAATAACGGAATGCAGAGTGCTCCAGGACGGAATACTTGAAGCCGCCCGTTTCGCGGTCGAAGAGATGAACGACAGCTTAAAGGGCGAATATCTAGGCACAAGGCACATGGTGGTAAGGGCGAACCCCGAAGGTAAGCTTATGGTCACTTTAGTATCCTCGGAACCGGCAGGCAGCCCGCACAGGAAGCTCGCCATGAAGCTTCTGGAGAAGGTACCTATGGCAACGAGCGTATATCACTGCTTCAACAGGAGCAGGTTCGGCGAAGTGCTGCAAGGCGGTTTCACGCTGCTTGCAGGCCTTGATAAGCTGACTTTTGGAATATCGGGCAGCAGCTTCGACGCCTCGCCCCGCTCATTCCTGCAAGTCAACAGCCGGCAGGTCGGCTTGCTGTATGAGACGGCGGCAGGGTTCGCCGGCATAAAAGATGATGATGATGTCCTCGACGTCTTCAGCGGCATGGGGACGATTGCTCTGATGCTGGCAAAACGTGCGCGTAAGGCGCTCGGAATAGAGCTCAACGGCTTTGCGGTCGCCGATGCCAGGGCCAGCGCGACGAAAAACGGCATCGATAACGCATACTTCATCGCAGGGCTAGCTGAAGAGGTCATATCCTCGGATGAAGTGAAGGCCTTCGGCGCAAGGGTGGCAGTCCTTGACCCGCCGCGGGCGGGCTGCGCCCCAGGGCTGGTAAGGGCGCTTGTCGAATCTGCTGTTGAAAGGATTAGCTACGTTTCCTGCGATCCGGCGACCCTTGCGCGGGATGTGTCGCTTCTAATCTCCGGAGGGTTCGATCTGCGCAAGGTCCAGCCGGTGGACATGTTCCCCAATACTTCGCACATCGAGACTGTAGTATCGCTCTCAAGGGCTGATGTATAGCAACTCTATTCACAGGGCAAATACGAAGATATCCAAGATTTCGGTCTTCAGCCCGTAGGAAGGGTGGTAACTATGACCAGGATGCCGGCGTTTTTCGTAGGACATGGCTCGCCGATGAATGCAATCGAAGACAACCTGTATACCAGGACGTGGAGAAGCCTGGCAGAAAGGATACCCAGGCCCGAGGCCATATTGTCGTTTTCAGCCCATTGGTATACCAAGGGGACCAGGATCATGGGCCAGGAGAACCCGAAGACAATCCATGACATGTACGGCTTCCCAAGGAAGCTTTATGAGGTCGATTACGACACTCCAGGTTCTCCGGGGTTAGCCAAGCTGTCCAAGGAGTTAATAACACGGGAAACGACATATGACGACTCCTGGGGGATCGACCACGGGACATGGTCGGTGCTGGTCCATATGTATCCGGACAGGGATATTCCTGTATTCCAGATCAGCATAGACGCCTATGCCCCACCTGCGACACATTATAAAATCGGTCAAGAGCTGGGCGCTCTAAGGGAAAAGGGGGTCCTCCTTTTCGGCACGGGGAATGTCGTCCACAACTTGAGGCTGGTAGACTGGAACATGGCCGGTGAAGGCTTCGGTTGGGCATGTGAATTCGATGAGCATATCTATGACTGCATCACTAAAGGCAAGCATGACGACGTAATCAACTACAGCAGGGCCGGAGACGCGGCGGAGCTTGCGGTACCGGCTCCGGACCATTTCTATCCCCTTCTATATGTGCTTGGGGCGTCAGATGCTGGTGACAAGGTCAGCGTCTATAATAAATCCGGTGAGTTGGGGTCATTGACCATGACGAGTTACCTTTGGGAATGATATGCGAATGGCCTTTTGTAGATGAAACCGTATATACATAGTGCGAAATCTGCACGGTCAGGAATAAGGCATCTGCAGGTATGTGGAAACCAGGAGGGTCGAGCCTTCATGAACAAAGAGCTGGCATCGGAGCAACGCGCGATATCGTCGTTCAGAGGCAAGGCGGAAAAGTCATCTTACAAGCTGAAGGAAGGCAGCTGGCAGAGAAACCTGATGGACTCGTATGTCAAAGCTGCCGACGTTGCTTTGAAGCTAATCGACGATGATGAAGCGTCATTCGGGCAAGAAGAATTAATAACGGCCCATAAGTCTTTGGCGGATGCACTTTTAAGGGCCGAGCGGGCCATCGGAAGGTTTCCTGCCGGCAGTTCCCAGCACACCTTACAGAGAAACAGGATCGACGCCTTGAAAGCGGCGATGAAGCTTATTGAGAAAGGTCAAGGCATATCCTAGAAACCAATTGTCTGTTAAGGCTATTAATCCAAGCGCCGTGGCACGTACTATCCCTCAAGGTTCTGTCGAACCTGGACGTGAAGGAAGCTGAGAAGATGAAATGTATGGGAAAGACGAACAGAAGGTTGAAAATATCTCTCGTAGTGGCCGCATCGCTGGCAGTACTGCTGTCCAGTGCATTTTTCATCTATGTATCCGATTATTACAGGGCAGATGATGTCGCAAACGCCATCCTGCAGAGCGACGCCGTAACCAGGGCCCAAAAAAATCTCATAGTGCTCCCGTCAGTCACACCGTCAGACACCGCCTTGATATTCTATCCGGGCGCAAAGGTGGAGTGCTTCGCATATCTGCCGATTCTCGAGAAAATCAAGCGAAACTGCGACATAACTTGCATTCTCGTAAGAATGCCGTTCAACCTTGCAATTTTCGCCAAGGATTATGCCGACGCCGTCATCGAACAATTCCCCCACAT
The DNA here is from genome assembly GCA_017994615.1 of Bacillota bacterium. Classification (GTDB taxonomy): domain Bacteria; phylum Bacillota; class DTU025; order DTU025; family MWDF01; genus MWDF01. Next base: position 1,075 of record JAGOKM010000048.1, on the reverse strand, counting down.
AAAGAACTGGTACATCGCCGGGCACTCTATGGGCGGCGCAATGGCCAGCGCCTATGCTTCAGAGCATCAGGACAGCATCAAGGGACTGATACTGCTTGGTGCCTATATCTACGGAGGTTACCCTGCAGGAAAAGCCCTGACCGTCTATGGTTCGTTCAATACAACCGTGGCCGACAAGGTCGATTACACAGAGAACGTCGTAATCATAGAGGGCGGCAACCATGCACAGTTCGGCAATTACGGCAGACAAAAAGGAGACCCGGACGCAACGATTTCACGTGAGGAACAACAGGATATCGCAGTTCATGCCATCAAGGAATTCCTCACCAAAAGATGAGCATCTGGTATATGGCCAACAAGCAGTAGAATATGGGTTGTTCAATTGATTTCCGCATGGCTGCCTTCAAGCTCGCGAATGGGCAATTCGATGAAAGAAGCTGATAACATGGTGGTCGTATATGAATCGAGGACGGGTTTCACCAAGAGATATGTCGATCTGCTCGCGGCAAAGGCCGAACTTGAGGTATACAGCGTCAAAGAGCTTTCCCGAGTCGACCGCAATGAGGAAGTCATCTTCTTCGGCTGGATGAGAATTGGAAGGATCCAGGGTTTGACCAGACTCAGGGGGTACAACGTCATAGCCGTGTGCTGCACCGGCAGCGGGCAAAAAGCCGAGCCCGACACAGAAACCGTAATAGCAAGGAACAGGCTGTCGGGCATTCCTTTCTTTTATATGCGAGGCGGATGCCTGCCCTTGAAGCAGATCAAGGGCATGGACAGGGTCATGCTGTCGATGTTCGTAAGGATGCTTAAGAGCCGGCGCGACGAAGAAGCCAAGGATGCGGTCTCGATAATCGAGAACGGTCTGGACGCAGTTAAAGAGGAGAACCTTCAACCGTTGTTGGAATGGCTGGCTGCCAGGTAATGGAGGTTCCCATGAAAGACATTGTAATAACTGGCAGCACCCGCGGCATCGGTTTCGCCATGGCAGCGGAGTTCCTCCGGTCGGGATGCCGGGTTACCCTCTCAGGCAGGGGCTCCGTGCTTTGCGAAGCCGCCCTTGAAACCCTTGAAC
>JAGOKM010000047.1 GCA_017994615.1 Bacillota bacterium | reverse complement strand
CCCTGGGGTTGTGGCCCTCGCGCGCAATCAAAGTGGGGTTCGTCGTCACGCCGCAGGTAATCCCCATGTCATCGGACATGATTATCTCATCAAGGTTGGCGGTATCTACGAAAAGTTTCATCCGTTACTCCCCTCCCTCGTCGAGCATGGCCTGTATTGTCGCCTTGACCTTCTCAGTAAGCTCTTCCGATCTCGTCCTTATGGCTTCTATGTCGTGCTGGTCGACCTTCTGCACGTATATGGGGTCGGCGAAGACCGATTTGAACGGGACGAAATGGATCTTTTTTGTCCCCTTCCTGTAGGCCTTATAGGTGCCGAAAAGGGCGACCGGCACAATCGGCGCGCCTGTCACCAGGGCAAGGTATGCGGCACCCGATTTGAAGGGGCCCATCTTTCCGTCAAGGGTCCGGGTGCCTTCAGGGAAGAGGCAAAGGCCCTTTCCCTCGTTGAGGAGCTTCATCGAATGGTTCATGGCGGCCCTGTCGGCCCCGCTCCTTTTGACTGGGAACGTGTTAATCAGACCGAGCAGGAATGCGAGGACCGGATTCTTGAAGAGCTCGGCCTTGGCCATATAGAAAAGGGGCCTCTTCACGTTCCAGGCGATAAGCCCTGGATCTATGAAGCTTCCATGGTTGGCGACGACTATCACTGCACCGCGCGATGGTACCTTGTCTGCGCCGTAGCATCTGAACCTGTGGAATATCCTGATGTAAAGCCAGACTAAAAGCGCAAGAGCCCTATTAAGCATCCGTTGCCTCCCCAGCCTTCATGCCGAAGCGTTCCATTATCGCCTCCACGACCTGTTGCGGCGTCATATCCGACGTGTCTATTATGAAGGCATCTTCCGCAGGCCTTAGAGGATCCACTTCCCTCGTGCTGTCCCGCATGTCCCTTTCCTTGAGGTCTTTTAGTACTTGCTCGAAAGTCAGCGAGCTATCCTTGAAATCCATCAGGCGCCTTCTTGCCCTTACTTCTACGGATGCATCCAGGTATATCTTGCGGTCAGATTCCTTCAGGACGACAGTGCCGATATCCCGCCCGTCCATGATTACATCATCCTTGGCTGCGATGGCCCTTTGAAGCGACACCATGAGCTTCCTGACACCTGCGTGGATGGCAACAGGGGACGACATCTTGCTGACTTCCGGCGTCCTGAGAAGCCCTGTGACGTCTTCTTTCCCGCAGTACACCTTGAAGCCGCCGTTTCCGTCCGGCGTGGCGGATATTTCGGAACGCAGGGCGCAGTCGAGCACTTCCTGCTCATTATAGGGATCTATGCCGGCCCGTAACGTACATAAAGCAATAGCCCTGTACATCTCCCCGGTGCTCAAGTAGGGGAGGCCAGTGGCTTTGGAAAGCATCTTCGCTATTGTGCTTTTCCCGGATCCTGCGGGTCCGTCTATTGCGATAGAAGTTTTGAGCGGCATTTAACGTCCTTTAAATGAATGTAACAATAAAATAGCATAAATGAATGGTAACAGAAAGATGGGTCGGTTGAAAGCCGACCCATCTCAATAGGAATGCGTTAATCAGTCCAACGTGTAAAGATAAGGTTCTTAGCGTAGAATTCTCCTGTGCCTATCTCAAAACTATCGCCCAGCGTGCCAAAACTATCATCATCGTCGAACCAATATGGCAAGGAAGCTCTAGTAATTGCTTGATAATAAAGGTTTGCATTTGCATTTGCTTCGAAAGTATCGCATATAATTGCGCCATTGTGCGTAAATGCAGACCCTCCTAAGAACACAGAAGCTTTAGGAGCATATATCATACTAGGAGCGTTCTCGAAGGAACCATATAGCTCAATTCTGTCTCCTCCAGATATGACATGTCCGCTCATCGTTACATTTCCCCCGATGTAGAAGTCAGGATCCTTATCAGGTTGAATAATCGCAGCATTCAAGGCAACGATATTAGCCCTTATGTAGGGATTTCCTGTGATTCGAATCGGATTCGTCCCAGTAAAGAAAATATTTACCCTGCCAAGCCAACACTCCGGAGCATGCGTGTAAACTCCACCTATATATCCGCAATTTGGCGAGCATCCAACATTCGCAGCAATTTCCAGGGAATTTTCGACCATTAAATAAATCGGGCCATTGTTGTTAAATAGAAGCGGTTCTGCAATGTTAAGAGAAGTCACCTTGATGTACGTTGGCGTTCCCTTTGTTATAAGTTTATTTGTCGCGTCGTATGTTCTGTCATTATACCCATCATAGGTAGCAGCTGGTTTCACCTTAATAGTTCCGTTATAATAGAAACTTTCGTCGGGAATTAAATCCGGGTCAGAAGTAAATGTTGAACTAGATTTCGTAATTGAAGGGAACACTGGATTTGATGGCAAAGGATGAGGCTGTGGCTCGTAAACAGGCACGTTATATGGCGAAGATTGGCCGATAACAGTAACTTTGATCTTGCTTGTATTTGGATTATTGGTCTTCACTTTTCCATATGCCTTTGCCTTGTAATCTCCCAAAGAGCCACCAGATTCCGCCGTATTCTCGGCATATAGTGCACTGTCTACTACGCCGAAGGGCCCCATATTCGTATACTCTTTCAAAGAATAGCCTATCTGTAGTGCTGCTTTCTTTTCGAAATTACCGGACTTGCCTAATGAAGTAAGGGTCAATACGCCCTGTAGTGCGCCGAAATCGTTAACCCTAGTTGCTGTTATTCTATATTGAATACCGTTTATTTCCCCGCTTGCATAGTTACCCGAGGATGTGATTTTATCCACATAGTCAGCAATCGCGTACATCTCTGTATCATTTGCAGGTTCTTTTGTTAAATACTGAGCTAGTGCAGATATACTTGCTCTAGCTACGTAATATGCTTTAGTCAAATGCTCTTCCCTAATCGCTGAAACTGATTCATAATACCCGTAAGTTGACAACGCGAATCCTAACAGAATCAGAACGATGATGAAAAGTAGCACTATCGGAAGAGCTATACCCTTCTGATTATTATGCCTTTTCATGGCTACTCTCCCCCTAACTGATTAAACTACTTGTCGAACAATATAGCTATGACATCGTCAGTATCTAAAAGTCCAGGTTGAACGTTCTCAAGCAGCATCTTGCTTGCTATTGTATATGATCTGTCACCTTCAACCCCCACGGCATCTATTGTGATGAATTTACTCGAATTCTCGGTTGTAACCTTAAATGACATGCTCGTAAAAATCGAAGCTGTAGTTAGGTCAGCCACCCCTGGCCTTGAATACACCAGCGAGTAAGGGCCAGAACCTATCCTTTTTACAACATAGTCGTCTGAATCGGGTGTATAGCCCTCTGCAGTGAAGACACGCACGTTCAGCGCCGTACGAAGGTCAGCAGCGACTATCGTAGTAACCAAACGTGATTCCTGCTGCACTCGAGCTTGGTTGCTGCCTAGCGTGAAAGTGCGTGTGCCGAAAAGGAAGAAAGAAAGCGCAGCTGCCATTATGAAGCCTAGAACAGCGATTACAAGGATAAGCTCCACAAGTGTGATTCCTTTTTGATTCCTAAGCCGCATAATCATTCAGCCGCCTCCTTCCTTTGTTATGGTTTGTAAGGGATGAAGGAATCCAAGGTCACGCTAACCGAATTGCCTGGTCCATCTGTGCCGGTTTCGCTGATGAACTCACCCGGTATCGAAATTGATGGTGCACCATTTCCGAAGGCTATGGTAAGAGATGATGCTCCACTTGCTGCTCCTTGAGAGATTCTGCTGTCGATGGCAGCCTTCGCTTTATCTACAGCCCTGGTACGGAATCCCGCTCTTACAATCCAACCGAAGTTACTATTGTAAAGACCCAGCAAGGCTACTGCGACTATTACTAGAATGACAGCTGCGACAATTACCTCGACCGTCGTAAAGCCCCTCTGATCTTTATATCTTCTAATCATTTCTCACAGCCCTTTCATGGGAACTGATCAATGATATCAGGTCTCCTAATTCAGTTTCAGTAAGGGTTCTTGACTCACCAGGTTTCAGACTGCTTAACCTGAGAGGCCCAAGAGAAGTCCTCTTCAGACTCAGCACCCTGCTCCCCGCCGCCTCCACCATCCGTCTGACCTGCCTTTTCCTGCCCTCGTGAATCGTAATCTCAAGCATAAGGCCTGACGGATGCACCACTTCAACCTGCGCTGGCGCAGTCAAAATACCATCTATCATTATACCTATTCGCAATAACTCCAGTTTTTCCTCCAATAATGGATTACTTAATGAGACGAAATATGTTTTGTCGATGTTCCTGCCTGGATGCGTAAGCCTGTAAGCCAAGTCGCCGTCATCCGTCAGAAGCAGCAGCCCCTCGGAATCAAGGTCCAACCTTCCGACTGGGAATACGCGATGGCCTTTGGCGTCTATCAGGGACATTACGGTCTTCCTTCCCCTGTCATCGGAAGCGGTCGTGAGGTAACCTCTCGGCTTGTTCAGCATGATATAGATATGATCCTTTTTGGGCCTAATCTCCCTGCCGTCCAATGCGACCACGTCGCCAGGCATGACCTTCGATGCCATATCCGTCGTGATGGTGCCGTTTATGCTTACCCTGCCGTCTGTTACGAAAGCCTCCGACTTGCGTCTGGAGGCGATGCCGCATGCTGCTATGTATTTGGCTATCCTTTCCCCGCTCATTCCTTGAACTTCTCCAGGTCCTCGTTTGAACCTATGGTTACTAGTATGTCGTTCTGTTTTATGATGTCGTTGGCGCCAGGGGTGAGTATCCACTGGTCGCCCGATTTTACCGCGACGACGTTCACCCCGTACTTCGCCCTTACGTCTATCTGTTTGAGGGTCTTCCCTACCAGCTTGTCGGGAGCCTTGATCTCCAGTATGGAGAACCTGGGATCAAGCTCTATCAGGTCTATGAAGTTGTTAGAGAGGATGGAATGGGCGAGCCTTTCGCCCGCTTCCTTCTCGGGGTAGACCACCCTGCTTGCCCCAACGGCCTGCAGTATCCTTCCGTGCATCTCGTCCTTCGCCTTGGCTATAACCCTAGGTATGCCAAGCTCTTTTAGCACCATGGTACCCATGACCGACATGGTTATGTCCGACGCTGTCGTTATCACCGCGACATCGACGTTCCTGATGCCGATGCTCTCCATAGCATCCTTGTCCGTCACGTCCGCGGCAACGGCGTGCGTCACTAAGTTGGCGTACTTCCTTACCTTCTCCTCCTCAAGGTCGATTGCGAACACTTCCGCGCCCTCGTCCGCAAGCTTCAGCGCCACAGATACTCCGAAGACCCCGAGTCCTACCACTGCTACTACCATCAAGAAACACCTCAGTTCTATTGACCCGCTTATTCTATGCCCGGGAGCTTCAAGCCCTCAACGTCATCTAGGTCCTGGAGTCCGGGTAACGATCTCAGGTCGGGCAGCCCCATGTATACCAGGAACTCCTTAGTAGTCCCGTAAAGTATCGGCCTTCCCGGCGCGTTCTTCCTGCCCTTTTCGGTTATCAGCCCCCGCTGCGCCAGCGTTATTAATGCTGATTCTGCGCCCACTCCCCTTATCTGCTCTATCTCCGCCTTCGTTATCGGCTGCTTGTAGGCGATTATCGAGAGCGTCTCCAGCGAGGCGTCAGTCAAAGCCGACTGCCTCGTCGCAGAGAGGTACCCGGAGATGTCGTCTGCAAGCTCCGGCGGCGTGGAGAAAGTCACTCCCTCGCCTACGTTCCTCAGCCTGATTCCCGAATCAGGCCTCTCGTGCAAATCCTTGATATCTTTTATCACCAACGATAGGGTGTTCATGTCTATACCCAGGTAATCAGCCATATCCTCAAGGTCTACAGGCTCGGGGGAAGCGAATATGATCGCTTCAATCAACGCCTTCATCCGCAACAGGTCCAACGCTTCCCGCCTCCTCCCTCAAGGACATCCATATTGGTTCTCCGGGCGCCATCTGGCTCAGGCTGATTATCCCCAGTTTCGCAAGCTCAAGCAGCGCAAGGAAACTTCCTATTAGTGCCTTCCTGTCCTTAACGGCCCCCAGCGCCCCCAGGAAGTCCGCGCTCCTTCTCCTCCTCAAAGCACCCAGCAGCTCGTTCATGAAATGGGCCAGGGGGACCTCGTCCCTTGGGCCTTCAACAACAGCCGGCTGTGCTTTCTCCAGAAGGCGCGAGGCTATCTCGAACAGGTCCTGTGGCAGAATCCCCTCGAGCGGGTTACCGTGCCATCTGGTCGCAAGGTGCTCGAACCTGCCGCGCCTGAACCATAGGGCAGCCTCAGCCTCGAGCTGCCTGAGCTTCCTTGAAGCGTCCCTGAAGACCTTGTAGGCCTTCAGCCTGTCAACCAGCAGTTCTGCGGGATCGGGCCCTTCTTCCTCCTCGGCGACGGCGTCTACATCCTTCTTCCTTGGCATAAGCACCCTTGCCTTGATGAAGAGCAATGTCGCGGCTATCACCAGGAACCTGGACGATTCCTCAAGGTCCGGCCACTCTATCGAGCTGATCCTCCTCAGATACTCTTCGGTGATCTCTGCGAGCGATACTTCGCAGATGTCCACCTTCCTCTGCTCTATCAGGTCGAGCAGAAGGCTCAGCGGCCCGCTGTAGCCGGCTGCGTTGAAGCCCGCCCCGCTCCCAGATGACGAGCCTGGCTCCGCAGTCAGGCTCATGACAGGCGCACGGCCGCCCTGACCTTCTTCATAGTTTCCTCGGCCTTCTGCCTCGCCCTCTCGTTGCCCTCTGCCAGTATGCCCTCCACATACGCCGGATCGGAGGCGTAGGCCGCTCTCTTTTGGTGTATGGGGGTCAATATCCCCAGCATGAGGTCGGCCATTCGCTTCTTGCAGGCGACGCATCCGATCTGCGCCCCTTCGCACTCGGCCCTCACGGTTCCGGTCGATTCGGGGAAGAATGCCGAGTAATAGGCGAAAACGGTGCAGATGTCAGGGTGACCCGGATCCGTCTTCCTGATGCGGGCGGGGTCCGTCACCATCTGTGATATGGACTTGGCCACTGTGTCCCTGTCGTCAGAGAGAGCAATATAGTTGCCGTAGCTCTTGCTCATCTTCCTGCCGTCCGTCCCGGGCAACAGGGGCACGTTGTTTATTATCGGTTCGGGCTCCACGAGGGTGTTTCCGTAAAGGAAGTTGAAGCGCCTTGCAATCTCCCTGGCAAGTTCAAGGTGAGGCAGCTGGTCCTGGCCCACGGGCACCCTGTCCGCCATGTAAAGGAGGATGTCTGACGCCATAAGGACAGGATATCCTAGGAAGCCGTACGTCTGTATCTCCCTGTCCGACATCTGCCTGAGCTGCTCCTTGTAGGTCGGGCAGCGCTCCAGCCATCCCAGCGGGGTTATCATAGAAAGAAGAAGGTGCAGCTCGGCGTGCTGTTTCACATGCGACTGCAGCATGAGCGTGGAAACAGCCGGGTCGACGCCGGCAGCAAGCCAGTCGAGGGCCATCTCCCTTATCATCATCGGCAGCTCCGATGTGTCCTCATAGCCCGTCGTAAGGGCGTGCCAGTCGACTATGCCGAAAGTGCACTCGTACTCCTCCTGCAGCTTTACCCAGTTCCTGAGCGTCAGGAAGTTGCCCAGGTGGAGCTTCCCCGTCGGCCTCATGCCGCTGAATATCCTGCCCTTCTTCATCCGATTACCTCCGTAAACCATCATTACACAACGATTAGCCTAGTATTGTATATCATTCTATGGTCTCGTAGACAAGTGGAAGCGCCTCGGTGCGCCCTTCGCTGAAGGAATACGATGCAATGCACGCCGAAACCGCGGCATCGGCGTCTGCTTCGCTCCTTGCGTAAACCCTGGCGAAGGGCTCTGCCTTTCCCACCTTGTCCCCCACCTGCTTGGCCAGCACCATTCCGACTCCGAAGTCTACGGGGTCGCCTTTCTTCTTCCTGCCGGCGCCGATGACAACCGAAGCCTTACCCAGGCCCAGCGCGTCTATGCTCTTGACCCAGCCTGCGACGGGTGATTCGACGTCTTTTATTACCCCGGCAAGCTCGAACCTTGTTGTATCCTCTATGTACCTTGGGTCTCCTCCCTGCCTGTCCACCATCTGAATCAACTTCTCGAGCGCCCTTCCGGAAGTAAGGGCTTTCATAAGGTCTGATGCAATCGAGGCGTCATCCCTGTGGTCCCCTCCGCAGCGCACCATGAGGGTCGCAAGCCTGATTACTATGTCAAGGAGCCTGGAAGGCCTGGGGGCCTTCAGCGTCTCGGCTGCCTCGATGACCTCCAGCGCGTTGCCGATCGTGCTTCCGAGGGGCTGGTCCATGTCCGTCACCACTGCCGCCATCCGCCTGCCCGACGCCCTTCCTATGTCCACCATTAGCTTGGCCAGCTCCACCGAGCTTCCGACGTCAGGCAGGAAAGCGCCCCTGCCGGTCTTGACGTCCAGTACGATGGCATCGGAGCCCGAAGCCAGCTTCTTGCTCATTATGCTGGATGCCATGAGCGATATGTTGTCGGTTGTGGATGTGACGTCCCTCAATGCGTAAAGTATCCTGTCGGCCGGCGCTATGTCGGCGGTCTGCCCTGATACGGCCAGGCCTATCTTCTTCACCTGGTCTATGAACTGCCTCTTCGTCAGGTCGACCCTCATTCCCGGTATGGACTCCAGCTTGTCAAGAGTGCCGCCCGTATGGCCGAGGCCCCTGCCCGACAGCTTCGCAACCGGGTATCCAAGGGATGCCACAAGGGGGGCAAGGATCAGCGTCGTCGTATCGGCCACGCCGCCTGTGGAATGCTTGTCCAGCTTTATGCCCGGTATCTCCGAAAGGTCCAGCATTTCTCCGGATTCCGCCATGGACAGGGTAAGGTCCACTGTCTCTTCGACGTCCATGCCCCTTATCCAGATAGCCATCAGGAGCGCGGCGGTCTGGTAGTCGGGTATGTCCCCTGAGACAATGCCTTCGATGAAGAAATCGATCTCAGCCCGGCTGAGCCTTCCGCCCGTCTTCTTCTTTGCGATTATGTCCTGGATGAGCACCTTCAGTCAGCCCCTCCCGCATCTATCATGCTCTTTCCCTCAAGTTCCCACGGTATGCCAAGCCAGGCCGCAGCCGTCGCCCCAACGTCCGCGAAGGTCTGCCTGTCGCCCAGGGCCACAGGGGCCATCCCCCTGTGCCAGACCAGCACGAACGGCATCTCCCTGCTGTGGTCCGTGCTGGGGGTTGTCGGGTCGTTGCCGTGGTCGGCGGTGATTATCAGAAGGTCGCCCTTGCCCATGCATGCCATGGCGGTGAAGATGAGGCCGTCGATTTCCTGCAGGGCGTCCGCCATGCCTCGAGGGTCGTTCCTGTGCCCATACAGCATGTCGAAGTCCACGCAGTTGGCGAAAATGAGACCGGGTGTGCCCTCCTCCATGAACTCCATAAGCGCCCCCATGGTGTTGGCATTGCCCGAAACATGCCTGGATTTGGTGATATTGCAGTTGGCAAACAGGTCGTCGATCTTGCCACAGCCCATCACGGGAAGGCCCTTTTCCTCCACTTTGCTGAGAAGGTTGGGCAATGGTGGCTCGACGGCGAAATCCCGCCTCTTGGCGCCGATCCTCTCGAATGCGCCTGGCCTTCCTGTGAAGGGACGTGCTATCACCCTTCCCACCTCGTGGGCTCCCCTCAATATCCTCCTTGCGGCTTCTGACGCCCTGTACAGTTCCTCGATCGGTACTATGTCGACATGGGATGCTATCTGGAAGACGGAATCCCCCGAAGTATATACGATGAGGTCGCCCGTCCTCATGTGCTCTTCGCCGTAGTCCCTTATCACGTCCGTGCCGGAATAGGGCTTGTTGCAGAGGATGCCCCTTCCTGTGGCTTCCATGAAAGGATCGAGTACCTCTTTCGGGAAACCTCCAGGGTAGAGAGGGAACGGCCTGTCAAGTACGGTCCCCGCCATCTCCCAGTGCCCCGTGGTAGAATCCTTCCCCGGGGATTTCTCCATCAGGCGGCCCCAGCTTGCCAGAGGATGCTTCACTTGAGGAAGCCCGGGAGCAGGCTTCCCAGACATGGCCACGGCGTTGCCGAGGCCAAGCGAAGTAAGGACGGGCAGATCAAGGCAGCCTACTGCAAGCGCGGTGTTGGCAAGCGTATTGCTGCCCGCATCGCCGTACTCGGCTGCATCCGGCATCTCGCCCGCGCCCACCCCGTCCAGGACCAATATAACAGCTC
>JAGOKM010000046.1 GCA_017994615.1 Bacillota bacterium | reverse complement strand
GCTTACGCTGCTTCAGGGCTCTTTGAACCGCACGAAGGTCTGCAAAGGGCTTGAGCTGTCGATAACGGGCTATTGCACAATAGCTGACGCATCAGGTGACATCGCCTCTACCGTCGCCAAGGCGGAGGCGTTGCACGGTTCCACCATAGATAGGGCAGCCCTTGAAGATGCCGTCCAAAAGGTCCTTACTGTGGCGCACCACCGCTGGTATACGGGAACTGACAAAGGGCCTATGTACTATTCGATGGATTTGGAGGGAACGCTCGGCTTTACTTTGAAGGCGAATCCGGAGATGCTTGAGATCGCTTTGCTGTGGCCTGCCCAAGCTCCTGGAATGATTCCTATGTCAGAGGCCCTATCGGAGTACGATTCAATAGCAGACGCGGACAGCCTTGGCATTGAGGCCATGATCAAGACAGATTTCAACGCGTTAGCATTGAAGAGGCAGGAAGCTGCTATGGAAGAAGAGTCCTGCACGACTACGGATACCGGAAGCACCTGAAGGAACTAGCTACGGCAGTTGCCGCAAAGTTGAAAGGATGGGAGCTGTAAAGGCTCCCATCCTTTATGCTTTATCTTTTGAGCATCAGAACTCGCCGGGGAATGCCGCGGCATGCTTCTCGGCTATCTTCTGCGCGAACTCGTCTATCCTCTGCATGCCCCCTTCGTCCGGCATGCCCTTGATCATAAGGGGCTCCAGTAGCTCTGCGCCCGACAGGTTCGGGACCAGGGACGCCAGCACTTCAGGTGCCTTGCCCCCCCAGCCGAACGAGCCTATGATGCCTATAAGCTTTAGTCTGGGCCTTAACGCATTTGCCAGGATGGCCATCGAAGCCGCCGCCGGATGCGGCCCTCCCAGCACAGTGGGCGTCGCCACAACCAAAGTGTGTGCGTCCACAAGGCTAATCCCAATCTTCCCCAAGTCTGGCTTGGTTATATCAATGCGCGATACCTTGATCCCGGCCTCGGATAGCCTGTCGGTAAGCCTGTCCACCATGGCTGCCGTGCTCCCATGCATCGATACATGGAGTATAAGGGCCTTGTTGGAAGGCTCTCCCTGCGTCCACTTCCTGTAGAGCCCGATTACGAAGCCAGGCTCGGTCCAACATGGGCCATGGCTGGGGCATATCATCTTTGGGGAAAGATGTTCCACCTTGTCCAGGTTTTTCTTTATCTGTGCAGAGAATGGCATCATTATCTCGGCATAGTATCTCTTGCAAGGTTCCTCGTAGGTGCACAGCTCCCCGCAGGTGAACACCTCCGAGGATGCCATGTGGGAACCGAACATGTCGCAGGAGAACAAGATCGAATCCTCGACCAGGAAAGTCAGCATCGTCTCAGGCCAGTGCACGAACGGGGCGTGCACGAACCTGAGGGTCCTGTCCCCAAGGCTGGCCTCCTCCCCGTCCTTCACCGTAACTATCCTTGACGGGTCTGTGTGCAGGTGTGTGACGATGAGGTCCTTCGCCTTTTCCGTACAGAGAACGACTGACCCCGGGAACCTGTCCAGCACCTTGTTCAAACATCCGCTGTGGTCCTGCTCCACATGGTTGATTACTATGAAGTCCAGCCTTTCGAGCCTCTCGATTTTCGGCATGAACTCGTTCACGAACTTCATGTCGACGGTGTCGATCAAGGCCGTCTTTTCCGACCCATGCACTATGAATGAGTTATAGCTGGTCCCGTCAGGAAGGGGGATGAGAGAATCGAAAATCTCCCTGTCCCAGTCCTGGGAACCTATATATTCCACCCTGTCGCTCACCTTCACTACTGCCGCCATGTTTGCACCTCCACAGACATTATATCCTGTTAGCTGTACTTTCTATGATATCCATGTAGAAGCTTATCATCTTTACGTAACCTTCGACAGGTATCCTTTCGTTGATGCCGTGCACGCCTTCAGCCAGCTCGTGCGTAAGCTTTATCGGAATGAACCTGTACACAGAATCGGTGAGGCCAGCATAGTGCTTGGTGTCTGTCCCTCCAGTAAGAAGGCCCGGTATCACCACAGCGTCCGGGAAGTGCCTCTTTATCGCGCTATGGAGCAGGCCGAACTGCGCGTTGTCAACACGGGCGACTTTGGACGGTGCCTGCTGGTGGCCTATTGGCACCACCTTGACCCGCTCATCGCCTATCGCCCTTTCCAGCTCGGCCTTGACGCTTTCAGGCGTCTCCCCGAATGCCGGCCTCGTGTTCACTACGGCCTCTGCATGAGAGGGTATGACATTGTCTTTCACCCCCGCATTCAATATCGTAGCCACGGCCGTCGTCCGGATGATGCATCTAGTTGACGGGTCAGAGCTCAGCCAGCCGACCACAAGGGGTTTCAGCAGCCACATGTTGGCGACGGCAAACCTTCTCCAGAACCCTAATTCGGTGCCTGCGAAGCTTAAGAGCTCCGACAACGGGCCATCCATCCTGGGGCTGAAGCTGTGACTGTTGACATTCGCGACCGCCCTGACAAGTACGTTTATCGCGTTATCCCTGGGCGGCCTGGCTGAGTGCCCTCCGGGCATGTCCACCTCAAGCCTGAAGCTGGCAAATCCCTTCTCACCGATGCTTACGACAGCCTCTTCCTTAGAACCTGTAAGGTGCCCGGGCGAATCGATCTTACCTCCCTCGTCAAGGACGATCCAGAATCGCGAGCCTTTTTCCCTGAGGTATGCCCCTATGGATGCGGCCCCTTTGGCCCCACCGTTCTCCTCGTCCTGCCCGAATGCAAAAACGATGCCCCTTTTCGGCTCGAATCCGTTTACAAGCAAAGTCTCGGCAGCCTCAAGCAGGCCTGAGACGACATGCTTGCAGTCCAGCGCCCCTCTGCCCCATACATATCCCATGTGGATGTCCCCCGAGAAGGGGGGCCTCTCCCATAGGTGGGCTGTCGTTCCCTCTATGGGTACTACGTCCAAGTGGCCCATGAAAAGTGCGGGCTCCGCATCCGGGTCAGATCCCTTTATCTCGATGAGCAGCGAATGCCCACCGTGGACAGAGACTGCAGCTCTTTTGAAAACGTTGGGGTAAGAGCTCCTCAGGTGCTCGTGCAGCCGGTCCAGCTCAGCCGAATTGCCACCGTCGTCACTTCCGTCATTTATCGTCCTGAACCTTATCGCGCCAGCCAGCCTAGAAGATGCGCCTTCAGCATCCACCGCAGGCAGGCCGGCGGCCTCGGCTCGGCCAATCTGCCTGGTCGGCATATAGGCAGCCCTCAGGAGCATCACCACGAACAGCATGGCGGCCAGCCCGGCGATCGCCATTAACACGTCAGTTATCATCTTCCGTCCCCCGTTTCCCGGCTTTCGCCGCCTCTACGACCTGGGCTGTTGTCTTGAAGTGAAGCTTGGCGTATTTGCCCAGTTCCCCCTGCCCGCCTTTTGCGTAGATCTCGCATGCCGTACTGAGCACGCGAGGATCTGAAGCACCCTTCGGGAGAAGCAATCCCGCCGCTTCCGAGAGGTCCTGCATGGCCTTCACGAAGCCCCTCCTGGCCATTATCGAGGCTGCCGCCACCGCGGTGTCCTGCTCCGCCCTTGGCATCTGGACCAGCTCGATCAGGCGCCCCGCCTTCATCAAGGCGCCCCTTAAAAACCTTTCGTCGCCGAACTGGTCAGATATCGCAAGGTCGCAGTCCGGCGATTTCTCAAGGACGTTTTCCAGCGCCCTTGAATGCCCCCACGCAAGAAGCTTGTTGAGGTTGCCTATCTTCGCGTATAGCTCGTTGTACTTTGAAGGGCCTATCTTAACCACGGATACGCTGCAGGTATCCGAGATGAGCCTTGCCAGCTCGTCGACCTTTTTATCCGACAGCCTCTTCGAATCCTTGACCCCGGCATCGCATAGCCTTGCCTGGTCTTCGGGGTCGACCAGGACCGCAGCGATGACAAGGGGGCCGAAGTAGTCGCCCTTGCCGGATTCGTCTATCCCGATTCTCCTCATCCCGTCGAATGCCGACATCTTTCACCTCTTGTCTTCGTAGGCGGCCCTGCCCAGCTTTCCATCCCGCCCCGCCTTAATGAGGGGCCTTCCCATGAAGTTTGCACCGACTGCTGAGCACTTAGCGCATTTCATGCACCTGATGCAGACGCCTGAATCAGGCTCTTTGTATATTTCCATGTCCATGGGGCAGACGTCCTTGCAGGCTCCGCATCTGACGCACTTTCCGTCCACTACCATCTTAAGTGCGCTGACCCGGTTGAAAGGGGAGTATATGGCCCCCAGGGGGCAAATGAACCTGCAGAAAGGTCGCTTTATCATGATGGCTGCCCAAACCAAGAGCGCCAGTATGGCAAGCTTAGCCCAGAACAGCAGTCCAACCATCGCCCTGATCGACGGGTCGCCGAGGACCAGCGGTATGCCTGCTTCCAGAGTCCCTGCGGGGCATATCTTGCAGAATACCGGGCTCTTGGTGATGAAAGGGGCGATTACCGCGAGCATAAGGAGCACGACGTACCTTGTCCAGCTGTGGCCGTTCGATACCGATACCTTGTTCTTGCCCAGCTTGTGCAGCAGTTCCTGTAAGTAGCCGAAGGGGCAAACCCAGCCGCATGAGGCCCTGCCTACGACCGCGCCTACTGAAACGAAGAAACCGACGAGGGCAACAGGCAGATACCCCTTCAGGATAAGGTTCTGCAAGGATCCCATGGGGCACGCCGTCACTGCGAGCGGGCATGCATAGCAGTTTAGGGCTGGGGTAGGACAGAACTTCAGCTCCTTGAAGAAATAGGAGTTCTGAAGCACCGCGGCGCCAAGCTGGACATAAGTCCTGAACTTCTCCGTGTTAAGCATCTACTGCACTCCGATGCAGGAAAGGCATAGAATCCTGGCGTTAAGGTAGATGGCCCTGAACTCACCGTTCATGCCGCCCGCCACCAGAAGCAGAGCTCCGGCCGCCAGAAGCAGCAGAGGCAGCATGTTTGCATACTTCTTCATGTTCTGTCCTCCCGTCATCCTGCGTTTGTCCCAGAAATCTCGTCTTCCCTATTAACTCTTGTCTTCTTCGATGCCAGAAAGGGCGTAGAAAACCTTAAGCAGGGCATGGTGGCCCAGCTCGTCTCCGCCCTTCATGCTGCCCAGGGCGTTGTAGAGATTGAGCGCGAGCGCGCTGGAGGGCAGGAAGCTCTTCGATTCCCTCGCCAATGACTGGACAATTGAAAGGTCCTTCCTGTAGAGCTTCGTATAGAATCCGGGGGCGAAATCCCCGTCTACCATCTGTTTGCCCTGGTTTAGAAGCGTCCAGTTGGAAGCCGTGCTATTTGAAAGGACCGCAAGCGCTTTGTCCAGGTCGAGGCCGTTCTTCTTCGATATGACCAGCCCTTCGCACAGACCGAGGACATTGCCCGCCAATACGGCCTGGTTGGCCAGCTTGATGACCTGCCCGGATCCGCTGCCTCCCATGTAGGTTATGCTCCTGCCCATCGACTCGAGCACGGGCTTGGCCTTGATGAAGGCCAGTTCGTCCCCCCCTACCATTATGGCAAGGGTTCCTGCTTTTGCCCCCTTCACTCCCCCCGAGACAGGGGCGTCGAGATGGGACACGCCGATTTCGGCAGCTTTTGCGTAGATCGCCCTTTCGGTTTCCGGAAGAACCGTGCTGCAGTCTATGGTTATCAATCCTCTTGAGGCCCCGCAAAGGATGCCGTTTTCTCCTAGGAAAACCGCATCGACGTCAGGCGAATCGCTTACGCATGTCACGACAACTTCGCATCTGGCCGCCAGTTCAGAAGGGCTGCCGGCAACCGGTACACCGAGTTCTATGTAAGGCCTGAGCTTTTCGGGGGTCCTGTTGTAGACCATCAGCTCATGGCCCCCCTTGTGGATGTTCATCGCCATGGGGCCCCCCATGAGCCCAAGACCTATGAAACCTACTTTCATGCCACACCTCCGTATATAGATGGTCGCAATCTGACTTGCCTGATAATGCGTTGATGCATTCTATGGCTTTGATAGGTAGATTATAGCAGGGTTAGGGACAAGCTGAACCACGGATGCCCAACATGGGCTATTCAGGCTCCATTCCGGAGAGCATGAAGATCTCCCGCGCAGTCTCTTCGGCGGACATCCCTGTGGTGTCGACGACGGGCCATCCTATATCGTGGTAAAGTTGGAGCCTATCGCTGCTTGCCTTGATTTGCATGGGATCCCTGCCGTCCATCCTCATCCTTCGAGCAAGCTCTTCTGGGGTACAGACAAGCGAGTATGCATGAAGCTCGTACGGCCTGCCTGAAAGCCTGCCGAGCAAGTCGTCGATTGTCTCCTTCTTATGAAGCACCCAGCTGAATATGACATTGGAGAAGGTCGAGTTGTACAGGTAGGAGCAAAGGACCGTGGAGATGTTCCCCATGGCCATGGCCTTGTTCTCGTCGCTCATATCCCAGGGATTCATAAGCCAGCACCAGTCTCCGTCAAGCCAGGCGGACCTCGGAGCCATCTTATACAGCACCTTGCATGTAGCCGTCTTGCCGACGCCCATCGTGCCGCTTACTACGATCAGTTTCTTCATGTTCGCTATCACCTATGGCGTTCCCAATGTCCGATGGGTGCGACCCAAGCCACACCCATCGATTATCGCCTGCAAAACCGCCGTTTTACTACAGCTAAATGAGGTCGTTCACCGGATAATACCTTTCGCCGTGCGCCTCCGCCACTCCTTTGCATGTAATCTTGCCGTCGAGCACGTTTACGCCCTTTGCAAGGGATCCGTCCAGCTTAACAGCCCCAAGCCAGCCCTTTTCCGCAATAGAGATGGCATAAGGCAGGGTCGCGTTCATGAGCGCCAGGGTCGACGTCCTTGGAACGGCACCTGGCATGTTGGCAACAGAGTAATGGACCACCCCGTGCTTGACATATGTAGGGTTCTCATGCGTCGTTACCCTGTCTATGGTTTCGATGCAGCCTCCCTGGTCGATGGCCACATCTACTATGACCGAGCCGGGCTTCATCGTCTTGACGTTGGCTTCGGACACCAGCCTCGGCGCCTTGGCGCCGGGCACAAGGACTGCTCCTATCAACAGGTCCGTCCACTGCAAAGCCTGCGCTATGCTGTGTGGCGTGGAAAACTGTGTCCTGATCTTGCCGAAGAAGATGTCGTCGATGTAACGCAGCCTGTGCAGGTTGGTGTCGAAGATCGTCACATCGGCGCCCATCCCCATGGCTATCTTGGCGGCGTTCGTCCCCACAGTCCCCGCGCCTATTATCACTACGTGCGCCGGCGGCACGCCAGGTACTCCTCCAAGCAGCACGCCCCTTCCGCCGTTCGCCTTCTGCAGCAGCGAAGCTCCTATCTGCACCGACATGCGACCGGCCACTTCGCTCATCGGTTCAAGGAGCGGGAGCCTCCCATCCGGGGTCTGGACGGTCTCGTAAGCAATCGCGACCACCTTCTTGTCGACAAGAACCTTGGTGAGCTCAGGTTCAGGCGCCAGATGGAGGTATGTGAACAGGATCTGCCCTTCCTTGAAAAGCGAGTACTCCGGCTTGAGCGGCTCCTTGACCTTATAGATCATGTCCGAGGCCGAATAGACGTCAGCAGCAGTCCGCAGTACGTTGGCTCCTACGGCCTCGTACTCTTCATCCGTAAATCCGGACCCGAGGCCTGCTCCCGTCTGGATGAGCACCTTATGGCCGTGTGATATGAGGGAAGCGGCGCCTGCCGGCGTGCAGCCAACCCTGTTCTCCGCCGTCTTGATCTCGGTGGGCACTCCTACAATCATGGTTAACCCTCCCTTCGTTGTTTGTATACAGTATATTACAGCGTGACGCTGCTGAGGGATATTTCGAAAGCAAGATTGACTTTGCCCGATGACGGCCATAGAATATATACGAACACATGTTCGTATGGGGTGTTTTCTGTGCTCCTCGTTGGTACTTCGGGCTTTAGCTACAGGGATTGGATAGGCCCCTTCTACCCAGAAGGCACGGTCCAGTCTGTCATGTTCGAAATATACCAGCAGCACTTCAACACGGTGGAGATCGACTATACTTACTATGCCTTCCCTTCTGCAAGGACAATGGCTTCATTGTCAGGCAAGGCTCATGAAGGATTTACTTTCAGTGTAAGGACCCACAGGTCGATGACGCATGAAAAGGGGCTTGAAATGGAGGCAGTATCATCAGCGGCAGCCCGTTTCAGGGAGGCGTTGCGCCCCTTGCAGGATTCCGACAAGATGGGCTGCGTCCTCCTTCAATATCCCTGGTCCTTCAGGATGTCCGCCTCAAATGTCAATAAGATGTTGAGGACAGCCGAAGCATTCAAGGACATGCAGGTCGCAGTCGAATTCAGGAACGATTCCTGGGCGAACGAAGAGATGGTCAGGCTGCTTAGAGATAACGGCCTGGCTTTGTGCTGCGTGGACGAACCGAGGCTGCCTGGCCTCTTCCCTCCCCTTGCCGTAGCATGCGCGGACTTCTCATACTTCAGGTTCCACGGCAGGAATTCTGGCAGCTGGTGGAAACAGGCCCCCGGCAAGGACAGGTATGACTACGATTACAGGGATGAAGAGCTGGAGGAGTGGATACCGGGGATAACCAAGGTAATGGGGGAAGTAACGACCACCTACATCTACATGAACAACTGCCATATGGGCAAAGCTGCCAAGAACGCCAAGAAGCTCAGGGAAAAGCTGATGGGACATGCCTAAGGCCCTTGTAGACTGCGATGCCTTCTTCGCATCATGCGAGCAGTCGAGGAACCCGTCACTAAAGGGGAAGAGCATCCTTGTCTCAGGCGCGCCGGGGACCAGGAGCATTGTCTCGTCCGCCTCATATCCTGCAAAGGTGAAGGGCGTCAGAGCAGGCATGTCGCCTGCTGAGGCCCTTAGGCTTTGTCCTGAATCGATCATCGTGGAAGGCGACTTCAGCTTGTATTCTACCTATAACAGGTTGATGGACAGCAGACTGCGCACATACGGCTTCCCTGTGGAAGTGAGCTCCATCGACGAATTCTATCTGGACATGGACTGCAGCTACGACGAAGCGGTCAAGGCCATAAAGGACTTCGCATCATGGGTAAGGTCCAAGCTAGGCATAACGGTCTCTGCCGGGATTGCGCCGACGCGGACCCTTGCCAAGCTGGCATCCGAGATGAGGAAGCCCGATGGGCTGACTGTGCTGATGCCATGCGGACTACCTGGTTCAATCGCCCATCTGGGGGTCGACAGTCTCCTTGGCGTTGGTAAGGTTACATCCAGCAAGCTCAAAGCAAAGGGAATCAAAGTGCTGGGAGACCTCCTCTCCGCGGACAAAATGGCCCTTGAGGGGACCGGTTACACAAGAGACAGCATAAGGGCTGTGCTTGCAGGAACCCTTGAAGGTAACCCAGCAGAGCCCGACTCCCCACCGGAGAGCATTTCCTGCAGGATGACACTTCCGTACGACACAACGGACGAAGACCTCATTTTTCATTGCCTGAACATTCTGTGTGACCTTGTCAGCAGCAGGTTAAGGAAGCAGGGCCTCGCGGCGAACAGGGTCAGCGTAACGGCAAGGTATGAAGACTACTCCACGTCGTCCCTCACCCGCTCTTTCGACAGGAGCGTCTCAACTGCCTACCATGTATCGGAGCTTGCATTTCCGCTCTGGCGTGAACACTACAATGGCGGAAAGAAGCTCCGAATGCTGGGCATTGCCCTGTCATTGCTGGGTTCATGTCCTGAAGGCATCAATCAGCTTCCTCTGCTCAGAGAGGACGCAGCCAAGCTCTCGGTGACCCGCGCCATCGACAGGGTCCGTAACAGGTACGGCGATGCGAAGCTATTCATGGGCTCCTTGTTGATTGTGACGAAAAATCCCGGACGCAGAAACCCATAGATGCTGCTATATGGTAGAATAGCCTTGTCATGATGCTCGGGAGGGTAATGATGAAGATAACAAGGCTTTTGGCCACGTTGCTTTTCTTACCGTTGGTATTGTCCCTTTGCCTGTCAGCATCGGCGAAGATCCCCTTGATCGTACAGACGACCGAAGGGCCGGTGATAGGTTCGCTTTCCTTGAACGGCCAGAGGTCTTTCAAGGGCATCCCTTACGCCAGTCCGCCCATCGGGCCCCTCAGGTGGCATTCCCCGCAGGATCCCCCCTACCACGAGCTTCCCTTGCTATGCGATTCGTTTAGGAGCAGCGGCCCGTCGTATCCCAGCGCGCGAGACAACAACTTCAGCATCGAGACCTTCACCGAGG
>JAGOKM010000045.1 GCA_017994615.1 Bacillota bacterium | reverse complement strand
TTTGTAGAATTCCATAGGTACACCGTCCATTCTAGATTATGGCCGCGGCTATCGCGGCGACTATGAGGGCAGGCAGCATGTTTCCCGCCTTTATCCCCGCTTTCATCGAAAGGTTGAAGCTCAGGCCCATGAGTATCAACCCGCCGGCCCCGGACATGTGGGCCAGTATCGATTCCGTAACGAATCCCTGTATGAGCCCTGCGGCCAGGGAAATCCCGCCCTGGACGACAAGCACTACTGCGGCCGAGAAGCCCACCCCGATTCCCATCGTGGAGGCCATCGCCATCGAGGCGACCCCGTCCATCACCGATTTCATCGCCAGGATAGAATAATCGCCCGTGAGCCCGTCAGATATCGAACCCATCACTGTCATGGGCCCCACGCAGAACAGCAGGGACGCGGCCATGAACCCTTCGGTGAACCTGCCTTCCCCCATGCTCCCGAGCCTCGCTTTGAGCTTGTCGCCCATGCTGTTGAACCAGTCGTCAAGCTTGATGGCCATGCCGATTATTGTGCCAAGGACTATGCTCACAAGCGTCACCATGAGATCGGGCGAGCTCCATGCGTTCTTGAGACCTATCACGAGGGTGAAAAGGCCCATTACCCTGACCAGCTCAGCTCCGAAGCCCTTGGGGATGCGGCTCCTCAGAAGTATGCCCAGCGCCGTGCCGCCCAGCACAGTTGCCACATTCAGTATCGTACCGGTCATTTTGCTCTCCTATCCGTTCAGAATCCTATTTTATAATTATAACATCGCAAGCCGCCTCGGTTGTATCGAACAAATCGCCTGGCGCCCCGTCATAGTTTATAGAGGCGCGATTTGCCACAGTCTTAGGACTTTGATAGAATATTCGTGATTTATCTGACGAAAGGAGGACATCGAATGAAGAAAGTTCTCATAGTGGCCTTTATCCTGGCCGTAGTGGCCCTGGCTTCGCTAGCAGTATTCGCGGCGGTGCCCAGCCTGACCGTACCCGGCGTGAACGCCAAGGACGACCTTCCCAAGGGTTGCGTGGATTGCCACGTCAAGTCCGGCAACAGCGACATGACGATACTCGCGGGGATGAAGAAGCTCATAACCGCCGGAGAGCACCCCAAGGCAGCCGATGCCATGATCGACGAGCTGAAGGACTGCTATACCTGCCACAAGGCTGGAGCGGCGGCCGGCACAGTAGGCGCGGTCGTGCACAAGTCGCACTTCACCGGGGCCGAAAACGCTTTCGTGAAGGTTTACAGCGGCAACTGCACCTGGTGCCACAGCGTGGACCTCACCAAGGGCACCGTCGGCATAAAGGGCAAGTAACAGATCCTGCACCATGTGAGCGGCCGCGCCAAGAGGCGCGGCCGCTCTGCTTTTCAATGCCTGCGCATTCGCCGGCCTTTACGGCGCCGATGGCAGGAAGAGCGCAACTATCCCCACTATGGCGCCTACCGCCCCTATGACCAGGCCGATGATTCCGAAGCCCTGGACTTTCTTAATCCTGGCCTCAAGTTCTGCCCTCTGCACGTCGATCTTGGACTCCAGGGCCGTCACCTTGGTGGCAAGCGCCTTCTCCCTCTCCTGGGCCTCCCACGACTGGGCCAGCAGGAGGTCGTTTGCGCTCTGCTCCGACGTCTTGATCTTGTTGTCGATGTCAACCTGCATCGCGGCCACCTTCGCCTCGAGGGTGTTGTATTTGAGCGTCAGGGTGGCCAGGTCGTTCTTGACGGTTACTATCTGCGCCGCAGCCGACTCAATGCTCGATTTTATCAGCGAGACCGATGTCTCAAGCGTCGTAAGCCTGCCTGTCAGGCCCGAAAGGTCGGACTTCAACGCGCTTATGTTCAGGTTGGCGGAGTCCATGGCCTTCCTGAGCGACGCGATAGAAGCAGTGAAACCGTCGTTCGTGTCCGCCTGCTCTGAAGCCACCTTGAGCAGGAGCGCCGTCGCGTTGAAGCTGTTCTCCTCCACCTTCGAGGCAAGCCCGTCGAGCTGCTTGGAAATCGCGGCGTCCTTTTCGTCCTGCGCGGCGTCCTTGGCATCCTGCGCCCTGTCCTTCTCGGCCAAGGCCGCAAGCGAGGCTTCCGCTTCCGCTATCTTCGCCTCCAAGGCCCCGTCCGCCTCGGACCTCGCCTCCTTCTCCTCGGCCACGAGCCCCGTCAAAGCCTGTACAGCCGCAGCAAGCTGCTTGTCGTCCTCCATGGACCTGCTCTGCATCTGCACCTTCAGGGCGGCTATCGCCTCTTCGAGCGCCTTGGCCTGGGCGGCGTCGGCTGCCGCCAGCCTTGTTTCCATTTCCTTCCTGTCTGCCGCCTCGGCCGAGACGGCTGCCGTCAGCCCGGAGAGCGCCTTCTCCTGCTCCGTGCCTATGAGGGCCTTAAGCGCCTCCACGTTCTTCTCGAGCTCCGTAAACGCCGCATCCGACGCCTTCCTGTCCTCCAGCAGCTTCGCAAACTGCGACGATACTGCCGCCTTCTCCGCCGCCTGCTCGTCCAGAAGGGTCATTATGAGCTTGTCCTTCGACGCCTTCTCGGCCGCCAGCGCCGCTTCGAGCCTTGCCACCCCGGATAGGGCGCTTGCCGCGGAAGCTTCCAACCCCTTGATCTGGTCTGCCTGCTTGCCAAGGTCCTCGAGTATCTCAGAGGCTTCCGCTTTACGCTCCTGCCTTTCGGCGGTCAGCGCCTTTGCGCCCTCGGCGCCTTGCGCCTCTAGCGCCTTCATCCTCAAGTCGAGCTGGTTGACCAGCGGGACTATCTCCCCTCTCAGCTCGTTTGCCACTTCCCTCAATATCGCCATGTCCTCTCCGGTGGCGCCTGCTGTCCCCTTCTCTATGTCGGACAGCATCTTGTAGACGACGAACGCAAGCAGGTACCTGCTTACAGGCTCTTCCCCCTTGAAGGTGCCGTCGTTGTAAACCCCAAGGTAGCCCTTGTCGACGAGCTTCATGACCGCATCGTAGGCCCAGTGGCCCTTGGGGACGTCGTTCACCTGCGGCGCGGCAATCGTACCCAATCCAATGGCAAGCACCATAATCACGCTAATGGCCGCGGCAGCGCGGCTTCTCATCCAGATCATCACATGACACCTCCGGTAGCTTATCTCAGTATGGCCTCCAGGCCGTTGTTCTCGACAGCCACCGGCCTTCCGGCGGCATCGTATGCTTTTACGTTCTCCATCCTTATAGTCAGGTTGCCGGCTTGGGCTATCCTGAAGTCGATGCTCATCAGCTCCCCGTCGGGCTCCCCGCCCGGCAGGAACGAACAAGAGACGCCCCTTACCGAGCCTTCGCCGAGGGCCCCGCCGAAGAAACCAGGGCTGGACCCATCCGCCAGCAGCATCAGTGAGCCGGGGTTGACGGGCCTCCTTCCCAGCGGCACGAGGGCCTTTCCCTCCCATACCAGGTCGAACTCCACCTTGGAGACGCCCTTGAGCCGTATGGCCCTTACCTTTGCCTCCACGAAGCTGTCTCCCGTAGCCTCCAGTAGCAGCTCAAGCCCCCTTCTTGCGACGGGAAGCTGCCCAGTGGCCTGAGTTTGCGCCTGTTTGGCGTTGGCTGCAGACGCCTTCGCCCTGACTCCGACCGTCTGCGAAAGGGCATCCGGGATCATGTGCCACAGGGCTTCGTAGGACTCGCCCGGCGCGAAATGGCCCATCTGCCTTGAAGCTCCATCCCCCATCGCAAGCTTGGCCCCAGTGAGCTCGACTGAGGCTTCAACCCAGTAGGCCGGGGAATCGCCTATGTTGGTCACTACCGCCCTGACAGGGTAGGCGGCCAACAGCTGCCCCTGCCTGTCCAGTTCCAGATTGAGAGGCGCAAGCCTCAAAGACAGCCTCGGCGGGGACAGGACCTTCACGGTCCTTGAGACCGAGTTTCCCTCCGCGTTCGACGCTTCGACGTCCAGGCTGAACTTGAGGTCCCCGAAAGTCGCCCCGTCTGTCTGGACCTGCCAAGAAAGCTGCGTCAATGCCCCCTGCTTCAGGTCCCCGACCGTCCTGACAGAAGGAGAGCCCGCCGCGTGCCTCAACCCCTGCGGCAGAATGAGGGACGCCTTCACATCCAGGGCCGGGCCTTTTCCGCTGTTTTGCAGGTATGCCACCACGGAGAACGTGGCGGGCTGTCCCTCCTGGGCGGCCGAAACCTCGGCGGGCGCCGCAACCCCCAGGGAGATCGCCCCGGGCTGCAGCACTATGCCGCCGAGGCCGTAGTAGGTGACCAGCGTCACCTGGGCCCCCGGTTTCAGCGTTATGCCCTCCCAGTACATGGCGGCCGCGGAATCGAGCTCGAACTCGCCCTCCCGGGTGAAGTCGCGCCCCGGGACCAGCCTTACGTCCCACAGGCTGTCCGCGAAGTTTCCCCAGTTGCTGAAGACGACCCTGGAAGGGGCCGTAAGCTCCCCGCCTTTGAGCGTCGCCTGCGAAGTCACCGAAGGCTCGGTCAGGGAATCGAAGGCCTGCCAGAAGTCAGGAAGCGCGCCGCCGGAGAAGCTGGTGTCGGACACTACGCCCGCCTCCCCTGCCCTGAGGGGCGCTCCGTCGTTCTTCCCGAGCATCGTGTCCACCATCATGCGAACGGCGACTGACGCATCCTCCTCGGCCGTGTTGGTCAGCGTATACGCAATCCTTGCGGTGTCGTAGTAGCCGGTCATCTGGCTCCTGGCGAACGACAGGTCCTGCGCGACCCTGATCCCGCCGAGCAGGTAAGAAGTGTAGATTGAGCTGCCCCGCTGAACCGGCGGGGATATTACCTCCCCGAACCTGCCGTCGACGCCCGCGCGCTTTGAGGCCCTGCCCCCGAACACCCAGTCCTCGCCGTTTATCCTAACCGTTGTGAAGCTGGTCCACGGCACCGGCCTTCCGTAGATGAGCGGCAAGTTGTCGTCGGAGGGGTTCTCCGGGTCGCCTCCTGTGGTCTCGACACCGAACCTGCCGTTTTCCTGTTCGCCTGCGTTGACCGTGATCCTTATGAACTCGTTCGAAATGCTCACGACCTGCTGGGCCTGGGCAACAGGCGAGAGGGAAGCGAGCATCGCCGTAATTATCACCATTGCCGCCAGCAAGAGGGCCTTCCTCATCGGATGTTCCTCCTAGTCCAGAAAGCTTGCGCTGATGAAGCGCGGGGTGGCCGCTGCCACCGGCTCCATCCTGAAACTGACCTCTATGGCCACCTTGTATGCCCTTTCAGCGGGCTTGAAAGTCCAGTACCTGGATATGGTGATCGTCGCCATTTCCTTGAGCCTGGCGTCGTCGGGCCCTCCGATGACCTCGATCCGCGCTATGGTGCCGTCCTTGAGGACATATGCCTCGAGCAGGACATCGCCCTCGCTGGACGAGCTCATAGACTCCTTAGGGTAGGTGATAGCCCTTTTGGAGGCCACCATCGCCTCTCCTGTGGGATCGTCCCCTGGATAGGTCGGGCCCTGGGGCACCGCCTCGGCAGGTGCCTGCTCCTCAGGCTGCACGGGCGCAGACTGCTGGGCCGGGACCGCGGTCGCGCCGCCCTGCGACGTCATCACCTCGGCTTTCGGCTCGGCAGGCCTTTTCTGTTCGGGCTGGCTCGGCGCCGCAGCCGTCGGCGCGGGTTCCGCAGGCTCCTTCTTTGCAGGCGCAGTCTTCGTTTCCTCGACCTCCGGCTGCTCCTGGACTATCTGCTCCGAAGGCTGGCCCTTGGCCGGCGATATCTCAGCGAGTTCGACTACGCCGCTCCCCTCGAGCGGCAGGAGCTCCACGACCTGCGCCGGCTGCCATTGCACAAGCAGCAGCAGTGAGTGAAGCGCGATCGATGCTATGAGGGCCATGGCCCCCATCGAGCCGTCCTTCTGCATCAGTCGTTGCCTCCTGGGCTGCCAGCCGTCTTCCTTTCCACCGCAAGGGCAAGATGGACTCCCCCGCCCTCCCTTATCCTGTCGACCACCTGTATCAGCCTCTCATAGGTCACCGTCTTGTCGGCCATGATGGCGAAAAGCTCCTCTGGATCCAAGGCGAGCGCTTCCTTCACCTTCGATGGCACGTCTTCCAAGGCGACCTGCTTGTCCCCGAAGAAGATGCCGCCCGCCTTGTCGATGCCGACCATCACTATGTCCGATGCGAGCTCCTTCGGCGTCGCGGCCCTCGGAAGCTCCAGCGGCATGCCCGAAGTATTGGTCCTGAAGCTGGTGAAGATCATGAAGAAGAAGATGAGGTAGCACATCATGTCCACCAGCGGGATGAGGTCC
The DNA here is from genome assembly GCA_017994615.1 of Bacillota bacterium. Classification (GTDB taxonomy): domain Bacteria; phylum Bacillota; class DTU025; order DTU025; family MWDF01; genus MWDF01. The sequence continues at coordinate 4,076 of JAGOKM010000045.1, read as the reverse complement.
ACCCTCGGCTTGCGCCTCCTTCTTATGAGCTCCATCAGCCGTTACCCCCTCCGTTGAGGATAGTGTCGACAATCTCGGGCTCGGCCGCCACCATGACGGCCACGTGCCTGTCTATCTGCGCCGTAAAGAAGCTGTGGCCGAGGACCGTGGGAGCGGCGACTATGAGGCCCGCGGCCGTGGTGATGAGCGCCTCGGCGATGCCCCCGGCCAGCTGAGACGGGGCGGTTATTCCTCCCAGCGCGTTCAGCACGTTGAAGCTCCTTATCATCCCTGTGACTGTGCCGAGCAGGCCCAGCAGCGGCGCCACGGTGGCCGTCGTCTCGAGCACCAGCATGTTCTTCTCCATGTTGTAGACTTCGCTCTGCGCCGACTTCTCGAGCACGTCCCTGAGCGCTTGCTTGTCCACGGCCCTTGACTGCACGGCAGTCCTGGCAAGCGTCGCGACCGGCCCTCTCATGCCCCTCAACATGGTAAGGGCCTCGAGGCCGCCTCCCTTTGAGAAGGAGGTCCTCAACGTTCTGAGCACCTTTTCCGGGTCGCTCGGCATGATGGTCAGCTGCACCAGCTTGAGGATCATCACAGCCAGGGAGAAGATAGAGCTTAAGATGATAGGATACATCACCCAGCCGCCCATGCGAATCAGATCGGCCATTTCCATACCTCCAAATTCCAGAGATTCTGCTACCTAAATAGACTAAACGTATCGTCCTCGGACTTGTTCGCCGCTTCTTTGGATTTTTCCGCAGGACTTGGCTCATGCGATTCCGAAAGGAGCGCCCTTGCGTGCTCAATAGCCTGGGGGCCCTCGTCCCCTGAGAGCATCCTGGCCAGCTCGCGCACCCTATCCTCATGGTCGAGAACCGAGGCTTCTATGTGCGCCTGCTCGCCGTCGTCGGATTTCGTCACCAGTATGTGGCGGTCGGCCGCCGCCGCTATCTGTGCCAGGTGCGTTACCACTATCGTCTGGCCCGCCTTCGACGCCTGCTTCAGCTTCATTGCGACATGGTTGGCCGAGACGCCCCCAACGCCCTGGTCGACCTCGTCGAACACCATGACCGGAGAGCCATCCCCTCCCCTCATGCCGGCGGCTTTGAAGGCCAGCATGAACCTTGAGAGCTCCCCGCCTGAGGCTATCCTGGAAAGAGGAAGCAGGTCCTGCCCGACGTTCGCCGAGAACAGGAACTCGGCCGTCTCAAGGCCCGAACGGTGCACATATGCGCTTCCTGCTGCCTCTTGCCCGTTTGCCGAAGTCCTCTCGAGGAGCCTGGCCTCGAAGCGCGCCTTCGGCATCATGAGCTCCTTGAGCTGGGCCTCCACCGCCGACGAAAGCCGCGCCGCAGCATCCGCCCTCGCCTGGCCCAGCTGCCTCATCTTTCCCAGCATGGCGGTCGCTGCCTCGAGAGCAGCCCGTCGTGCCTCCTCCGTCCTTATCTCGAGCTCGCGCAGGAGCCCCGCCTCCTGCCTGCAGCCCTCCAGGAATCCCTGCAGCTCGTCCGCCTCCAGCCTGAACTTCCTCTTCATGCGCCCGATGTCGGCCAGCCTGGACTCGACTTCCGCCGCCCTCTGAGGGTCTAGGTCCATGGAATCCCTGGCCCGCCTTGCCGCCTCTGCCGCCGCTGAAAGGGACTCGAGGGCGGAGCCTATGTCCTCCATAGCCGACCCCAGCCCGGCGCCCAGCCTTGCCGCGGCCTCAAGCTCGGCTGCTGCCGCCTTGGCGAGGTCGATCGCCGACCTGTCGTCCGAACCGCTGTCGTAGAGCATCGAATAGGCCCGTTCGAGGCTTTCGAGTATCCTGCCGGAGTTTGCAAGCACCTTTGCCTCCGCAAGCAGCTCCTTCTCCTCGCCCGGACGTACTGACGCTTCTTCCAGCTCCTTGACCTGGTAGTCAAGGAAGTCTAGCCTGGCCTGCCTGTCTTCAGCCTTCTGCTTCAGTTCCTTGAGCTTCTCCTCCGCTTCGATCCACCGGTCGAAGGCATCGCCTGCTTCCCCTGCCAGCCCCGACTTCTCAGGGGCCAGGAAGGAATCCACCGCAGCGAGCTGGTTTGCCGGTTTCAGCATCTTCAAGCCCTCGTGCTGGCCGAATATGTCGATCAAAGCCCCGGCAGCCTCGGAAAGCTCCCCTAAGCTGACGAGGCGCCCTTCTATCCTGGCCCTCGATTTGCCCGAAGGATAGAGCTCCCTCGAAAGCACGACGGAACCGTCCGGGCCGGGCTCGCTGCCGATGCCGTCCAGGACCTCTTTCGCGGTTGCGTTGCCGGTTATGTCGAAAGCCGCCTCTATCACGGCGGCTTCCCTGCCCTTCTTGACGAACTGCGCGTCTGCCCTTGCGCCGGATATAAGCTCCAGGCAGTCTACCACAAGCGACTTGCCTGCGCCCGTCTCCCCTGTCAGCACGTTCAACCCTTGGGCGAACTCCAGCGAAATCTCGTCGATTAGGGCGAAATCCTTCACTCTGAGGGACTTTAGCATGCGCTTCTCCTGGTGCGGATGAGTCTGCTCCTACCTTCTGAGGGAATCCAGCCTCCTGGTCACCTCTTCCACGGCCTCCTTGGGCTTGACCACCATGATGATGCTGTCGTCGCCGGCGATGGTGCCGAGCACCTCGCGCCAGTTGAGCTCGTCGAGCACGGCGGCCACCGCATGGGCGGCCCCTGTTACGGTCTTTATGAAGACCAGGTTCTCGCTGTCGTGGATGCTCACGACGTCGTCCTTCATGACCCTCTCGACCCTCTTGTTGAGGTTCTCGAGGTTCCTCTCCTCCGGCGCAGTATATTTATACCTGCCGTTGCTTGCCGGGCCCTTCACTAGTTCCAGTTCCTTGAGGTCCCTTGACACCGTGGCCTGTGTGACCTCGATCCCGTCGGCCTCCAGCAGCTGAGCCAGCTGCTCCTGGGTCTCGACTACATGGGTCCGGATCAGCTCAAGTATCTTCTGGTGACGTCTATGCTTCAATCAGAACACCCCTCTATCGGCATTCGCTACAGCCTGCCTTCTTTTAGCCTTTCCTTTAGGATACCGTAAAAGTTCCTTTCCCTCAACCGTATAAACAGTGTTGTATATACAGATTTTTTCGCCCTCAGCTCGTCTCCTTGCTCAAGCGGCATGTAGACCTGCCCGTCAACGGTCAATATGGGTTCTTCGCTGCCGCTTTCGACCACCAGCCTCAGCCTTCCGTCCCCCTTGACGACTATGGACCTCGAGAAGAGGACGTGCGGGCAGATGAATGTCGCCACCAGGACGTCCAGGTCGGACGACACCAGGGGGCCTCCTGCCGAGAGCGAATAGGCAGTCGATCCGGTCGGGGTTGCGATGACGATCCCGTCGCCCGGGAACCTTCCCAAGAATTCGTCCCCTATGTAAAGGTCGAGAGTGATGAGCCTGGACATGCCGCGCTTGCTGATGACTACGTCGTTCAGGCCGGAAGTCTCGTAGACCACGTTTCCGTCCCTTATCACCTGGGCTTCGACCATGGTCCTCTCGTCGATGATGTAGCGCCCCTGCGCCACCTGCCTTACGGCTTCCTTCGGGTCCCCCTCGTGGACTTCGGCAAGGTATCCCACATGCCCCAGGTTGATCCCCAGAAGGGGCACCTTGTAAGGCATCACGCGCCTTGCTGCGCCCAGAAGCGTCCCGTCGCCGCCTAGAACCACGCAGTAGTCGAGCTTCCCTGCAACTTCCGGCTCCCAGCAGAACGGCGTCGCCCCTATCTCTCCGGCCAGGGGCGCCTCTGCGAACACTTCGACTCCCTCCTCCCTTAGAACCTCAGCTACGCTGATGCTCAAAGGTAGGAAGTTCTCCTTGCCCTGGTGGGCTATTATCGCGGCTCTAGGCATCCGGCCACCTCCTGATCATCCAAGCAGCGCATGGGCTTCGCGGACCACTTTCCTGACTTCGCCGTCCGGGTCCGGCAGGGCTTGGAGCCCCGATCCGGGCTTGCCGGCCAGCATCAGGTACTCTATGTTGCCCTCAGGGCCCTTGACCGGGGAGAAATCGAGCCCTGCTACCGTAAGCCCCAGCCCCTTTGCTCCCTGTACGGCGCCTCTCAGCACGTCCTCGTGCACTGCCGGGTCCCTTAC
>JAGOKM010000044.1 GCA_017994615.1 Bacillota bacterium | reverse complement strand
CTTCTGCCCGCCCCGCAGGAGCTCTTCGACAGCATGGGGACTATGTCCTCAAGCACCGCATCGTCTTGTATCTCCCCTCTTCCAAGGCAAGATTCAAGGTATCTGACCGTCATACTGAGCAAGCCCGCTTTGTCCGGCTTTCCGCAGCCAAGCCCCCTTCCTACACTGGTCAACAGGCTGCCGTGGCACCCTGTTCCAAGGCTGCCTGCGAAACCGACCATCTCTTCGATGTCTGTCGAATTCCTAGGGTCTATGGTGGGCACGATCTCGACCTTGAGCCCCATCTGGGCGCCGATTCTCGCAGACTTCGCAGCCAATGCGTGCGTCCCCTCGCCGCGCAAGGCGTCATGCCTTGCTGAACTGCAGCTTTCCAATGAGATCTGAAGGCCGGCCCCTGATTCGGCCAGCTTCTCGAAAGGTATCCTGTCAGGCATGGTTCCGTTGGTGCACAGCACCGCGTTCATCCCCGACAGCCCTTCCACGATTTCCGCCAAGTCATCCCGCATGCATGGTTCGCCGCCTGTCACATATACCTTCGAAGGCCTTTTCGCCCTCAGCAGCCCTATAGATTCGAACACCGTTTCCCTGCCGTAATCCGAAGTCGCCGCATCTCCCATGTAGCAGGAAGGGCAACCAAGATTGCACCTCCTGGTCACTATGAGGTATGCCTTGTCCAAGCCTTTCCTCAAACAGGGCCCATCGTTGCCCTTTTCTACGATGATCCCGACCTCGGCCAGCTCGGCCGCAAGCCTCAGCATGCCGACTGCGTCGCCGCTGCCCAGCGATGCTGCCTCCTTGGCCAGGTTTATCCCTCCTTCTTTTGCGAAATAGCCCGCAGCGAAGTTAGACACCCTGCACCATGCCCCGTTTCCTAGATTATGCATCAGGGCGTCCTCGCCCTTTGTGACAACCCTTGCCTCCGGGGACAGTATGACTATCCTATCCTTATCTAACATGCCTGCACCTCCAATGGATAGGCGGGGCAGCTCATGCCCCGCCTCGTGTCCCCTAACCCAGGGTGATCTCGAAAATCCAGAGAGGAAAATTCACGCAGTATCCGTCGATTGCAACATCCAGCCTCGCATACTTCCCCGTCCTCCTCTTGAACATGCCAACACCTCCAGTTTGTTCATCAAACGCCCTTCCAGGGAGACGACGCCCTTGAAAGTCCCGTCTGTAGTTACATGCTCACACAGCGAAGGCATGGCGAGGAATCCAGAGGAAGAATGAAAGAGGAGCGTCATTTGGAGCATCCCGCGATTCCCAGGTCCAGGGCCCTCCTTACGGCAGCGCTCCTGCAGTTGACGTTCAGCTTCTGGAATATGGACCGCACGTGCGTCTTTATCGTGTTGACCGAAACGAACAACTCGTCAGCGATGGCCTTGTTGCTCTTTCCGTCAGAGAGCTTCTCAAGGACGCACGTTTCAGTCGCCGTGAGCCTTAATGACAGGGTGTCCACCCCCAGTTCGGGCCTCCTCGGCTGGCGGGCATATCCTTGCAGGTTCAGGTTCCCTTCTTTTGAATTGAGGTACAGGTAGAAGACTCCCCTGCCTATGCTCCCTGCGGCAGTTGCTCCTCCTGACTTCGCATAGGCGCCAGGGCTCAGCCCCGCTTCAGCACCCACCGGCATCAGGAGAGCTTCCATCACACACGCTATCGGCTCCCTGGCTTCATCCTTCTCAATCACGTCTTCCTTTTCCAGTTCCTTCTCGATCATAAAGCACCTCCGGTAAAATATTGATTGACTAATTTATACTTAACCAATTAAGTAATAATTTTCCATCACCCATATTGATTAATCATCTACTTGGGGCTCTGGAAAAACATAAGGGGGCAGGATTGAACCTGCCCCCGCTTCATACCACCAATAAAGTCACATCAAAATCAAATCCCTGCTTGCAGTCGCAATGCGCACTCGAGCCTCTTCCTTGTTATCTTGCATCCTATGCCGTACGGCTGCAAAATGCTACCGTTGGATGAAAATGCGTTCGCGTGGCATCCGCCGCTGCAGAAGAAACGCGCCCAGCAATCACCGCACCCCTGCTTTGTGTATATGTTGGCATCTGAAAAGCTCTCTACGCAGCTGCGGTTGTCTATCCCTTTCCAGACGTCGCCCAGCTTGAATTCGGGCCTTCCGACGAACTGGTGGCAGGGGTATATGTCGCCTTCGGGGGTAACTGCGACGTAGTCAGCACCGGCCCCGCATCCGGACAGCCTCTTTGCGAGGCAGGGGCCGGTTGCTACGCTCATGTCGAAATGGAAGAAGAGTATCGGATTTCCCTCCCGCTTCCTCTTTAGCATATACTCGACAAGCCTGTCATACTCCTCGAATATCCTCGGGAGATGCTCCTCATCGATCTGCATCGGCGTGCCGTCGAAGAGCACGACCGGCTCGAATGAAATCCTGTCGAATCCATGCTCGGCCACATAACGAACATCTTCAGCGAAGTCCAGGTTAAGGGCCGTGTAGGTCCCCCTGGCGTAATAATCCTTACCGTCTCTTGATTCGACGAATTTCAGGGAGTTACGCATGACATCGGCAGATGTAAGCCCTCCGTCGTCCGCCCTTCTGACCCTGTCGTGGACCTGCGGCCTTCCGTCCATGCTCAACACGGTGGCGATGTCGTTGTCGTTCAGGAACCTGGCCGCCCTCTCGTCCAGTGAAAGGGCGTTCGTCGTAAGGGTGAACTTCATCACCTTCCCGAACCGTGCCTCCAGCTGCCTCCCATATCTTACGATCTCCTCAATGGCTGGAAGGTTCATCAATGGCTCTCCGCCGAAGAAGTCGATCTCGAGATGCCTTACGTCACCCGATGCCTTAACCAGGAAGTCGAGGCCCGCTTTGCCCACCTCTGCGTCCATAAGCTTCCTCTGCCCGCCGAAGCCGCCCTGGCCTGCGAAGCAGTATGCGCACCTCATATCGCAGTCGTGGGCTATGTGCAGGCATAGCGCTTTGACGACCCTTTCGTGAGTCCAGCTGACCTCCGGGTCTTTGGCATCCGGGTCGCTTAAGAGCCCCTCTTCCATCATAAGGTTGAACTCGGCCAGGGCTTCGGCAAGGCCGTCATCCCCCCGGGCGTCTTCATTCTTAAGCTCTTCCTCCAGCAATCCCTGCGAGATCAGGTCCACCAGACGTTTGGCATCGCCATCCAGGATGTGCAGGCTGCCTGAGGGTACGTCGTAAAGAAAATCCGTCCCTGCAGCCGAGAACCTGTGCCAATTCCTCTTCAGGCCTTCGGACGTGGGACGGATGGCAGCGGGACTGTCTGTCTTTACTTGCGGCACGCCTGATTTCCCAAGGTGCATGACGTCTTGCAAGCGGACTGGCAGGAAGTCTGGCATTCCCTGCATCCGCCGCCGCTCGCCTTGGACTTGAGGTCCGACGCGATGACAGTCTTGAAATGCTTCTTGTTGTTCTCCATAGTCATCCTCCGTTCATGAAGGTTTACTTGTGTATTATACAACTAAGGCGGGGCGGCGAGAAGCCGCCCTCAAATCATACCTTCGAGAAGTCAGCGTTCATGAACTCCACCGTCAGCTTGACGGCCGCCTCGTAGTCGCCCATATCGATCATCTCGGCAGGGGTGTGCAGGTTCCTCGTGGGGACGGAAATGGTGCCTGACGGCACTCCCATCCTGGTCAGCTGTATCGCCGCCGCGTCAGTCGCTCCCCCGTCCAACACTTCCATCTGGTATGGGATGCCGTTCTTCTCTGCCAGGTCGATAAGCAGGTCCTTGATGCCGGGATGTGCGATAGCCCCCGAGTCCTTTGCCTTGATTGCCGCTCCCTTCCCTAGCTCCATGTTCATCGGCGCGCTGTTGGGGGTGTCTCCCGCTCCCGTTACGTCAAGGGACAGCCCTATCTCCGGATCTATTCCGTACGCGGCGACCCTTGCGCCTCTCAGCCCGAGCTCCTCCTGGGTGCTGAACACGCAGTAAAGCTCGTTCTTGGGGTTCTTGACCTTCTTCATCGCCTCTATCAGGATTGCGCAGCAAGCCCTGTCGTCCATCGACTTGCTGATCACACGGTCGCCGTTGTCGTAGAAGTATGAAACGTAGCCGCAGATGTCGCCGACCTTAACCTTCTTGAGCGCCTCTTCCTTGCTGCGGGCCCCTATGTCGATGAACATCTTGTTGAAATTCAGGTCGTTCGGGCTGTCCAGCTTCTCCAGCCCGAAGTAGCCCACGGTGCCGTTTTCGAAGACCACCTTCTGGCCTACCAATGTATGCGGCTTGTGGCCGCCTATGTTGGAGAACCTTATGAAGCCCTTTTCGTCCACGAACATCGCCGCGAAGCCGATTTCGTCCATATGGGCCGATATCATGACCTTCTTGCACTTCGGGCCCGGCTTTGCAGGCTTCTTCACACAAATGAGGTTGCCGAGGCTGTCAACCCTGAAATCGTCGCAGTGCTTGGCTACCTCGCTGCTTATTATGTCCCTTATCCCCTTCTCGGCTCCAGAGGGGCCGTAGGCTTCCGTCAATTTCCTTAGGAGTTCCTTCATCTTGGCAGTCCCCTTTCATCTATGCTGTCCAGGAATGCTTCGACGAGCTTCCCGGCGTTCTTGAGGTCCTTCTCGTCGACGATGCTTGCGGGCGAATGTATGTACCTGCACGGGACCGAAAGCGCCGTGGCCGGAAGGCCAGCCCTGCTGTGGCGGATCCTCCCTGCGTCCGTGCCGCCGCTTATCGTCGTCTTGTGCTGGTAAGGTATGCCCTTGGCCTCGGCCACTTCCACAAGCCTGGCCACAAGCTTCGGCTCGGCGAACATGCTGGAGTCCATCTGCACTATGACCGGACCCCTGCCCAGGAATGTAGAGCTTTTGTGGTCCTCCGTGGGGAAGACGTCGTGCGCCGTTGTGCCCTCCAGCACCAGCCCGAGGTCCGGGGCGACCGACCATGCTGCCACCTGCGCCCCTCTGAGCCCTACTTCCTCCTGGACCGTGAAGACTCCGTAAAGGTCGAAGTCATGCTGCTTCTTGAGGGCTTCAATTACGCCGGCGCACCCCACCCTGTCATCTAGGGCCTTGCCTTTGATCCTCCCTGAGCCTAACTTCTCGAACTCGGTGTCGAAGAGGACCTGGTCGCCCAATTCGACCATCTTTGACGCATCTTCCTTGCCCTTTGCTCCGATGTCGACATAAAGCGAATCCATCGGGACGGGTTTCTCCTGCTCTTCCTTGCTCTGCAGGTGTATCGGTTTCGCCCCGATGACTCCCTGTAGCTTCTTGGGCCCCACTTTGACCGCCTTTGACACCAGGACCCTGGGGTCCACCCCGCCGCAAGGGGTAACCTTGAGTAGCCCGCTGGCGTCTATCCCTTTTACCACAAGGCCTACTTCGTCCATATGGGCGGCTAGCATGACCTTCGCTCCGCCTTTGCGGCCCTTCCTCAATGCAATGAGGTTGCCGATGGAATCCACCCTCACCTCATCGGCGTATTTTACGACCTCGGCCGCGATGATGTCCCTTACCTCGCCCTCGTGGCCGGGGACGCCTCCGGCCTTGCTCAACCTTTCAAGCAGCAAGTCAATCCCTCCCTGAAGCCCCTGTCCACCGAGGCGCAGAAGTGGGCCATAAGCCTTCCGCACTTCTTTACGTCCTCTATTTCCAAGGTTTCTACGCTGGTGTGCATGTATCTTACGGGCACGCCAAGGATGGCGGTGGCGACTCCGGCACCTGTCGTCTGCATCGGGAACGCGTCGGTGCCCCCGGGCCTTCCGCTCACGCTGACCTGCAGGTTGATGCCCCTGTCGGCCGCAGTCTTCTTTATAAGTTCGAAGACCTTTGGGTTGACGTCGGGTGCCTTCTCGGCGCAGGGCCCTTCTCCCATCTTGTCGCCGTCGTCCTCGGACACCCCTGGCATGGTGGCAAACCCTACGTCGACTGCTATCCCTATGTCCGGCATTATCCCGAAGGTGGCCGTAAGGCCGCCGCCGTATGTGACCTCCTCCTGCACCGTGGCCACATAGTAGACGTCCGCGTCGTGCTCCATCCTGCTGAGCTCTGAGGCGCACTCCCATATGGCGCCCAGGCAGCACCGGTCGTCCATGGATTTGCCGGAGATCCTGCCGTTGGCGAGCTCCATGCAGCTGCGCCTGAAGCTTACTATGTCACCGACGCGCACGATCTTCCTTAAGGCCTCTTCGTCGTATCCGCAATCTATGACAAGCTCTTCCATCTTCCAGGCCTTCTTGCGGTCCTCGTCCGTCTGAAGGTGTGGAGGGCAAGCCGAGAAGACTCCGAAAACATCCTTCCTGCCGTGAACCACCACTTCCATCGAAGGCAGTATGCGCTGGTCGATCCCGCCCACCTGGGTTACCCTTATGAAGCCGCCCTTCTCTATCCTTTTGACTATCATGCCGATCTCGTCGTAGTGCGCAGCCAGCATGATCTTGGCGGCACCCGGGTCTTTGCCACGCTTGAGCATGATGACGCTTCCCATCCTGTCTACCCTGATTTCATCGTAAAGGCCCTCGAAAAGCGTTTTAACAAGCTCGGCCGAGTTGACCTCGTGTCCGGACACTCCGTATGCGTCCGAGAGCTTCATCAGCACTTCTTTGAGCTCCATAATCCGGCTCCTCTCCTAATGATGAACTACAAACACAATTCTACCTTTTCTTCCCGCTTTTTTCACCATCAACGGAAAAAGGAGCAGGCAGCCCCGCTCGCTGCCTGCTCCAAGGGAGGTATTTGCATGTCTTCGCATCCGTTTCCAGTCTCTCGCCCGCTCTACTTAATAGAACGCGGCCGACATCTAAAAGTTCCATCATGCCGTCGATTTGCCTGATTTGTTTTAAAGTGCCTTAGGAGGCGCACGTTATAAGGGCTAGACCGGCCCAATATGCACCTCTGCCGCCCTAGGCATGCTGTAGCCAATTCCAGCATGCATCACCTGTATAGGATAGCGTTACCATTTTGTATCTATCTTTGAACATTTACAGAATCTCTATTCGGTTTTTCACGTTTTCTGTTATAATTTGCGGCGTGCGCATAGATTATCGATAAAAATAAATGCATATAAGGCGAACATATCGGATTGGTCTTGCGTCGATATATGTAGAAGTGAATATCTCCATCTGGAACTAACATAGGATGAAACCCGCAGGAAAAAGTAGATTAGAAGTTTGTGAACAGGATTACAATCATAGTTCGATATATCGCTCAAGGTATTTATACAGTGCCACAGGATCGAGGATTTAGCGATAACCTAGAAAAACGTTCACCAAGGAGGCGTGGCATTTGAAGGAGACCAATTCGCAGCAGATCGTCGGATTATTGATGCAGCTTTCCGACAAGATCGAAAAGTCGTATGTCAAGAAGGCGATTGACAGGAACGTCGAGGACATCACCCTAGGAGAGGCACGGACTTTGCTCGCAATAGACAAGGAAGGCTACAAGACCATGAAGCAGGTCGCAAACGCAGTGGCAGTGGCCCCTAACGCCGCGACCTCGGTCATGGACAGGCTGGTTGCCAAGGGCCTTGTAGAGCGAAAGCCAGGCGAGACCGACAGGAGGCTCTGCCTGGTCAGGCTGACCGAAAAAGGGTTGAAGGTACATTCGAAGGTGGAGAAGACCATCAAGGACGAGACCAAGGACTTCTTCCATTACCTCGACGAAGACGAGACCAGCTCCCTTCTTATGACCCTCGAGAAGATCCACGAGAACATCTGAATTCTGGCGCATTGAATTCTGGCGCATATAGATCGGAACCGACGCCTATGTGCGTCGGTTCCCATTTTTTACTCGCCAACCCATGCATGCCGTTCGAAATTGAAAGCCCCGCCCTGTTGGGCGGGGCCTGTATCTGGTGCGGGAAGTGGGACTTGAACCCACACGGAGTAATCCATACGCCCCTCAAACGTACGCGTCTGCCAGTTCCGCCATTCCCGCAATGACCATCGCAAATAGGATTATCCTATAGGCAGGGCTCCGGTGTCAATAATGGCTTTCAGGCCTTCTCCGGTTTCCTCAGGTGGCATGCGCAGTAGTGCGCTCCGCCCAGGTCTATGAACTCAGGCTCCTCGACTTTGCATATGTCGACGGCATACCTGCAGCGCGTGTGGAACCTGCAGCCCGAAGGCGGCGATATGGGAGATGGGACGTCGCCTTCCAGGATTATGCGGCTCTTCTCGAAATCTGGGTCCGGCACTGGTATCGCAGACAAAAGCGCCTCGGTGTATGGATGCTTCGGGGAGGCGAACAGCGCTTCCTTGGATGCCATCTCGACTATCTTGCCGAGGTACATGACTGCGACTCTGTTGGAGATATGCTTCACAACGGAGAGGTCGTGAGCTATGAACAGGTAAGTGAGGCCCATTTTCCTCTGCAGGTCCTGCAGGAGGTTGATGACCTGCGCCTGTATGGACACGTCCAGTGCTGAGACCGGCTCGTCGCAGATTATCATCTGCGGGTCGACTGCAAGCGCTCTTGCCACGCCTATCCTCTGCCTCTGGCCGCCCGAGAACTCGTGTGGATACCTTCTGGCGTGCGTTGCGTTCAGGCCGACCGTCTCCAGCAGCTCCACCACCCTGTCCTCCCTGGCCTTGCCCTTGGCCAGGTCATGTACTATGAGAGGTTCGGCGATGATCTCCCCGACCTGCATCCTGGGATTCAGCGACGCATACGGATCCTGGAAGACCATCTGCAGCTGCCGCCTGATCTCCCTCATTCGCTCCCTGGACAGCGAGAAAACGTCCTTCCCGTCGAAGACCGCCTTGCCAGAAGTAGGCTCCTCAAGCCTAATTATCACCTTGCCCGTAGTCGACTTCCCGCATCCAGATTCTCCGACCAGGCCAAGGGTCTCTCCCTTGTTGACGTAGAACGATATTCCGTCGACGGCCCTTACGGCCGCCACCTGCTTCTTCCTCAATACCCCCCTGGTTATGGGGAAATGCTTGACCAGGTTGTCTACCTGCAATAAAGGTGTCGTGGACATGTCTATGCCTCCTTGCCGCCGGGCGCAACGTCCTTGTAATCGGTAACCATCCAGCATGCCACCTCATGGGCATCCTCCACTTTCATAAGCGGCGGCTCCTTTGCGAGGCATATCTCCTTAGCATACTTGCATCGCGGGTTGAACCTGCAGCCTTCTGGCATGCAGAATGGGTTCGGCACGGTGCCTTCGATGACCGCCAGGCGTTCCTTGGCCTCGTTTAGCTTCGGGATTGAGCCTAGAAGCCCTTTTGTGTAAGGATGCTGCGGATTCTTGTATATCTTGCGGACTGCCGCCTTCTCGACGATCTTGCCGGCGTACATCACTATCACATCGTCTGCGAGGTCGGCCACGACGCCCAGGTCATGCGTAATAAGCATGATGGAAGCGTTGAAGTCGGTCCTGACCTTCTTCATGAGGTCAAGTATCTGCGCCTGTATCGTAACGTCCAGGGCCGTGGTGGGCTCGTCCGCGATTAGCAGCTTGGAGTTGCAAGAAAGGGCCATGGCAATCATGACCCTCTGGCGCATGCCTCCGGACATCTGGTGGGGATAGTCGTCTATCCTTCTCTCCGCCGAGGGTATGCCTACCTTCTTCAGAAGGTCTATCGCCTGCTGCCTTGCCTGCTTCTTGTTCACCTTCTGGTGAAGGAGTATGGCTTCGCAGATCTGGTCGCCTATCGTGAATACGGGGTTGAGGCTTGTCATAGGCTCCTGGAAGATCATGGAGATGTCGTTGCCGCGCACGCTGCGCATCTCCTTCTCGCTCTTTTGCAGCAGGTCATCACCCTCGAAGAATATCCTGCCCGAAACGATCTTGCCGGGCGGGCTTGCGATGAGGCGCATTACCGATAGAGACGTAACGCTCTTGCCGCAGCCCGATTCGCCGACTATGCCCAGCGTCTTGCCCTTGTCCAGGGAGAAGCTGATGCCGTCCACGGCTTTTACCACACCGTCCTCGGTGTAGAAGTAGGTCCTGAGGTCCTGCACCTCAAGCAGTCTTTCCGCCATTGCCATACCTCCGAACTCTCAGATGAACCTTACTAACTTAGGGTTCTCTATCCTGCCGGGGATCCTCCCCCTCTTGGCTACAGGACGCCCTCCCACTTCCTTAAGGTCCATGGTCATATCAATCGGCTTCGCCGCCGAAATGTAGCTTCCTACCCCGAACGAATCCGCTCCCGCTTCGGCAAGCAGCCTCACCCTGTCTGGATTGAGACCGCCTGATACCAGTATCTGAACATGCTTGAAGCCTGCCTGGTCAAGGCGGGCCCTGTTTTCTCGGCCGAGGCAGCCTGTCACGCGTATGCGCGCCCCTGGTGTGTCGAGCCTTACGCCTTTTATCCTGTCGCCCACACCCCTTGC
>JAGOKM010000043.1 GCA_017994615.1 Bacillota bacterium | reverse complement strand
GTACTGGAACAACTGCTCATGTACCTTGGCATAAGCTCTCACCCTTCCGAAGAAGGCGTCAAATGCAGCCTTGTAAACATCGGCAGCACCAACGGCGCGTTCGAATTATATGACAACTCTAGCAAATTGGATTCGGCTATTAACGTGCCCGGTATAAGGAATGCGGACCTGAATGTATTTCGGCTCACGATAGATGCGGGTGTAGCTACTTTCGAAATGAACGACGCTCTCATGACAGGCGAATATGGCGGTTCGTTCAACATCAGCCAGTTCTCCTCAGACACGTTCGTCCCACATATACTGGTCAAGCAAGGCATCCCTGATGCCGGCGAGGAGCTCTGCTGGATAAAGAAAGTGGTGGTCAAGTACTCAGGAAGGAAGATAGGGCAGTATATACCTTAAGGAATGCAGAAACCATAGGAAAAGGCCGGCTGCGGCAGGATGGCACAGCCGGCCTTTTCTTTGCGTACAGCTTATTTGTACGTCAGAAGGAAGAAATCCGCGGATTTGAATATCCTGGTGCCGTCACCTATGGCGCCGCCATATACTTTAAGGCCCTTCTCCGCGAACGAGCCGTGGATGTGTACTTTAGGCTTGCCCTCATCCCATATTACATTGCCGTTAAGCGTGCATACCTCGTATGCCCCGCTCATGACTATGTGCTCAACTACAGGAGGCAACGTCATATCCCTTGGATAATTGGCCACCGCCCTTTCGAGGGATCCGGCGCAGCCCGTTATTACGACTTCCTTGAAGCCGCCTTCAAGGAAGAACTCCCTTAGTCCGGCAAAGACGTCCTTGCCGGCTTCCATATGCAGCACCATGGGCACCGCGCCCTCCAAAGCCCTGTACTCCATAAGCTTACCTCCATAAAGGGCCTATCAGGCCGACGCCTGCATGCCCGGTTGTTTACTGACTGCGAACATGCCCTTGAGGAACCACATGGCCGCCAGCACCCCGGTCCCGATGAATGTCGTTATGACTTCGGGCGATATGATCAGGCCGAATGCGACAAGCAGGATCGCCCTGCCGATCAGGTTCATGTTCTTTCCGAACCAGCCCGTAGCAGCACCTGCGAAAGCCACCGCGGAAAGTACCGCCATTATGAACCTGAATGCTATCATGAGGGCCGGCCCGTCCATCAACAGGGCCTGGTCCTGCAGGAAGATGAACGGTATGGTGAAGACTATTGCCCCTATCCGCATGGCTGTGAAACCTATCTTCATCGAACTTTCCTTGGCTATATCGGCAGCGGCATAGGCGGCAAGCGCCACCGGGGGCGTGATCATCGAGAGCACCGCGAAGTAGAACACGAAAAGATGCGCAGGAAGTGCGGCGTATCCTAGCTCCTTCATAATCGGCACGGACAGCGTGGATACGACAATGTAGGCCACCGTCGTCGGAGTACCCATCCCCATTATTATCGACGAGACCATAACAAGCAGAAGGGCGAATATCCTTACGCCGCCTGAAAGCGAAAGTATCACGCTTGAGAGGGACAACCCTATCCCCGTAAGAGTGATCACCCCTATCACAATCCCGGCCGCTCCGCACGCTGCGGCGATCATGACTGTACGTTTTGCGGATATGATTATGGCGTCAAGGAACGATGCGAAGGTGAACCTTGTCTTCCTGCTGAAGAAGCTGAGGATGAAAGTCAGTATTATGGCATAGTAGGCCGACCTGAAAGGGGTGTATCCCATCATCAGTATTGCGACCAGGACCACAAGAGGCAGCATGAGGTACAGCCTGGGAAGGATGTCCTTCCACTTGGGAAGCTCCTTCTTCTCCAGTCCCCTGATGCCCGTCCTTGCAGCCTCGAAGTCAAGTACGATGAACAGTGAGATATAGTAAAGAAGGGCGGGTATTAGTGCGGCTTTGCAGATCTGTATGTACGGTATCCCCAGAAGCTCCGCCATCAGGAATGCGGCGGCTCCCATGATGGGGGGCATTATCTGGCCCCCGGTGGAAGCCACAGCCTCGACTGCACCTGAAAACGACGGCGTGTAGCCGATCTTCTTCATCATCGGGATGGTGAAAGTCCCTGTTGCGTAGACGTTGGCCGCGGCGCTGCCCGAGATAGAGCCGAACAGCGCGGAGGAGATGGTCGCCACTTTCGCCGGGCCTCCCCTGAAGCCGCCCGCTACAGCCTTCCCGATGTCCATTATCACATCGCCGGCTCCCGTGAACTCCATCAAGGTGCCCAATATGATGAAAAGGACGATGTACGTGGCAGAGATGCTAAGAGGGATCGAATATATCCCGTCCAGGCCGAAGACCTGGTAATCGATTATATCCACTAAGCCATAGCCCCTGTGCGATATCAGCGACGGCATATATGGCCCGAAGACCGTATATGCAAGGAATATGATGGCGATGACGCTCATTACCCAACCCACGGCCCTCCTGGTCAGCTCAAGCAGCAGGGCTATGACAATCCCGCCGACTATTATGTCCAGGGTGGAAAGCGGGGTGACCATGGATTGCCTCATCGATACTTCCTGGTACTTGAACGCCATGTAGCCGAAGGCGAAAAGCGAGACAATGGCCAGGATGGCATCGAGCCAGCGGAAATCCTTCTTCTGCGCCATCGGATAGCAAAGGAATCCGATCACCACTGCGAAGGCAAGGTGCAAAGGCCTTTGTAGCTGTGGCACGAAAGTGCCGTAGGCCGCGGTGTACATATGGAAGGCCACATAGGCCACAGAAAGTGCGGCTATGATGTATTTTAAAGCCTTGTTCTCCTTCATGGCTCGTACCCCCGAAATCATGCCGGGAGGGCGAGTCTCGCCCTCCCGGCTCTATGAAGCGTTACTTTACCAGTCCGACTTCCTTGTAGAACCTGAGCGCGCCGGGATGTATAGGACCGCCGGAGATCTTGGCCATGGATTTGGGGTCGAACTTGGCATATGTCGCGCCGGCGCCCCTGATCTTGTCGGGGTTCTCGTAAATCGCCTTAGTTATGAGATATACGGTGTCGGCGTCGACATCGTCCCTTACTACCAGGATCGGCGATTCTGTCATTACGGGCGTGTTCGCCTTGACGAAATCATATGCGCCTGCCGGTATCGTCGCCTGGCCATAGGAGTACTTCTCGGTCATGGCCTTGAGCACGGCTTCCTTGACCGGCAGCATCTTCATCTTGCGGGAAACGGTGAGTTCGATTATCGCTGGCATAATCGGCCCGACGTAGGCGTCGGCATGGCCGTCCCTGATCATCGAGCTTGCATCCGCATATGCCACGTAGCTGAGGCTGCCTCCCCATGACTTCAGAAGGTCCGGTGTCACACCGTATTCAGCCAGCATCCTTGTGGCCGCCCTGGAAGGCGTGGAGCCTGTAGGCGCGGTAAGGATCCTCATGCCCAGCTTCTTCGCCGCGAGGTCCTCCAAAGAGCTGATCTGGTAGTCCTCCCTTACGAGGAACACGCTCATGTAGATGTCCGCAAGGTAGCAGAGCCCGACCACGTTGGTCAGCTTGCCTGAAGCGAAGTCAGTGGTTCCGTTTCGTGCGTCGAACAGCAGCTGGTCCTGCGTAGTGCCTATGTCGCTCTTGCCTGAAGCCACTGTGCTCAAATTGGCGACGCCGCCGCCTGTGGTTGAACTTACCTTCGTTTCCGGCAGGACCGGCTTCAGCAGTTCGGAAAGTATGCCGCCGAGGATGTACCATTCACCCCCTACGGGCCCGGTCGATATCGTGAGGAACTTAGGAGCCGCCGCCGTGGCGGAGAACATCATCAGGAACACCAGCGTGATTGCGAGGGCGATGCGCATTGCCGTCTTCTTCATTCGGTCTGCCTCCTTCGCTTTCCTATATTATGTTCTTCGACGTTTCGTTTCCTCTTCTCGTCGCACTTGATGGCTTTTCTACTTCACCGAATACTTTGCGCAGACTCCCAGGTCCTTCATTATCCCTTCCAGCTCGTCATATTTCGGACCTGTAAGGTCCAGGTACGGCTTTCTGAGCGGGCCGGCAGGCAGTCCTAGTATTTTAAGCGCGGCTTTGACCACGATGGGATTGGAGAACCAGTAAAGGGCGGTAAGGAGGGGGAAATACTTGAAGTACAATTCGCGGCTTCGGACCATCTTCTCATAATCGTCCCAGTACCTTGATATTGTGGCCATCTCCTCTGGGATGATGTTGCCGCCTATGTTGGCGGTGCCGTTGCCGCCCACGGCAAGGGTGGGGAGCACTATCGAGTAGTTCGGATAGTCGCAGCAGAGCACGTTGATCTTGTCCCCGCACTTCCTCCTCACTTCGACAAGCTGCTTTACCTGAGGCATGGCTTCCTTGTCCACTATGAAGTTCGGGTTGTTCTCGGAAAGCCTGGCTATGGTCTCGGGCTCTACGTGGACTCCGATCCTCGACGGGTTGTTATATATGCCGCAGGGAAGCTTCGTTGCGGCCATGCAGGTGTTCAGGTGCTCGAAGGCGGCGTTCTGCGGGATGAGCACATAGGGAGGGACCGTGAAGATCACGCCGTCTGCGCCCTCGGCTTCGCAGAACCTTGCGAAATCAACGCTCTGCCCCGTCGTTGGGGCTGAAGCGTTGAAGAAGACCGGGATCCTGCCCTTTGTCATCTTTATTACTTCCTTGACTATCTGCTTCTTCTCCTCCAGGGTGAGAAGTGTCGTCTCACCGCAGGAGCCCAGCACGAAGAGCAAGGAAGTACCGTACTTTATCTGCCTGTCTATCAAAGTCTTGAAACCGCCGAAATCGACCGTATCGTCCGAGTTAAACGGAGTAGGCATGGCGACCCAGGAGCCGGCCGGCTTGATCATTGTCATTACCTCCGAAAGATTATCGTCCTTGATTCGAACTATATCCCTTGAAATGGCCCCTGTCTGTATAGAAACATGATTTGTATCCTGGGTTACAATTGCCATCTACCTGTTGTTTCTGTGTCGGAACGGATCCGCTGCCCAGCAATTTGCCCCTCATGTTTGAATTGCCTCGCCTTACAAACTAATATGTATCTATGGAGGTGGATCAAGTGCCCTTGCCAAACACCAGCCTGACTTTACCAACGATCTACAATGAAGAGCTCGACAGGCTGATCGAGAAGAACTCGACCAGGTTCTTCTATCCGGCGCGGACCACTTTCTCGGAACCAGGCTCAGACTTCAACGGAGTATTCTACATAAAGTCAGGGCGGACGAGGCACTACATGGCGAACGCGGACGGACTGGAGAAGGTGCTGTATACCCTCACAGACGGCTGGCTCTTCGGCGAGATGGCATTCTACCTGGGCAGGAAAACCGGCCTTTATTCGGCCACAGAAGTAGATACGGTGCTTTACAAGATAGCCCCGGACAGATGCAGGGCGCTTCTTGACGGGAGCAAGCTTTTCCAGGACGCTTTCATAAGATGCCTGGCCCATAAGATACTCATCATGCGCTATGAGATCGAGAACATTACTTTCAACCCTTGCAAGGAGAGGATACTGCGCCTGCTGTGCTCAGCTGTCGACAAGGGCCTTCCGGCCGACCCGGGATGGTATGACCTCAAAGTAAGGTATACGCACTATGAGCTGGGCGTAATAGTAGGGGCTGCCAGGGTAACGGTCAGCAGGATTCTGAACGAGCTCACCAGCGAAGGGATCATCAGGATCGTCAACAGGCGCATCCAGATGAACGCCGACCAGTACGAAAGATATATGAAGGAATTCTCCCAGCCTTAAACCAGTCCCTATCCAAGGCGCATGCATCTGTCGCCGGGGCCTCCATCGGGCCCCGGCTGTCCTCATCCTTGACATGGATTTAATATTGTATATAATTTAATTGTATCCAATATATTCCTAGCAGGAGGTGCCCTACATGAACATATATGATTTCACGGTCAAGGACGGGAAGATGAACGACGTGCCCCTCTCCCGGTTCAAAGGGAAGGTGCTTCTGATATTGAACACCGCCACGAAGTGCGGATTCACTCCCCAGTACAAGGCGCTTCAGGAGATTTACGCAAAGTACCACGAAAAGGGGCTTGAGATCCTTGATTTCCCGAGCAACCAGTTCCTGGGCCAGGCGCCGGGCACCAACGACGAGATTGCCGAGTTCTGCCAGGTCAACTTCGGCGTGAAGTTCACCCAGTTCGCCAAGGTGGACGTAAACGGAAAGCACGAGGAGCCCCTTTTCGCCTACCTCAAGAAGGAAGCGGGGCCCGAGATAGAAGACGAGGAAATGCCCAAGTTCAAGAAGAGGCTTGAGGAGCTGAAGCAGAGCCTTTCCGGAGACAACATAAGGTGGAACTTCACGAAGTTCCTGGTAGACAGGGAGGGCAAAGTAATAGGCAGGTACTCCCCCACTACCAAGCCCCATGCGCTTGAAGCAAAGATAGCCGAGCTTCTGGGCTGAACGGTGAAGATGCATGCATAGGAGGCAACGATGAAAGACGAAATGCTCCTTATAGACAATCAGCTCTGTTTCCCCCTATATGCGCTCTCAAGGTCTATAACCAGGAGATACAGGCAGTTCCTGGAACCTTTGGGTTTGACGTACACGCAGTACATCACGATGATGGTGTTATGGGAGAAAGACGGGCTTAGCGTCAATGAGATCGGAAGGAAGCTGCGTCTTGATTCGGGCACGCTCACCCCTCTGCTGAAGTCGATGGAGGCATCAGGCCTGCTGGAAAGGCGACGCAGCTTGAAAGACGAAAGGACCGTCATGATTAGCCTCACTCGAAAGGGGAAGGACCTCAGGAGTAAGGCGCTTGAAGTGCCAGGCAGGATGGCTGCCTGCATGAAGCTTCCTGCAGAGGAGCTCAAGGAGCTTAAGGGCAAGGTAGAGAACCTGCTTGCGATGATTGACGAGTGATTTCGCATAGGATAGGATGCCATGCCTAGCATAAATGGCAGGGAGGGTGGAGGCCTTCCCTGCCTTTTCGATTGCCGGCCGTTTACGAGGACATACAAATAGAGTGCATTATTTCAGCGGAAGAAATATACTACTATAGATTCAAAGGGCTGTACCATGTTACGAAACAATGGCTTAATGGCCTTTCCGACGACTTCCTTTCATGATTGGCGGTGGTTGGATGGATACCGAAAAGCTGCTGGTCGACATAGTCTCGCGATTCAAGGAGAGCCTCGGGGGCAATCTCGTTGGGCTCTATCTCCATGGTTCGCTGGCCATGGGCTGCTTCACGCCGAAGAGCGACATAGACCTCATAGCGATCGTAAAAGAGCCTATGGACTTCAAGGCGAAGCGTGCCCTGATCGATGAGATACTTGAAGTAGGCCCTCTTCCGGAGAAGGGGCTGGAAATGAGCGTAATCCTTGAGAGGAACGTCAAGCCCTTCATCCACCCGATGCCCTTCGAACTGCACTATTCTCCCGAACATAAGCAGCGCTACGAGAACGACAAGGGCTATGTATGCGGCGGCACCACCGACAGGGACCTTGCAGCCCATCTCGCGGTAGTGAAGAAGAGGGGGGTGAGGCTGTTCGGCAAGCAGATAGAGGAGGTCTTCGGAAGCATCCCGAGGGCCTATTTCATCGACGCCCTAATGTATGACATCGAAGATGCGAGGGAACAGGTGCTCAAGGACCCCGTGACCGTCATATTGAACCTCTGCCGCACGCTGTACTTCCTTAAGAAGGGGTTCGTGGCTTCGAAGCTGGAGGGCGGTTACTGGGGCGCATCGCACCTGGACATGGACCTTCGAGAGATCGTAAGCGATGCCGTCAAAGCCTATATCTGCTCGCAGGCTGAAATCGACATGCCTCAGGATAAGCTGACGGATTTCGCCGGACGCCTGCTGGACGAGATCTACTCTATAGTCCACAAGGACGACCTGTAGCCGTGAATATGAATCACGACACCGTTGCCGGCGCCCTGTCGGCCGGCGGGTCATCCGACATTGCCAAATTTGCCGCAGTTTAACAGCATTTTCTATCCTGTCCAGAGGCCAAGGCTGCTGCCCATCCGTTCCAATCTGAACTATTATGCATTTTATACCCGTCAGAATCCCAGCATATTGCCATTCTAATCCCCATGCCGGAGGATAGTGGCTGCATTAGATGGTATAATTCTTATGTTATTACCAATCGAGGAGGTCGGGTTAATGGAGACTATCGGTTTCATCGGCTTAGGCATAATGGGCAAGCCCATGTGCAAGAACCTCATGAAGGCAGGTTACGGGGCGATAGTGTGCGACGTAATCCAGGCGGCGGTGGACGAGATGGTAGCAGAGGGCGCGAAGGCGGCCAAGACCCCCGCAGAAGTGGCAAGGCAGGTAGACAGGATAATCACCATGCTGCCTGATTCGCCTCAGGTCAAGCAGGTCGTCATGGGTCCGAACGGGATCCTCGAAGGCGCAAGGAAAGGCTCAATCATCATCGACATGAGTTCCATAGCCCCCTCGGCGGCCAAGGAGGTCCACGACGCGGCCAAAGCCAAGGGGGTAAGGATGTTGGATGCCCCGGTAAGCGGCGGACAGCCAGGCGCAATCAACGCAACCCTGTCGATAATGGTAGGCGGCGACAAGGCCGACTTCGAAGAGAACTACGAGCTCATGAAGGTTATGGGCAAGTCGGTCGTCCTTGTCGGTTCAATCGGAGCCGGCAACACCGTGAAGCTTTGCAACCAGATCATAGTCATGCTCAACATCGCAGCCCTCGGCGAGGCCCTCGTCCTTGGGACGAAGGCCGGAGTCGACCCAGAGGCGATCTTCGACGCCATCAAGGGCGGGCTGGCCGGCAGCAACGTCATGAACGCCAAGACCCCCATGGTGCTCGACCGCAACTTCAAGCCCGGCTTCAGGATCGACCTGCACATCAAGGACATCGCAAATGCGCTCCAGACCGGCAAGGAGATCGGGGCGCCCCTTCCGCTTACCGGGCTCGTCGCCCAGATCATGCAGGCGATGAAGGTGCAAGGGCACGGAAGCGACGACCATTCGGCCATAGTGCAGTTCTTCGAACAGCTGGCAGGGTGCGAAGTAAAGAGGCTCCCCCACTGATCCATGGCCAGTCAAAACGTGAAGAAGGACCGGGATGCCAAATGGATGGCTCCCGGTCCTCTGTTTCCCTTGGATTTCGGCTACTTCATGTTCTTTATCAGGCTCAGGTCCCCCGTCGCCGCCGCCTGCAGTATAGGCCCCATGTACTCGTCCACGCTGGAGGCGTCCAGCGGCACCGGCATGTTCTTCAGCTTCATGTCGAGCTGCGGGTTCTTGGCAGCTACAAGCGCCCTGTCGATGTGGGCCTGGGTGAAGCCCGGAAGCTCTGCCAGCGTCGTCGGGAAGTTCAGCTTCCTTCCCAGGGCCATCATGGCCTTGGCGACGGCTTCTCCCAGCTCCCTGCCGCTTAGAGCGTCGAGGTCCTCTTCCATGTAGCCGTACTTCTTGTAGATCCTGCCCACAACCCTCAGCTGGTCCTGTATGGCCGGCGCGAAGAAGACCGTGTAATACGGGTTCATCAGCGCCACTCCCCTGCCGTGGCTGGCTATGTCGACAAGCGAGAAGCTGGTAAGGTGCGCCCCGTTGGTGCCCCCCACCATTATGGCGTAGCCTCCGATGTCGGTGGCAAGGCCCAGCGCCTCCCTCGCGGAGGCGTCGTTCGGGTCCTTGACCGCTTTCTCGACGTTCGCCACTGCAAGCTCTATGCCGACTTCGGCGATCTGGCGGCACAGCTCGTACTTGTCCTCCTTGGCTCCGTAGAACACCTCGAGGCTGTGGCTTATCCCGTCTAGCGCTCCGTCTACCGTCATGCCGACCGGCACCGATTTCGTCACCTCATAGTCGAACACCGACCTGTGCGGCACTATCGCCTCGTCTACTATGAGCTTCTTCTGCCCTGCCACGGGGTCTGTTATGTTCGAGTATTTTGTGAGGTGCGCGCCCGAGCTGGCGGCGGACTGAACCGCTATCATGGGCAGAAGCTTCGCCCCGTGCTTCGCCAGCATCGCCGACACCTGGCCCGTGCCGAAGTAAGGTTCTATCTCCGGCTCCCAGCGCCCCAGGGACGCTAACACGTTCGCCGCCTTGACCGCGTCGATGGTGCTTCCACCGCCCACGGCCATGAGGCACTTGGGCCTGTGCTGCAGTATGTAGGTAGTGATCCTGTAGACGTCCTCGCGGGGGGCGTTCGGAGCCGCATCTGGCACGAGCCTGCCGCCTGCCAGGGCGATGCCATGGCTCTGGAGTGACGAGAGTATCCTGTCCACGACCGGCTTGAACCATGCGCCCGAGTTGGCCACGACCAGGCAGCTGTCCCCGAATTCCTTCGCGTAGGTGCCCGCCTCCTCCAGCACGCCGAGCCCGAATGCGTAGGTCTCGCCCTTGAAGCCCATCAGGAGGGACCTTGCCCTCTCCCTAAGGT
>JAGOKM010000042.1 GCA_017994615.1 Bacillota bacterium | reverse complement strand
CTGCTCAAGCACGCCTTAGCAGTAGAGGCGGTCATGAGGCATTTCGCCGCCAAAGCAGGCGAGGACGTCGAGTATTGGGGAGCCGTCGGGCTCCTCCATGACATAGACTACGAGATGTACCCCGATGAGCACTGCAAGAAGGCGCCTGAGATGCTAAGGGCCGCCGGATACGACGAAGCTTTCATACATTCGGTGATCAGCCACGGGCATGGCATCTGCGTGGACGCAAAGCCAGAAAAGCACATGGAGAAGGTGCTCTTCGCGGCTGACGAGCTGATCGGGCTCATCGGCGCCGCGGCCCTCATGCGCCCGTCCAGGTCCGTGATGGACATGGAGGCGAAGAGCGTGAAGAAGAAGTTCAAGGACAAGAGCTTCGCTGCCAGCGTGAACAGGGAAGTGATCCTGAAGGGGTGCGAAGACCTGGAAATCGAGCTGGACAGCCTGATAGAGGAGTGCATCCTAGGGATGCGGGCGGTGGCTTCCGACATAGGCCTATGACGGGCGGCGGCCATCCGCCCCTCCGGCTTTGCGGTTCTGAAGATGACATCGATTTGGGGAAATCCCCCGAGGCGGAGGCAGTTAAGCTGCATCCGCCTTTAATATGCCCACGGGGTTCAAGGAAATGACCGCCCAATCCTTTGACCAGGGATGCCAATAAAACTTTGAAATTCAAACCATACTCCATACGTTCGTGTATAATAGTGGTCGGGAAACCGAAGCAGCAAGGAAAGAACCGGCGCTTTGATTGTGAACATTATGACGAATAAGGCATATTCTAACCGACGTACACTTAGGATATAATAACTGTGTCGCGCAACAGAGAACGTGCGTTAAACAGGTAGAACGGCAATTATTGGAAACTATGCGGGGCAATTGGGCGGCTAGACGGGGACGGTCCTGAGGCCTGACCGAAGGCGCCGGTCGGCATAGCAGCAAAGTGGGTTGGGCGATGAACGAGATACTCGAAGTCAAGGACCTGTACGTGACCTATACCAGCAACGAAGAGACCGTCAGGGCCGTCAACGGAATAAGCTTCTCGCTTGCCAGGGGCAAGACCCTCGGCATCGTCGGAGAGACAGGGGCGGGCAAGACGACGACCGCCCTTAGCATAATGAGGATACTCCCCGAGCTGACAGGGAAGATTACCGGAGGCTCCATCATATTCGACGGCAAGGACATCACGCGGGTGTCAGAAGCCGAGATGCGCCTCATCAGGGGCGGCATGATATCCATGATATTCCAGGACCCCATGACAAGCCTTAACCCTGTCCTTTCGATAGGCGACCAGATAGCCGAGGCCATATCGCTCCACAAGGACCTGAAGCCGAAGGAAGTCCAGGCGAGGGTCTCGGAGATACTTGAACTCGTCGGGATACCCGCATCCAGGAAGAACGAATACCCGCACCAGTTCAGCGGAGGCATGAAGCAGAGGGTTGTGATTGCCATAGCCCTTGCGTGCGACCCGATGCTCCTCCTGGCCGACGAACCCACGACCGCGCTCGATGTGACGATCCAAGCCCAGATCATCGAGATGATGGAGGAGCTGAAAAGGAAGCTCGACACCTCGATAATCCTCATCACCCACGACCTAGGCATAGTAGCCGAGATATGCGACTTCGTAGCCATCATGTACGCAGGGGAGATCATAGAGATGGGCTCCGCCCTGGACATATATGAGTCGAAGGACCATCACCCGTATACGGTGGGCCTGTTCGATTCCGTACCCAACCTTGAGGTGGACACCGACAGGTTGAAGCCGATAGACGGCCTGATGCCCGACCCGACCGACCTTCCCGCCGGCTGCAAATTCCATCCGCGCTGCCCCAAGAAAATGGATATCTGCGAAAGGGTCGCGCCCTCCGACTACACGACCGGGGGACATAGGATAAAGTGCCACCTATTCTCACTAGCAAAGCAGGACGTCGAGAGATGAGCAGACCGCTTTTGGAAGTGAAGAACCTGAAGAAGTACTTCCCGGTGAACTCGGGGAGCCTACATGCCGTTGACGACGTGAGCTTCACGATAGATAAGGGCCGCACGCTGGGCGTAGTAGGCGAATCCGGCTGCGGTAAGTCCACACTCGGCAGGGTGATATTGAGGCTCCTTGGCGCCACGTCGGGGGAAGTCATATTCGACGGGCAGGACCTTCTTGCGTTGGACCCCAGACAGATGCGGGCCATGAGAAGAAGGCTGCAGATAATATTCCAGGACCCTTACGCATCCTTGAACCCGAGGATGACGGTCCACGAGTTGATCGCCCAGCCCTTAAAGGTGAACAAGGTCTTCTCGAACAGAGAGCAGCTCGACAGAAGGGTCGCCGAGCTCATGGAGACGGCAGGGCTGGCCGAGAGGATAGAGTACCTTTACCCTCATGAGCTGGACGGGGGCAGGAGGCAGAGGATAGGGATCGCAAGGGCGCTGGCGCTGAATCCGGAGTTCATAGTCTGCGACGAGCCGGTCAGCGCCCTGGACGTGAGCATACAGGCCCAGATATTGAACCTGATGATGGACATACAGGAGCGCATGGGGCTCACCTACATGTTCATCACCCACAACCTCGCCGTAGTGAAGCACATCTCAGACGAGATCATGGTGATGTACCTGGGGCAGTGCGTGGAGAAGGCGCCGACTAAGGAGCTTTTCGAAAACCCCCTGCATCCATACACCAAGGCCCTTCTGAACGCGGTGCCGACGCCGGTCCTGAAGGCCCCAGGCGAAAAGAGGAAAGTGATCAAAGGCGAGATAACCTCGCCCATCAACCCTCCGCCTGGATGCAGGTTCGCGCCGAGGTGCCCCTTTGCGGGGGAGCAGTGCCTGGGCAGGCAGATACCCTTGAGGGAGGTATCTGACGGACATTTCGTGCAGTGTTATCAATGATCGCATATACGCAGGAGAAGTGGACGGATGATGTGGTTCCGTCCGAGCGTGGCCAAGAGACCAGGAAGAAAGAGAGGAAGAACACAATGAAGGCAAACATGAAACTCGCCTTGACGGCTGTCCTTATCGTCGCGATGTTCGCAGCGGTGTCGTCCATGGCGCTTGCCGCGAAGGACAGCGTGACCATGGCGATTCCGACGACGGACCTGAACACGCTGGACCCGCACAACAGCAACATGATAGTAGACAGGGTGGTGCGAGCCAACATCTTCGACTGCCTCATGTACTTCTACCAGGGAAAGTACGAGAACGTGCTGATAGACAAGTATGAGCTTTCCAGCGACGGCACGACCTATACCTTCTACCTGAAGAAGGGCGTAAAATTCCACAACGGCGAGGAACTGACCGCAAACGACATCATCTACTCGATGGAAAGGGCCAAGAAGTCGACCGTAATGGCGACATTCACGGCCATAATCAAAAGCGTGACGGCGAAGGACAAGTACACGGCGGTCATAACCCTTGAGAAGCCGTACGTCCCGTTCCTGCTGTCGGTCGCGGCCAACGTGCCGATAATGAACGAGAAGGCCGTACTCGCATATGGCGACAAGTACCAGAGGAACCCCGTCGGCACCGGCCCCTACAAGTTCGTCAGGTGGGACGCCGGACAGAAGATTGTCCTGGAGCGCTTCGACGACTGGCACGGAGGCAAGGCGCCGATCAAGACCGCCACATTCATGTTCCTGTCCGACCCGAACTCCGCTTTGATGGCGACGGAGACCGGGGAGATAGACCTCACGTTCACCATGCCCCCGATCGCGGTGCCCGAGATAATCAAGAGCGGCAGGCTGAACCTGTACAAGGCCCCCACAATAGCCAGCGGCTTTTTGGTGTTCAACCTTGAGAAGCCGCCGATGAACGACAAGAACCTCAGGCTTGCCATGGCATATGCCGTCGACAAGCAGGAGATCGTCGACGTGGCCCTCGAAGGGCTCGGAGTTGTATCAAAGGCCCTGTGGGACGAAAGGGTTGGAGGCTACGCAGGCGCCTACAAGCCGGTCGAGAAGAACCTAGAGAAGGCGAAGGAATACCTTGCGAAGTCCAACTACAAGGGACAGGAGATCAACTTCATAATAGGCTACGAGTATTACAGGAAAGTTGCCACACTTGTCCAGGAACAGCTCAGGAAGATAGGCATCAACGTGAAGGTATCCATGATGGAATCCAACGCCTGGCTTGCCGAGGTAAGGAAGGGCAACTACGACATGTCAACAGTAAACATGTCGATGGAATTCGACGTGGACTTCTGGGCCAACGCCTTCCATTCAAGGGGCATCGGAGGATTCAACTTCGGCAGGATGAACATACCAGAGGTTGACAAGGCGTTCGACGAAGGAAAGTCCATCATCGACCCCGTCAAGAGGAAGCAGGCTTACGCAGTCATCGAGAAGGCCCTCTACGAGGATGCCTCGGTCATCCCGCACTACTTCCAGGTCATACCCGTCGCATACAACAAGAACCTCGAAGTCTCGAGGTTCACTTCGATAGGCTATGCAAGGGTTATCGACATGAAGTGGCTCAGGTAACCAACTCGGCTCCGACCTTCGGGCTCAGATGGACCCGGGGGATTTAGGTCCAGCATAGATGCCGGCAGGGGGCCGCAAACGCCCCTTGCCGGCAGCGGAAAAAGGCACAGCAAGGCCAGAAAGCGGCACATGTTTTCCAAGGAGCAGGCAACATGCAGAAATACATCCTCAAGAGAATAGCGCTGCTGATCCCGGTGCTCCTGGGAGTGTCGTTCATCGTGTTCACTATAATGTCGCTGACTCCCGGCGACCCTGCGTCTGTGATACTCGGCCCGATGGCGACTCAGGAGGATATTCATAGGCTCAACGAGGAGCTGGGCTATTACAGGCCCTTCTTCGTAAGGTACTTAAGCTACATCGCAGGGGTGGTCCGGGGGGATTTCGGCAAGTCCTACCGATCGGGGAATCCTGTCTTCGGCGAGATATTCTCCAGGTTCCCCACGACATTGAAGCTGGCCATAGGGGCGATCCTGCTTGCAATGCTGCTCGGCATCCCGATAGGGATAATATCGGCGGTGAGGCAGTATTCATGGTTCGACATGACAGGCACCATGGTGGCCATGTTCATGGCTGCCATGCCGCAGTTCTGGCTGGGGCTGATGGGCATACTCATCTTCTCGGTCAAGCTCGGCTGGCTCCCTTCCATAGGCCTCTATTCGGCGAAGCATTACATACTCCCGATAATTACGCTCTCGCTTCCTACGGCGGCGACGATAATAAGGCTCACGCGCTCTGCGATGCTGGAGATCATAAGGCAGGACTACATAAGGACCGCCAGGGCAAAGGGCGCGCCCGAGCGGACGATAGTAATGAAGCACGCATTCAGGAACGCCCTGCTTCCCATAGTCACTGTCATAGGGATAAACTTCGGCTTCCTCCTCGGAGGCGCGGTGCTGATAGAAGCCGTGTTCGGCATACCGGGGGTTGGGAGCCTCACCATCAACTCGATAAGGATGAAGGACATACCCCAGACGACGGCCTCGGTGCTGTTCCTGGCGTTCACGTATATAGTCATGATGCTTTCGGTCGACGTCGCTTACGCATACATAGACCCGAGGATAAAGGCGAAATACCTGACCAGAAGGGTGAGGGCGAATGGCTAAGAAGGCTAAACCAGGTAAAAGCGGTTTCGCTGAGGTATGGAGGCGCTATAAAAAGAGCAAGCTGGCCCTTCTGGGCCTCGGCATGCTTTGCGTCATACTGTTCTTCACCGTGTTCGCCGACCTGATAGTAGACTACGAGGAGATGGCTATCAACCAGAACACATCTATCAGGCTGCAGCCGCCCTCGGCTGCCCACTGGTTCGGGACGGACGAGTACGGCAGGGACATCTTCGCAAGGATCATCTATGGGGCGAGGAACTCCTTCCTGCTGGCCTTCACGGCGACCGCCGCGGCGCTTGCGATCTCTGTGGTCATCGGCTCCATCGCGGCCTACTACGGCGGATTGCTGGACAACGTGATAATGAGGATGCTGGACATGTTCATGGGGATACCCTTGCTCCTGCTGGCCATCGCAATCTCGGCGTCGCTGGGACCCGGCATGAAGAACCTGATCATCGCGGTCACGATAGCGCAGGTGCCCGGCTTCACCAGGGTGACACGGTCGGCGATCCTCAACATAGTCGGCATGGAGTACATCGAAGCCGCCAAGTCATATGGGACCACGGACGCCGGGATAATAGCCTTCCACATACTGCCCAACGCATTCGGCCTCATCATCGTCCAGGCTACGATGTCCCTGGCCAGCACCATACTCACCATCGCATCCTTGAGTTACATAGGCCTGGGGATGCAGCCGCCGGCCCCGGAGCTGGGGGCCATGCTCTCCGACGGGAAGGAGTTCATGAGATACTATCCGTCACTTGTAATCTTCCCGGGCCTTACTATCGCCCTGAGCGCCTTGTCCCTCAACCTGGTGGGAGACGGGCTGAGAGACGCGCTCGACCCAAGGCTGAGGAATTGAAGGCCGGCTCCAACGGCCGGGAATTGACCATGCATCAGTCGATGAAGCGGAGGGACGGAATTGGCCAAGAACATATATGACTATACGGTTAGATTGGACAGGCTGTCCTGCATGAGCATTGCAAACGAGACGGGCCCCGTAGAGAAACCGGAGAATCCGATCAGCTATCTGTTGGTAGGCGTGTTGAGCTGCATCGCGATAACGGCCAAGCAGGTGCTGGAGAAGATGAGGGTGGGATTCGAGGCGGTCAGCGTGAACGGCCTTCTCTACATGGTTGACGACAAGGTGAGATACAGCGACAGGATAGAATGCTCCATGACCGTCGAAGGAGGGCCGTGCCAGACCGAAGAGGCAAAGGAGAGGCTCGCTGAAATAGTGAAGAAACACTGCAGCGTATCGGTCACCATCGCCAAGAACCCTTCCATAAAGCTTAAGGTGGTCTGACGTAAACCCTAGTGGGTTAAACCGACCTGAAAAAGAGCTCTGCCTGCGGCTATCCGCCCGCAGGCTTTTTTGCGGCGCTGCTGTCGATGCCGATATACTTGTCCAGCGCATATCTGAACCCGGACCTCCCGTAGTCCTCCCAGAATGCCTGCCTCAGAGGGTTCATGGTGGCCGGCGCCTTGAGGGCCGGCTGCTTGGCAAGGCATGCTTCTACGCTGCTTTCGATTGTGACCAAATCGCCGAGCATTCCCGAGCAAGCTACTCTTCCCTTGGCGGTATTGACCAGTATGAGGGACACGCCCAGGTCGTCCCTGAATTCAGGCAGGACTTCCTCAATGCCCCAGAAGTCGGCCATCGTCATGTCGGACGGCCGCGCCAGGTTCGTGTACCTGCACTCGTAGCAGGCCGGCCTGAGGCAAAGGTTCGAGAAGAACAGCTTCCTGTAAAGCTGCGACCTCCTCGATTTGAAGTCAACCCTGCCGCCCTCGAAGATCGCAGCCTCAGTGCTTCCCCAGCCGTTCTCCTTCGACCTGAACCTGAAGTCGACGACCTTCTCACCTTCCGCCTCCTCAAGGTAAGCGATAAAGTCCTTGAAAAGCTTGTAGCTGGGTGTGCCGTAACAGATGATGTCGACGGCAAGAAGCGACGAGGCGTCCGTCCCGGCCGTTTCCAAAAACCTTCTGAGCCCCGCGCACTGGCATGGGGTGCCGGTGAAAAGGACCTGCCTTCCGCCATCGAGGTCGTCCTTGACGCCCATGAACGTCCTTTCAGGGTCGCTCTGGGCATACTTCGACCCGCGGAAAGCGTCCCTTCCCTCCGCAGTCTCCGCCCTCCTGTGGACTACCCTGAACCCTTCGGCGAACGCAGCGCCGTATACAACGCCGCCTTTGGCGAGCATATGACCCGATGCCGCCGTGAACGCGCCGCCTGAGGAGCTCCTCCTTCGAACCTCATCGGACCTGTGTTTGGCCGCGAAAACAGCGGGCGCCCTGAAGTTGCCGCTTTTATCGTATCCCATCTGGAATGCGCAAACCTTCCTGCAGAGGCCGCAGTCTATGCAAAGGGGAGGGTCGATCCTGGGATATAGGAAGCCTTCATGGTCGGCCTCCATCGATATCGCACCTGTCGGACAGATGCTCTTGCAGGCGGTGCAGCCGCAGCAGTCCGCCTTCCTGTCGTAGACGGTAAGCATTCGAAAACCCCCTGCTTTTTTTCCTAGCCATCCTTGTAAGGCTCCATGCTGCGCGAGCTGTGGCCAACCCCGGGCCGATTACCAGAAGATCCCCTCGAAAGCGTCCCTTTCTAGGGCGAATATTGCAGGAGCCCCGCCAGTGTGCAGGAAGAGCACAGCCTCGTCGTCGCCGAAATGACCCTTCTTTACCAGGTCGATCAGGCCCGCCAGCGCCTTGCCAGTATAGGCATGGTCGACGATAATTGCTTCCGTGCGGGCAATCAGCTTCATGGCCTCCAGGCCTTCCTTGCTGGGTTTGGAGTACCCTGCTCCGATGTAGTCGTCGAATATCTCGAAATCGTCCCCGCCGATGCAGACGTCGTAGCCGTAGTAAGCGATATCCTTCTTGAGCTCTTCGAGTATTGCCTCCCTGCAGGTTCCGGCCGGCTGCCACACGCTGATGCCTATGACCTTTATCCCCGTGTTGAAGGCCTTGTTTGCCAGGATCAAAGAGCTCGTCGTGCTGGTAGAACCGGTCGTGACTACCATGTGCCTTACCTTTTCGCCCATCTCGGCCAGCTGTGCGTACGTCTCGAGCATCCCGTTCAGATAGCCCGCCGTCGCAACCCTCATCATACCCCCCAGCGGGATTACGTAGCACTTGCGCCCCTCTGCCTCATAACCCTCCTTGATCCGCGCAATCTCCTTCTGGACGTCCTCCTTGAGCTTCAAGGCCCTTTCCTCCTGGCCGAGCCTGTCGTCGGGGGAGACGAAGTGGACCTCGGCGCCGTAAATGTAGTCCAGGAGCAGATTGCCCCTGTAAGAGTCAGGTTTCTGGCCCGAAAGCACGAGGACTGGGTGCAAGCCGAGCTTCCTTGCGGCCGCAGCGGTAAGCCTCCCGTGGTTGGTCTGCACTCCGCCAGTCGTAATCACAACGTCTGCGCCGGACGCCATCGCGTCCGCCATAATGTATTCGAGCTTCCTGACCTTGTTGCCCCCCATGCCGAAACCGATAAGGTCGTCCCTTTTCATGAGTATCCTCGGGCCGCCCAAGGCAGCAGAGAAGCGCTTCAGTTCCTCAAGCGGCGTGGGGTATTCGGAAAGCAAGATGCGCGGCATCCCGGCCAGCTTCATTGGTTTGACCTCCTAATGTGACGTGCTTGACAAAAGCATATCATACGTAAGGCAGGCCCACTGCGATGTGAACTACTGGGGAAAGGGCAGACGTCGGAGACAGGAAGGACGATGGGAGCCCCGACGGAAGCTTAAATACACCCTAAAAAGCAGTAAGCACCGCTCAAGCTGCAAGCGCAGCCTGTTTTGTCGCAGGGACGGCGTACGTCGAGGATGTCATTGCCTCTTGTGCAGGCTCGATAATCTGACCGCATCGGGACTGGAGTTTCCATATCACGCTATGGGCAAAGGCCGTGAATCGTAGGGCACTTCGAGGACACATTTTCCGAACATAATGGCATCAAAAAAAGACACATGCCGTCTCCAGGAAAGGTTATAAATATATTAGGCAGCCCGCTGTGGGGACACGCACCATCTGCTACGGTCTTGGCGTCGTTGAAGCTGCCGCCGATGCGGAACCATCAATCGGTAAGGACAGGAGACCACCAGCTTGACCACAACCTACGCCATTTTCCACCGAGGAGGTAGATCTATGTTCAGGAACCTTGATGATGCGCAGCTGGCCGAAAAGGCCAAGCAGCTGCGCGGTAAGATGCTGAAGATGCTCTGCGCCGCAGGATCCGGCCACACCGGAGGCTCCCTTTCTTCGATGGACATCCTCACCGTGCTCTACAACAACGTGCTGAGGCACGATCCCAAGAACCCGAAGGACCCGAACCGCGACAGGTTCGTGCTGTCGAAGGGGCATGTGTGCCCCGCAGTTTACGTTCAGCTGGCCGACTGTGGGTACTTCGACGAGAAGCACCTCATGACGCTGAGGAAATACGGCAGCATCCTGCAGGGCCACCCCTACATGCACAAGACCCCTGGCTTCGACGTCTCGGGCGGCTCCCTCGGACAGGGCCTGTCAGTCGCGGTAGGCATGGCGCTGGCGGCCAAGATGGACGGCACGCCGCACAGGGTATACTGCCTCATGGGCGACGGAGAGCAGCAGGAGGGCCAGATCTGGGAGGCCGCCATGGCGGGCGCCCATTACAAGCTGGACAACCTATGCGGGATAGTTGACCAGAACGGATTGCAGATAGACGGCCTCGTCAAGGACGTCATGGACATAGAGCCGCTGGCCGACAAATGGGCGGCGTTCAACTGGAACGTCATAAGGTGCGACGGGCACGACATGGCCTCGATAAGGGAGGCCTTCGCAAAGGCAGAGGCTTTCAAGGGTAGGCCGAGCGTGATATTAGCCAAGACGGTGAAGGGCAAGGGCGTCTCCTTCATGGAGAACAAGTGCAACTGGCACGGCGTAGCCCCCAACACTGAGCAGCTGGACAGCGCCATTTGCGAGCTGGGCTACGAGTAGGCGAAGAGG
>JAGOKM010000041.1 GCA_017994615.1 Bacillota bacterium | reverse complement strand
ATCCTGCCCCTTTCGAAATCCGCCAACGCCATCTTTGCATGGACGGCGCCCGTGGCCTTCGAAGCGCTCGACGGGCTCATCCATCCGGCCGCAAGTGCGGACAGGAAGTCCCTTTCAGCCTGACTGCCCGGAATATATGGGTATTTGAGGGCTGCACCGCCTGCAAGGGCGTTTTTCTCGTTGTACTGCCTTATCAGCCGCATCAGCATGCCCCTTGCTATGTCCTCGGGCATTCCCCTCAATATGATGTATGCGTAGCTTATGCCCGACAGCCCGTCTACAGATGACTCCGGGTAGAATTCGCCCGGCACCAGGGTGCCTCTTGTGTTACCGGGACCATATACCAGCTCTGAAAGCGAGTGCAGCGCCATGAAGTCTGACAGCGCCCCGGATGCCGAGCCCTCCTCCCAGATGATGCCCCCTTCGTCGAGCTCGGGGTCGAAATCTGCGCCGCTGACGGCGCTTAACAGCCCCTCGATCGAGCTGCTGAGCCCTTCTTCTGACCTCGTGGGCATGTAGGGCCCGCTTGGGACGTATGATATGGCCTCTTCCGAGGCCATGCCCCTGAACGTCCTGCTTCCCTTCCCCCCCGAGGCCTTGCCGCCCGTCAGCCTGACCTCAAGCGATTCGGCTGCATAACCGAATGACAACCCCATTATAGACGACTTGCGCTGGCCCATATACTGGATGTATGGCGAATACTGTATGTTGCCCCCCTCGGCCCAGAGGTCCCGCCAGGAGAGCCCCACCGTCAGCTGCTGGAATATGTCCCCTTTGGTGTTGTCTATATGCGCCTCGAGCGAAAGGCCCTCTGTTACTTCCCCCTCAACGTCGAGCCTTATCTCCTGCGAAGCCAGAAAGCCTCCCAGGTCCAGCTTCCAGCCATAATCGCTGAAGTACCTGCTGCCATAGCCAAGCCGCCAGACGCTCTCCCCGGAGAGCTCCAGCTTCGCTGAGGCAGCCAGGCTTATGGATGCAATCAGAAGGATGGAGATGGTGAGTATGCGCCGGAGCTTCAATGAGGTACCTCCTGGTGTAGTCTGATCAGGGAAGCACTGCTACCCCGAATGGATCCGGGCCCGTATGTATGCTTACTACGGGCCCTAGGTCGGTCCTGAATATGTCATCGCACTTGACGGATCTCATGATGAGTTCCTCCAGCTCCCTGGCATTGCCCGGATCATCCCCGTGGACGAAGACGAGCGCCTGAGCCTTGCCTCCGCAAGAATCCAGGGCGAGGTCCCTGAGCTTCCCGAAAGCGAGGGAAGAAGACCTGTATTTGTCCTCCAGCTGGACTTCCCCGCCTTCCATGCGCAGTATTACCTTCACAGAAAGAAGCGTGCTCAGTCCCGAGAGCACCTTTGACACCCTGCCGGACTGCGCCAGGTGCTTGAGCGACGGGACGGCAAGCCATCCTCTGATCCTCGACAGCGTGTCCTCGACTATCGCCGCCGCCTCCTCCAGTATGCATCCGGTTGCGGCCTTCCTCGCCGCTTTGATGCACGCTAGGCCGTACATCATGGTAAGTGTGGAGCTGTCAACCACCCTGATCCTGTCGGGGGCCATCGATTCTGCCACCATCCGGCAGGTCTGCACCGTGCTTGTGAGCCTTGACCCTATGTGGACGGAAAGCACCTTGTCGGCCATCGACAGGGCTTTCTCATATCCTTCCTTGATGTCCGGTACAAGCGGCTGGGTGGTCTTCAAGACCTTTCCTCCCCTCATGGCGGAATAAACCTCTTGCGAGCTTATGTCCTTTCCGCTCGTATAGGCCTTCCCGTCCATGACGACCTGCAGAGGGATCCTGACTATCCCCAGCTCTTCCGCTATCTCTCTTGGTATGCCTGACGCACAGTCGGTGACAATCGCGACTTTCTGCATCATGCCCTCCGTAAGCTTATTTGCGCTAGAGAAGGTCGCTCATCATGGAAAGGGGCGAACCTACGAAGACATGCCCCCCGAGGCTTTCGACCTTTTCGCCTTCCACCATTATCTGGGCCTTTTCTATCCCCGGCAGGGATACAAGCGTGTTTACGATGCACGATACCATCGCAAGCTCCCCTTCGCTGCCGAAGCCCGCGTACATTATCTCCTCTGAGAAGTCCGCATAGGCCGTGCCCCCCTCAGTCGTCACGGAGAGGACCTTGACGCCCTCAGGAATGGGGGCATATAGGTCCCCGTCCCCCTGCGGCCCCTGCAACAGCGCGTTGATGGCGTTCAGGGGCAGGTTGTCGCCTTTTTCGACCACTTTTTTCAATGGGACCACCTTCATAGCCGTCTCGGTGACCTTGGCGAAGTAGAGGTCCACCCTGACGAAGCCCATCTTGGCGATTTCCTCGTCGAGGAGCCTGAGCTTGTATTCGAGCTCCTCCACCCCGGATTTCGCCTCATCCAGGCTTAGCCTCAGATCGCCGAGGTTGCGCGAGCTGCGCACGAGCCCGGCGACCTGCCATCCTGCGACGGCCATCAGGGCGACCGCCACAGCAGCCAGGGCCCATATGCCTTTCCAGTTGGACGATGAGGGCATCTTCCTACCGCCTTAATATATCCTGTTCACGCTGCTGCCCTTATAGTAGAAGGCCAGTATCTCGATATAGCCCCTGCCCAGCTTCGCAAGCGCCTGCGCCCCCTCCTGGCACATCCCTACCCCGTGGCCGTAACCTGCGCCTATGAGCTCGACCTTGCCCGGCTTCGAGGGGGGGAGGATGACGAAGACGCCGCTTTTCACCACTGTCGAACCGCCCAGGAGCTTCCTTATGTTCAACTCTCCTTTGATTATATATTCGCAGGAGGAGTAAGGCACGATAAACTCGAGGGCGGCCCCCCTTGAGGTTCGCTTTGCGACCCTCAGGCCCGCTCCTCCTCCGCTGTTTGTGTACGGCAAGGCGGCACCGGACTTGATCATCCTTTCAAGCTCGGCCTCCACCGCCTTCAAGTCCACAGTGGCCTTCCACCTGTAGCCGTTGGCTCCGTAACACAGATCGGACTTGTTCTCGGTTTCGATGTACTTCCTCAGCGTGGCCTCGTCCTTGAGGTCTGGCATGGTGCCCGCTTTCACCCTGTCCCCTACGTTGCTCAGGTGGGGCAGCGCCGAGCCCCATATATCCTGGGAGGACTCGGTCCAGCCGCCGCAGGCGGAATGGAAGCTCGCTGTCCTCACCATCGACCCGCCATAGAAGAGGACCATTCCCTCCGTCTCGTTTACCGCCGCCCTTATGTCCTGGTTGGGCGCCTGGCCGTACAATCCTTTGAACACCTGGCAGTGGGTGCTGTCGCAGATGTCCCATCCGGTGCCCGCATGCCTTCCGGCCGAGGACAGGGCCTCCGTCCTCGCCACTACAGCCTGGGCCTTGTATGCCTCCTTCGGCGCGTTCTTGCCTATCTCGGACGGCAGCACAGAGAGCAGGTAGTCCTCCACGTCCAGTACGTTCGCCGCATAAAGCGAATCGGCCCCGTCTTTTGCGTCCACCTTTATCCTGCCCTTGTAGACCCTGTATGGGTCTTCTAGCCAGATTGCATCGACGGCCGCTTCGATGATCACAGGAGGCTTCATCGTCATGCCTTCGTCGTCATCCGCAAGGAATAGCGTAAGTCCTTCCGCACCTGCCTTAAGCTCGGCGGCCCGGTCGGCGGTTATTGACAGCTCCTGCCCCGTAACAGGGCATGTCCCCGTTATCGTGAGCTCGCCTTCGGTTCCGAACAGCAGCTTGCTTCCGCCGACCCAAGTGAGCCCAACAGTGATGGTCCTCGATCTTACCCCTGTCAAATCCTCTGTCGATTGCCCATCAAGGGAGGCATCCTGATCCTTCGGCATCGGCGTCGTCTCCTGCTCGACTAGCAGCCAGGCGTCGGGCCATCCGGCCTTCCTTATCCTGTCCCTCGCCTCCTCTGCCTCGGGCCGGGAGTAATAGGGGCCGGACGCCGAACGGTAATATGTTGTGCCGTTCAGCTGGGCGACGAGCACCCTGGACTGGCCCCCCGCGGCATCGATGATGCCGCCCAGTATCCCTTCGGCCTGGGCTAGGTCCTGGAACGACGCGGCCACGGCCCAATAGACTGTGTTCCCCGACGCAATGCCGAAAGTGAGCAGCATGCAGATCATCAGCGCCAAGCCGCCGGCAGCCGCCTTAGTGAGCTTTATAGCAAGTCCGGGCCCGTTGTGCATCGGTACAAGCACGCTCCCATTGCAAGATTCACCGCGTCCTGCCACATTACCTCCATTCGGCATGCCCCGGCGTCTTTCGAAGATGTGGGAAAGCCCCGGCCGCAGCGACCGGGGCTCTCCGGGATTACGCCTGATGCTATTTTATCAGAGGCAGTATCCTGTCGTTTATTATCTTCTCCACGATGTCCGTTTCTCCGCTATAGCCCTTCACCTTGCCGTCCACCTTCACGCATGGCGATTCGTGGCAGTTTTCGAAGCAGAATGTCCCGTGCAGGTTTACCTTGTCCTGCAGGCCCATGTCGGTGAGCTTGGCCATCAGCGAGTGCATCACATTGTAGCTGCCCTTGAGGTAGCACGACGTACCCAGGCAGACCGCGACGTCCACCACGCCTTCCCGGTCCCCTGCCCCGACCATGACATTGATGTCCCCTCCCGATATCCTCTTCCTGTGGCCATAGCTCGTATGCAGGCTCTCGTGCGCCTCGTGGGAGTTGGCCTCCCCCAGGTGCCTGTTATAGAGGTCGGTGATGTAGGGATTCTCGTGGGACCGCCTCAGCATCTGGCCCTTGTCCACGTCGTAGAGGCCCTTCGCCCTCTTCATCCTGAAGTCGGGGTCGGCCGAGATCGGCTGCCCGCCGCCGCCTATGCAGCCTCCTGGGCAGGCCATAACCTCTATTAGGTGGTATCTCTTCTCGCCCTCCTTCATCTTCTCGATCAGCCCTTCGGCCGCCGAAAGCGAGTTTGCTATGGCGAGGTTGATCTCGATGCCCGCAAGGTTGACGGATGCCTCCTTGATGCCGTCTAGGCCCCTGACCTCGTTGTAGACTATCTTGCTGTCGGTGCCCAGGCCGAGCAGCTGCTGCGCCGACCTTAGGACGGCTTCGGTGACTCCGCCCGTGTTCCCGAAGATCATGCCGGCCCCCGAACCCAGGCCCAGGGGCAGGTCGAAGGACTCAACTTCGAGGTCGTCCCAGCTGAAGCCGGCCTCTTTAATCATCCTTGCCAGCTCCCTCGTGCTCAGCACATAGTCTACGTCCGGTACGCCGTCGTGGACGAACTCGGGCCTCTGTGCTTCGAATTTTTTGGCCGTGCAGGGCATTATGGATACCACCACCACGTCCTCCGGCTTCCAGCCGAGGTCCTTAGCGAGGTATCTCTTCGCCACCGAGCCGAACATCTGCTGCGGCGATTTACACGAGGAGATGTTCGGTATCAGCTCGGGGTGATACTGCTCCACATACTTCACCCAGCCCGGGCAGCAGGAAGTGAACTGGGGCAGCACGCCGCCGTTTCTGACCCTGCCTATGAACTCGTTGCCCTCCTCGATGATGGTGAGGTCGGCAGTGAAGCTCGTGTCATATACCTGGTCGAAGCCCAGCCTGCGCAAAGCAGCTACTATCTTCCCGGTCACGATCGCCCCGGGCGCCATGCCGAACTCCTCGCCCAGCGCCACCCTCACCGCGGGGGCGATTTGCACTATGACCTTCTTGTTGGCATCGTCGAGCGCCTTCCAGACTTCGGAGGTAACGCTCTTGACCATAAGGGCGCCGGTCGGGCATACGGTGGTGCACTGCCCGCACTGCACGCAGTCCACTTCGTTGAGGTTCTTCCCGAAGGCAGGACCCACCGTGCTCTTCGATCCCCTGAACGAGAAGTCGAGAATGCCGACTCCCTGCACTTCGGCGCACATCCTCACGCAGTCGCCGCAGAGTATGCACTTGTTGGGATCGCGCACTATCGCAGGCGTCGAAGCGTCGATCGGGAACCTCTTGTCCCCGTGGCCGAACCTCAATGTAGAGACGGCGAACCTCTCCGACAGCTCCTGCAGCTTGCACTGGCTGCTCTTGCCGCAGGTGGTGCATTCGCGGTCGTGGTTTGCCAGGAGCAGCTCCAGTATTGTCCTTCTGATC
Organism: Bacillota bacterium; assembly: GCA_017994615.1. Classification (GTDB taxonomy): domain Bacteria; phylum Bacillota; class DTU025; order DTU025; family MWDF01; genus MWDF01. The sequence goes on along the minus strand of JAGOKM010000041.1, from coordinate 4,573 downwards.
TTCCTCAGCCTTTCGGTATTGGTCTTTACGTTCATCCCGTCCTGAGGAGGCACGGAGCACGACGCCACCACGCCCATGCGGTCTACCTCGACGACGCACATCCTGCATGCGCCATATACAGAAAGCTGGGAGTGGTAGCAGAACGTCGGAAGGTCGATCCCCGCTTTGCGCACGACCTTCAGCAGGCTCTCCTCCCCTTCGAGGGGAATTTTCACATTGTCTACTGTAACGAAACCAGTCGCCGGCATCTCACTTACCCCCTCACCTTATGACCACGGCGTTGAAAGCGCAGCTCTCCGCGCAGGCGCCGCATTTGATGCATTTGTCGAAGTCTATCACATGAAGGCTCCTCATATCCCCGGATATGGCGTCGACCGGGCAGTACCTCTTGCACTTGCCGCATCCCTTGCAGAGCTCGGCTACTATCACGTAGTGCTCGAATGCCTTGCAGACGTGTGAAGGGCATACCCTGTCCACTATGTGGGCGTAGTACTCGTCCTTGAAGTACTTGAAAGTCGTAAGGACGGGGTTGGGCGCCGTCTTGCCCAGGTTGCAAAGCGAGCTGTCCTTAACCACCATGGCTATGTCCTCGAGCGTCTCCAGGTCCTCTGGCTTCGCCCTGTCGGACGTGACCTTTGTCAGAAGCTCCAGCATGCGTCTTGTTCCCTCGCGGCAGGGCACGCACTTGCCGCAGGATTCGTTCTGGGTGAAGTTCATGAAGAACCTAGCCATCTCGACCATGCATGTCGTCTCGTCCACGACCACCATGCCGCCGGAGCCCATCATGGCGCCGGCCTTCTGGAGGGAGTCGTAGTCCAGGGGAAGGTCCAGGTGCTCCTCGGTGAGGCATCCTCCCGACGGGCCCCCTATCTGCACCGCCTTGAACTTCCTGCCGTTTTTGATGCCGCCGCCGATGTCGAAGACGACCTCCCTGAGCGTTATGCCCATCGGCACTTCTATCAGGCCCGTGTTGTTGACCTGCCCGGTGAGGGCGAAGGTCTTCGTGCCCGTGCTTGTCGGCGTGCCCATGCCCTTGAACCATGCGGCGCCCCTGTTTATGATCTCGGCCACGTTCGCAAGCGTCTCCACGTTGTTTATTATCGTCGGCTTGCCGAACAGCCCGCTGACCGCCGGGAACGGGGGCCTCGGCCTGGGCATTCCGCGCTTGCCCTCGATCGACGCCATCAGCGCGGTCTCCTCTCCGCAGACGAAGGCGCCTGCGCCCTCCTTTATCTTGAGGTGGAAGTCGAAATCAGTGCCCAGTATCCCGTCGCCGAGAAGGCCAGCCTGCTCAGCCTGATCGATGGCCCTCCTGAGCCTCTGTATCGCTATCGGGTACTCCGCCCTGACGTATATGTAGCCGTGGTTCGCGCCTATGGCGTATCCGGCTATGGCGAGGCCCTCTATCACCCTGTGCGGGTCGCCCTCCATGACGGCCCTGTCCATGAAGGCCCCCGGGTCCCCCTCGTCTCCGTTGCAGATCATGTACTTCACGTCGCTCTGCTGGACTGCAGCGAAGCCCCATTTCTTGCCGGTGGGGAAGCCTCCTCCTCCTCTTCCCCTCAGGCCTGACTCAGTTACGATGTCGATGACCTGCTTGGGTGCCATCGAAGTCAGGCACTTGGCAAGCGCCGAGTATCCGCCCCCTGCGATGTATTCCCTGAGGTCCTCGGCGTTCTGCCTGCCGCATCCCGAAAGGGCGATCTTTATCTGCCTCTTGTAGAACGGGATCTCGCACTCGTGCGCTATCGGCTCCCCCGTGGCCGGGTCGACGTAAAGCAGCCTTTCCACCAAGTCGCCCCTCAGGATGGTGCGCTCGATTATCTCGTAGACGTCGGCGGGCTTGACATGGCAATAGGTTACTCCGCCCGGCTCTATCCTTACCAAGGGGCCTATGTCGCAGAAGCCGTGGCATCCGGTCTTCACCGCGTTGACCGAGCTTGGACCGGCCGGCGCGTCGTCGAACTCGGCGTCCAGGCCCCTGGCCTTCAAGCCCTCCCTGAACGCCTCGTACACTTCATTGCCTCCCGAGAGTATGCAGCCAGGCCCCACGCACACGAAGATCCTCCTGCCGAACGAGGAAAGCTTCGCCAAGTATTCCGTCCTGAGTTCCGAGAGGTGCCTCTCGTCCCTGATCCTAGTCATGCCAGTCCCTCCTCCTTAAGCAGCGCATCTATGATGGCCTCTGCCGCCTCCTCGGTCATCTGGCCATAGACCTTGTCGTTTACCATGAGCACGGGAGCCAGGCCGCACGCGCCCAGGCATGCGACCGTCTCAACGGTGAACCTCAGGTCTGGTGTCGTGAACTTGCCATCCTTGAGGTCGACCTTCTTCCTGATCGCGTTGTAGACCGGCATGGACCCCCTTACGTGGCATGCTGTGCCGTCGCAGCACCTTACCACATACTTGCCCTTCGGTTCGAGCGAGAACTGCGCATAGAACGTCGCCACCCCGAACACAGTGGCTGTGGGCAGGCCCAGGGCGGTCGATACATATGTGAGTATCTCCTCCGGCAGGTACCTGTACTCGGCCTGTATGGCCTGCAATATCGGTATTAGCGAGCTCTGGCTCTTCCCGTTCTTCTCGATGATGCCGTTTATCTTCTCGAATTTCCTGGCTGCGCTGAAGTCCTGGACCATAGGCATGACCTCCTCGGATATATCAATAGTAAGTTACGTTGACGTCTTTACCCAATGCCCTCATCATCCTTATGACCGCGTCTATCGCCTGCCCTTTGAACCTGTAATCCACAAGTGACGCCCCGTCAGTGTGGGCCGTGTTCTCTGCCCTGCCGATCAGGAAATCCAGCCTGTCGGAGTCGAGTAGCGCCCTGGCCAGGAGCGACGCCGCGTCGCGGCCCACAAGCCCGCCTTTGGTCATCTCGCCCGAGTCGACGGAGCCTAATATGTCAAGCGCCCTGGTGAGTGTGATAATGCCCTCGGTGACCATGTCCACTCCCCTCATCCTGGCCATCGGAGGTATCCCGTCCCCCCCAGTGCTGAGGTCGATCTCCATGTTCGCCCCTAGCTCCCTTGCGAACAGGTTCCCGGTGGCCCCCCCGCAGATGATCTTCCGGCCGGGTTTGAGCATGAACTTCTTCACCATCTCGGCGTCGAGCTCCCTCTTCCTTGGCGGGCCTATGGCAACTGCAGTCATCCTGGGCTGCCTTGCGGCTATGCAGACCGCTGTCGTGTCGTCCCCCGGCTTGCCGGCGTAGAACTGGTCGCAGACGCCTGTCAGCTGCCTTGAGAGCTGCGCGCTGTCGCCCCTTGCCTTGGGGACGGCCCTTCTGAGGTACTCTGCGACGTTCTCCCACTGCCAGCCCAGGTTCATTACGTCCCCCAAGCCTGCGTGCATCACCCCGTCCGACACCATGAAGATGTGGTCCCCGTCCTTTACCGCAAACTCCCCCTCAAGGACCTGTTTCTGCGCCACTTTGCGGGGTCTGGTGCTGATCTTCGTGACCGTCCCCTCCCTGTAAAGGAAGGCGTCGGGCGTATCGAACTCCACAATGTTGCCCAGCCCGTCGGGCGTAAGCCTAACTATCGAAAAGGTCGAGTAGGCTACTCCCCTTACCTGGCATATGGGGAGCGTCTTCCCTATCGTGTCGACCACGTCGTCTATGTCGGATCCCTCTTTTAGCATATAGGACGCTATCCTGGTCGTGAGCGTGGACAGCACGTTCGCCTTGATGCCCGAGCCCAGCCCGTCGGACAGGACCGCCATGACCGAACCTGCGGACTTGACTATCTCGACCTTGTCGCCGCAGACGGATTCGCCGTCCTTGCACAGGGACGAATACGAGGCCTCGTAGAAAAGGCCCTGACTCATCTGCCCTGGTCCTCCTCCAGCTGCTTGACGAGCTTGCTGAGCAGCACCTTCGTCTCGGCGGCGGCTTCGCCCATCAGCCCTGCAACCTGCTGGGCCACCCTCATCTGGTTTTCGATGACGCGGGTGGCCTTCTCGGCAGTCTCGCGCCGGGCCTTTGCAAGGGCTTCCCTGTCGCGGAACTCCTGGCTCATGTCAGTCACGATCAGCACTGCCATGTCCTTGGACCTGAGGAACATGTATGTCTCCTTGGCCCTTGCAAGGCCGCAGTTGCCGCTCGTCTGCCTGGTAAGCGAGGTCCTGCTCTCGAACACTTTCCTGAACGGCTCCTTCTCCAGGGAACCCGGAAGCGTCTTGCCCACGAGGGACGCTGCATCAACCCCGAGGAACCTGCAAAGCGCAGGATTCGCGAGGGCGACGGTCATGTCTTCCCTCACACCGATTATCCCGTTTGGGCTTTCGTTGACCACCAGGTTCCCCATGGCTTCGGCGCCCGACTTGGCGTACGGTATGCACATCTCGGCCTCCGCCATGCCGGCGAGGACCGCCGCCCCTAGGTCCCTGCAGGTGAAATAGCCGCAGGCGCCGCAATCGGTCCTGTCCTTGGGGTCTGACCTGCCTATTGCGGAAAGCACTCTGGCTATTTCAGCTTCTGACGGCTCCGGCCTCCTTGCGTCCTTTGCGGAATATGAGGCGCCCACGTCGTACACAATGCCGTCTTCAGGATATGAGCCCAGCATATGGG
>JAGOKM010000040.1 GCA_017994615.1 Bacillota bacterium | reverse complement strand
GGATTGCAGAGTATCCTCTCCTTGGGGTCTAGGACCCCGGCTTCGATCGCCGCTGCCGCCACTACAGCCTTGAAGATTGAACCGGGCGGGTATGCACCGCTGATCGCCCTGTTGAACAGCGAAGAAGGCGTGCTGTTCAGCCTGGCCCAGTCCTTCTCTGACACGCTTGGGATGAAGACGCTGGGATCGTAGCTTGGGTAGGAGGCCATCGCAAGTATGTCCCCGCTCCTGGGGTCCATCGCCACCAAGGATCCGCTTTTCACCTGGGTGTACTTCCCCTGTGACCTAACGGCGGCTATGCCCTCCTTGAGCATCCTCTCGGCCTCCAGCTGCAGCTTTGAATCTATGGTCAGCACAGCCGAGCTTCCCGGGACGGGATCTACGGCAGCCAGAGTCGAAACAGGGCTTGCTGAGGAATCCACCTCTATCCTGTTTATTCCGTCCGTCCCGTGCAGATAACCCTCGAGCGCCCTTTCCAACCCGGCCTTGCCTATCTGGCTGCTGGAGCGGTAGCCCGAGCCTCCCAGCTGCCTTAGCTCGTCGACGTTAACAAGCCCCATGTAGCCGATCAGGTTGCCCGCCACGTTACCGAGCGGATATGTCCTGTAGGGTTCCTCCTCGATCATCACCCCCGAAAGCTCGTATCTCCTCTCGGCGATGGCGGCCAGCACCTTGGGGTCGGCGTCCGTGATGAGTTTGAGCGGCTTGTAAGGCTGGCTGAACCTGCCCTTCGTATGCGCGTCGTACTTGCTTTTCAGCTCGTCGATGCTTATCTTGGTCAGCTGCGCCAGAAGCTCCAGCACCTTGTCCTTGTCGGTCACGTCCTTGGGCACGATGCTTACGCTGTAGGCCGTCCTGTTGGTGGCCAGGACGACGCCCGACCTGTCCAGGATCTCACCCCTGGGGGCGGTGAGGTACACCTTTGCCAGCCTGTTCTGCTCCGAGCGTTCCCTGTAGTACTGGCCCTTTATAACCTGCAGGTACCATAGCCTGGACATGAGCAGGATGACAAGCGCGCCATATATCAGCGTGATGGCGCGCGTCCTGGTCCAGAGTATGTTCTTGTCCCTTACCTTTATCCCCATGGGTCCTCTTAGAACTCCCTGTCTACGTGGACTTGAAGGCCCATCTTCATGTGAAGCGCCCAATATACGCCGGTGCCGAGACAGGCGTTCAAAATCGAAGAGACCGCAAGCTGCGACATCACCCTTGCTGGCATGAACACCAGGCCGCTTGATACCAGGACGAACAGGTAGATGAGCTCCTTCAGCATGAATGCAGCTATCATGACCACGGCCGGCGTCGTCAGGGCCTCCTTGACCAGGTTCTTCTGTATGGATATAACGATCAGGACGGCTATGAAATAGCAAAGGGCAGTCAGGCCTATGAACTGGCCCGTAAGGGCATCGAGCGTCAGCCCCCCGAAAAGGGCGAGGAACAGGGCATGCCTTCTATGGCCCAGGATGGCGAGCGCCACCGTGAAAGCGCCTATGACATCAAGGGAAGGGAAGCCCGGCAGGAGCCCCGGGAAGAATGCAGCCTGCGCTACCAGCCCCAGGACCATACCAACGGCGGATGTGGCGCCCGGGCCGACCTTCAACGAGGACCCGTCCTGAGGCTTCACTTGGCCGCCCCCCTCTGCCCGTCAAGCAAAACCAGGACTTCCTCAATCCTGCTGAAGTCCACCGATGACCTGACATATGCGACCTTGGCCATCCCGTAGGCCCCTTCGTCGACGTCTACGACCTCGCCGATTATATGGTCGGCGGGGTATATGCCCCCCAGCCCGCTTGTCACTACCAGGTCCCCGGGCACTATGTCGGGGTCCGCGCCCAGCGGCTTAAGCCTGAGCACGCCTGTGCCGTCCCCCACGCCCTCGACGATGGCGAAATCCCTTGACCTTACCGTCACGGCGCCCATAGCGTTGCGGGGGTCGTTGGCGAGCAGCACGCTTGCCGTGGAACCGGTGGTAGTGACTATCCTCCCTACTATCCCGAGGCTGTTTATTACGACCATGCCGGGTTTAACCCCGTCTTCAGTCCCCCTGTCTATTACGACCGTGCCCAGCCAGTTGCCCGAATCCCTGTAGACGACATTCGCCGCCAGGGTCCTGCCCTTGAAGGACTTCTTCAGCGCCAGCAGGTCGGAAAGCCTCCGGTTCTCGGACTCGAGGCCCGACAACCTCGCCACGTCCAATCTTAGGGCCTCCACTTCCTCCTTTAGCCCTCTGTTCTCTTCCACAATGCTGGACAGATGGAAGAGGCCCCCGAAGAAGTCGGAGACCTCCCTGCCTATGTTCCAGAAGAAATGCCCGACGGGCGAGAATATCCCCCTTATCAGCTTCTCCGGCAGAGTAAGGTTCGTCCTGTTGCCGGTCGTCGCCGCTATTGCCACTGACAGGACTATTATGACTGCGAATATGGCCATGAAGGCCCTTACGGTACCGCTAATACGGCGCATGCTGGGCCCCTCAGCTCTGCTGGTATCTCTTCGACGAGGCGGAGAGCCCCTTGAGGTATTCCAGATGGTCAAGGACTATTCCGGTGCCCCTGGCCACGGCGGTCAGAGGGTCTTCGCATACGAACACGGATATGCCCGTCTCACGTGAAAGCAACTTGTCCAGCCCCTGCAGCAGTGCGCCGCCTCCTGCTAGTATTATCCCTCTATCCATGACGTCGGCCGCAAGCTCCGGCGGCGTCTTCTCGAGGCATTCCTTCACCGCGTTCACAATCGTGCCTATGGGCTCTGCCAGGGCCTCCCTCACCTCGGTGCTGTCCACTTTCACAGTCTTGGGAAGGCCTGTGATGAGGTCCCTGCCCCTTACTTCTATGTAAGTCTCGGGCCCTACTACATAGGCTGACCCTATCTTCTGCTTCACTTCCTCAGCCGTGCGCTCTCCTATGAGCAGGTTGTAGGCCTTCTTCATGTGCTGGATTATCGAATCGTCCATCTCGTCTCCCGCAGTGCGGGACGATATCGACGAGACTATCCCGCCCAGCGAAAGCACCGCGACCTCGGTTGTACCGCCGCCGATGTCCACTATCATCGACCCCGTCGGTTCGGTGACGGGCAGCCCGGCGCCTATCGCAGCCGCCTTCGGCTCCTCTATGAGGTGCGCCTCCCTGGCGCCCGCCCGCATGACAGCGTCGATGATGGCCCTCCTTTCGACCTCAGTGACCCCCGACGGGCATCCTACGACCACCCTGGGCTTCACCAGGCCCATGCTGCTGTTGACCTTGCGCATGAAATAGCGCAGCATCTCCTCGGTTACGTCGAAGTCGGCTATGACACCGTCCCTCAACGGCCTGACGGCTTTGACGTTTGCAGGCGTGCGCCCAAGCATCTGCTTGGCGTCCAGGCCGACTGACAGGACCTTCCCAGTGTCCATGTCCATGGCCACGACTGAAGGCTCCTGCACCACGACCCCCTTGCCCTTCAGGAAAACCAGCGTATTGGCCGTCCCCAGGTCTATGCCTATGTCCCTTGAAAAAGCGCTGAACAAACCCATATGTAAAACCCCTTTCGGCTTCCGGCCTCAGCCGGTCCTGCCAAGAATGCCCGTTTCCCTGAAGCTGACATAGGAGTCGCCGCCTATGACCAGATGGTCCAACAATTCTATTCCGATCAGCTTCCCTGCCTCATTGAGCCTTGCGGTAACCGTTATGTCCTCTTCGCTGGGGGTAGGGTCCCCGCTCGGGTGGTTGTGGGCTATGATCACCGCCGCGCTGTTCATCGAAATCGCCTCCCTGAATACCTCCCTGGGATGGACCAAGGACGAATTCAGGGTCCCGGTGGATACCGTCACCATGCCTATCATCCGGTTCTTCGTGTCGAGCATCAGCTCCCTGAACTCTTCGCTCTTCAGCGACCTCATCGCCGGGAACAGGAGCCTTGCGGCCGCGCTCGCGTCCGTTATCTGCAACCTCTCGCCCATGTCGCCCTGGGCGATGCGCTTGCCCAGCTCCAACGCCGCCTTCAGTTGGGCCGACCTCACCTTGCCCAGCTTGCACGCCTTGGATATCTCGGCAGCCCCCATGCCGGCAAGCCGCGCCTGCCCGCCGCAGTCCCTCAATATCCTCATGGCGGCCTCGAGCGCGCTCTCCCGGCGGTTGCCGCACCTGATTATGACCGCAATCAGTTCAGCCGCGCTAAGAGCCTCGGCCCCCCTGGCGAAAAGCCTCTCGGTCGGCCTCTCTGAACTGGGCATCGCCTTCATGCCCCTTGATCCCGTCTCCATCTTCCTTCATCCTCCTGCATTTGTGATGCAGACGAGGACTTCCGGTCAGATGACCTTCACGCCCGCTTCCTCCAGCATCTCCGCTACAAGCCTTAACGGCAGGCCCACCACGTTGAAGTAGTCGCCGGTGATGCCCGATATGAAAAGCGTGCCGAAACCCTGTATGGCATATGCTCCCGCCTTGTCGAGGGGCTCCCCTGTGCCTACGTAGGATGCGATCTCCTCTTCTGACATGGGGAGGAACCTTACTTCGGTGACTTCGTGCGCCACCCTCTCGAAGCCGTCTGCCTCCCTTTTTACGCAGATGCCCGTATAGACTTCATGGCTCCTGCCCTGAAGCATCCTGAGCATCCTTGCCGCATCGTCGCAGTCCTTGGGCTTCCCCAGCACCTGCCCGCCTATGGCCACGACTGTGTCCGCCCCGAGGACCAGGTCTTTCGGCCTGGATGCAGACACAGCCGAGGCCTTGGCCCTGGCCAGGGCCTCCACAAGAGTCCCCGGCGAAAGCCCGTCCTCAACTGTCTCGTCGGCGTTGCTTGGCACGACCTCGAACTCGATTTTAAGGGCTTCAAGCAGCTCCACCCTCCTCGGCGAGGCAGAAGCCAATATCAATCCCGCCATCAGTGTCCCGGAGGCCTTGACCTCAAGGGCCTTCGCGTCCGTCTCCCTTTTAATAATCTACCATAAATCGCGCCCCTTACGCCGAACCTATTCGGCGAAAGGAAAACCCCGCGCCTTCCGGCGCGGGGCACCCGTTGCGACCTAACCTACGCCTGGACCACTATGTCGGAGTCCGGGCCGAATGAGTTGTGAATGCACTTTACCGGGCATTTCTGTATGCATATCCCGCACTTTGTGCACTTGCCGTTGTCGATGACGGCAACTGTGCCCTCCATGTGTATAGCCTGCGTCGGGCAGTTCTTGACGCATATCTGGCAACCTATGCAGACTGCGGAGCAATCCAGCTTGCTCTTCGGAAGCGGCGCCTTGGAGCGGCATATGACGTTGACTTTCTCGTCCGCCGTCCTTAATACGAGCAGATGCCTCGGGCAGGCAGCTACGCACTTGCCGCAGCCGGTGCACTTTTCGTCGATTATCTTCGGAAGGCCGTCCTCCCCCATGTACATCGCGTCGAACGGGCATGCTGCCACGCATTCACCCAGGCCCAGGCAGCCGTATGCGCAAGCCTTGAAGCCGCCGCTTACCGCATCGGCCGCTTTGCAGTCGCTTATCCCGTGGTACTCCGCTATGTCGCGTGCGACCCCCTTGCCGCCTGCGCACATCAGCCTTGCGAACTTAGGGCCACCTGTAAGGTCTACGACCACGCACATTATCTCCGCCACCTTGGCGGCCACCTTCGCACCTCCGACGGGGCACTGGTCACAGGGGGCTTTACCTTCGGCGATCGCAGTTGCCAGCCCGCTGCAGCCGGGAAACCCGCAGGCGCCGCAGTTTGCCCCTGGCAACGCTGCCTGAATCAGGTCGACCTTGGGATCTCTCTGGACAGCCAGGAATATCGCGGCTATCGCAAGGGCGACTCCGAAGACCAGCCCCATGCCGCCGACAACTAAAAGTCCGTTAAGTATCATTTCGTCTCACTCCTCCTCGGCCGGCTTACAGGCCGAACAGCTTCTCCAGGTTGAAACCGGAGAAGCCGAGGAAGGCCATCGCCATCTGCGCAGTAATGATGAGCGTAAGCGGGAATCCCTTGAAGGACTTGGCTACGGGGGCGGTGTTCAGCTTCTCCCTCAAAGCCGCCATGGCTATCAGGACGAGGGCAAACCCTATGCCGCCGCCTGTTCCCGAGAAAACCGCCTCTATGAAGTTGTATCCGTCCCTTATATTGATGACCGCGACGCCGAGCACAGCGCAGTTCGTGGTTATGAGCGGCAGGTATATGCCCAGGCCCCTGTAAAGCGAGGGGCTCATCTTCAGGATTATCATCTCGATCAGCTGCACAAGCGCGGCGATGACCAGGATGAACGCCACAGTCTGCAGGAAGCCCAGGTTTAGCGGGTTCAGGAGGTAGTTCTGGACCAACCAAGTGACAGCTGAAGCAAGGCTCATTACGAATATAACCGCCGCAGCCATGCCTGTTGCCGTCTCGAACTGGTTGGACACGCCTATGAACGGGCATGTACCCATTATCCTGGCCAACATATAGTTGTTGACAAGGATCGTGCTAAGCAGGATTACCATCATTTCCTTCATCTAGCTCAGACCTCCTTCGGTGCGGAGCAGCCGCACGCGGCGTCCTGTCGCATCTTCTTCCTGTTGGCCAGCCCGTTTATGGCTGCCAGGACGAAACCGAGGGTCATGAAGCCCCCAACTGGCTGGGAGATCAGGCCTGCTGCGAACTTGGCAGGGAAGAGCGCCAACCCGCCGAAGCCGAAGTCCGGGGCATTGAGTATCCTGCCGGTGGCGATGGGTTCCCTTATGGTCGCAAGTATTATGAGGGCCAGTGTGAAGCCGATTCCCATGCCTAGGCCGTCCATCACCGAATTAAGCACGTTGTTCTTGTATGCAAAGGCCTCGGCCCTGGCTAGTATTATGCAGTTTACTACTATAAGTGGAACGAATACGCCCAGCACCTTGTGAAGGTCGGGCAGGTATGCCGACATCATCAGGTCGACTATCGTTACAAATGTAGCTATTACAACGATGAAACAAGGTATCCTGATTTTGTCGGGAATGACCTTCCTGAGCAACGAAACGAAAAGGTTGCTGCCCAGGAGGACGAAAGTAGCTGCGATTCCCATGCCCAATCCGTTCATCACAGTCGTCGACGTTGCCATGGTAGGGCACATGCCAAGCAACAGAACAAATACAGGGCTTTCAGCCCAGAGGCCTTTCTTGAACTCGTTCAACGCGCTCATTCCAGGCACCTCCTACAGCCCAAGAAGGGCTTTTGCGACATCTAGCGCCTTGTTGACGCCGGCTACAGCCCCTCTGGAAGATATGGTCGCGCCGGAGACCTGGTCCACCTGGCCTCCCATTTTCTTTATGGCGAGAGTGCCGCTCATGCCGGCGAACTGCCCGGTAAAGGCCTCATCCGTTATCTTCGAGCCCAGTCCCGCCGTCTCTGTCTGGCTCAATATCTGGACGCCCTGGCATATCCCTTCGGTGTCCATCCCGACCAGCATCGTTATCGCGCCGCCGTAGCCGTTCGATTGGACCTTCACTATGGCGCCCGCAGCGCCTTCCGCCGAGCTTCCCAGGTATGCTTCAAGCACGCCGGTCTGCCCGGAGGCGACCCCGGCAAGTTCTGCGTCCTCCACTTTGACGAAGTCGGTGGCTTTCGGCAGGACTATCGCCATGGCTTTCATGGCGGCCTGCTGCTGCCTTGCTTCGATGATGACGCTGGTCTTGCTGTACACCAACGCCAGAGAAGCGCCAGAGACTGCGCATATGAGCGTCAGGATGATCCCGTACCTTACGATATCACGCATGGCTGCGCACCTCCCCGAAGCGCTTGGGCCGGCCGAACCTTTCGATCAGCGGCACGAAGCTGTTCATCAGAAGTATCGAGAATGCAACGCCCTCCGGATAGCTTCCGAACATCCTTATTAGGAACGTGAAGACGCCCAGGCCTACGGCGTAGACTACCTGCGCAGCGGGCTTGATAGGGCTCGTCACATAGTCCGTTGCCATGAAGAAGGCGCCTAGGATCAGTCCCCCAGAGAGGAGGTGGAATATGGGATCCTGGTCGAACGCCATCGCCAGGATGGCAGTCGTCAGTATGTAGATGAGCGGTATCCTGAGCGTAATGACCCCGAGGAACAGGAGCACCAGCGCTCCTATAAGAAGGGCCAGCGCAGACGTCTCCCCCAGCGAGCCTGCGACGTTGCCGAAGAAGAGCGGCCCGTAGAACCTGGACAGCGTCGTAGTCCCGATCTCGCCCGACTTGAGCAGTCCGAGCGGTGTCGCTGTCGTGACGGCATCCAGGCCGTGTACGAATGCCTCGCTTCCCTTCGGCCATATGTAGCCGGCGCCGACCGTCGAAGGCCAAGCCAGCGATGCGAATACCCTGCCTACAAGGGCGGGGTTGAAGATGTTGTAGCCCAATCCTCCGAAGACCACCTTGCCGGGGCCAATGGCTATGAGCGACGCAAGCGCCGTCACCCAAGGCTCGACCCTAGGAGGCAGCGTCATCGCAATGAAAAGGCCCGTAAGAGCTGCTGATCCGTCGCTTATCGTTATGTCAAGCTTCCATATCTTCTGGATCAGGTATTCCCATAGGACTGCCGAGCCTATGCCTACCACAAGGTTGATTGCGGCCCAGTATCCGAAGAAGTACACTCCGCACGCGGCCGCGGGGACTAGGGCGAGGAACACGCCCCTCATGATCATGGGGGTCGCAGCCCTGTCCCTAATGTGCGGCGCGGCAGTGATTACCAGGTTGTTTTCCGACACGTCCATCACCCCGTCACTTCTTGCCGCGCTTGGCCAGCACGTACTGCTTGGCCAGCTTTATCGACTGCACCAGGGGCCTCTTGGAAGGGCAAACGAACGAGCAGCTTCCGCACTCCATGCAGTCTGCGGCGTATAGTTTCTCGGCCCTGGGCATGTCGCCCGCCAGGGCATATTTATGTATCTCGGAAGGCTCAAGGAACATCGGGCAAACCTCGTTGCACCTTCCGCACCTTATGCAGGGCATCTCCTTCCAAGAGAGCGCTTCCTGCCTGCCCATCAGGATCAACCCGGAAGTGCCCTTCGATATCGGGAAGCCGAGGCCGGTTGCGGCAACCCCCATCATCGGACCCCCGAAGACCACTTTGCCCAGTTCGCCCTTCACGCCTCCGCAGAACTCCACCAGGTCGGAGCCGAGGGTCCCCATCAGAACCTCTACGTTGGAGGGCTTCTCCAGCGCCGACCCTGAGACCGTCACTATCCTCTTTACGAGGGGCATGCCCGTCCTGAACCTGTCGGAGACGGCCGCCGCAGTGCTTACGTTCACGACTACTACCCCCACGTTGAATGGGAGCCCCCCCGGAGGGACCTCTCGCCCCAGAGCCGCTTTGATGAGCGATTTCTCATATCCCTGCGGATACTGTGCCTTGCACGCACAGACTTCGATTCCTGGATACTTCGACGCTGCCTCGGTCAGGGCTGCTATCGCATCCGGCTTGTTGTCCTCCACCCCGATCACGGCGCGTTCCACGCTTATGCTGCGCATCAGGATGCGGGCCCCGTCGACAACGCGGTCTGGGCGCTCAACCATGACCCTGTGGTCTGACGTCAGGTAAGGCTCGCATTCCCCGCCGTTCAGCACGAGGGTGTCGACCTTGACTCCCTGGGGAAGGGTGAGCTTCACATGGGTAGGGAATTCCGCGCCGCCCATGCCCAGCATGCCTGCCTCCCTTATTATCTTCCTGATCTCCTCAGGGCTCATGGATTCGAATCCTTCGAAGGGCGCGATGCTCTCGTGGACCTCCTGCAGACCATCCGACTCGATGGTAATGCCAAGGCACTCGCTTCCAGAATACGACCTTATGTTCTTGGCTTCTACCACCTTGCCGGATACCGGCGAATGCGTAGGTACGCACATGAATCCCTCATTGTCGGCCAGTTTCTGCCCCACTTTGACCGAAGTCCCCTTCGGTGCCAGGACAGTGTAGCCTACCCATGAAGGACCCACCGGTACGGTTACCCTTGCGGGAACCGGGCCGGCGATTGTCGGGGAGCCGCCCGTCATCTTCATCGCTGACGGGTGGATGCCTCCGACGAATGTCCTTACAGCCATCTGTCTCACTCCTTAGCGTTTGGTTTGCTAATGCTTCCTAGAAAAGGTTCAGGATCGTGCCGTCTTCCAGGATGTCTATGCTGTCCGCGGCCGGCACCTTCGGAAGGCCGGGCATTGTCATGACCTCTCCTGTGATGGCAACTATGAATCCTGCGCCGGCGGAGATCCTGACTTCCTTGACGTTGAGCTTCCAGCCTTTTGGCCTTCCTTTCAGGTCGGCCATGTCGCTAAGCGAATGCTGCGTCTTAGCCATGCATACGGGAAGGTTGCCGTATCCTATCCTGCGGATGGTCCCGAGCATGGTCTTCGCCGCTTCGGAATAGACGACGTCGTCTGCCCCGTAGACCTGCTTTGCCAGCTTCATGATCTTCTCTTCGGCTGTGAGCTCGAGTCCGTAAAGCATGCGGAAGTTGTTCGCATCCTTCTCCAGCGCCTCGAGCACCTGCCCGGCGAGTTCTATTCCCCCGGCCCCGCCCCTTGCGACGACCTCGGATACCGCGTAGCGCACTCCGCGGTCGATGCAGCGCCCCTTGACTAGCTCAAGTTCCTCAGGGGTGTCGGTAGGGAACCTGTTGATCGCCACTACCACGGGAAGCCCGAAGTTGACCTTCAGGTTGTCGATGTGCGCATCCAGGTTCTCGCAGCCCTTGGCCAGCGCTTCGAGGTTCGTCT
>JAGOKM010000039.1 GCA_017994615.1 Bacillota bacterium | reverse complement strand
CATTCCGAACACAGTAGTTAAGCCCTCCAGCGCCGATGGTACTCGGCTGGCAACGGCCCGGGAGAGTAGGTCGCCGCCGGATCCTTTCAACAGGGGCCCCCGCATTCAGCGGGGGCCCCTTGCTTTTATGGCCGCCGGGCTTTCGAAATCGCCCAAGAGGAGCGGCTAATCTGGTAATATTATCAAGGTATGATTTCCATTAAGGAGTTGTTCGAGTTGTTCGCACATGTCACACCAGTAGATCCGAAGAAGGCCATAGAAAGGGCATACGTCCTGGGAAGGCTAGCAAGGTGGCTTGCCATAGGCGTTGTCGCCGGGCTGTTGTCGGCAATCGGCATCATAGCTTTCCTAAAGCTTCTTTACACTGGGATAGGGTACGCTCAAGAAGCGGGTCCCTTCTGGTGGATGCTGCTTCCTGTGGGAGGGTTCATAAGCACACTTCTCATAATGAAGGTGGCGCCTCTGGCGTTCGGCCATGGCACGGAGGCCGTAATACGCTCTGTAAACAAGGGCAACGGCAACATACCTTTCATAGTGGCCCCGGTGAAGGCCGTAGCCACGGTCATATCCATCGCCTCAGGCGCATCCCTCGGGAAAGAGGGGCCGTCGGCCCAGATAGGCGGCGCGATCACCTCGACTCTGGGAAGGGTTTTGAAGCTCGACAAGGAGGACCAGAGGAGGATAACCCTATGCGGCCTTGCTGCCGGCTTCTCGATAGTCAGCGGCGCGCCGATCGCCGGTGCGATTTTCGCGACAGAGGCGCTGGTGCTGGGCTCCCTCAACTATTCATACCTTCTGCCCAGCCTGGTCACGTCGGTGACCTCGGTCTACGCCGCAAGGCTCTTAGACGAAAAATTTGCCCTCCACATATATCACCCGTTATGGGACATAGCGAAGCGCGGGGAGCTGTTCAAGGGCATCGAGTCGTTCTCGATACAGCATAACCTGCCGTTGCTCCTCATAACCGTGCTCGGGGCGGTCCTTATTGGTTCGGCTGCGATGCTGTTCACCAAGGCCGCGGAGGCCTCTGAAGGTGTGTTCCATAAGATCAAGCTATGGGCGCCGTTGAAGACTTCCCTTGGCGGCGTGGTGCTCATCCTGATGGCTTTGGTCTTCGGCAGGGAATACCTGGGGCTGGGCATGCATGAGCTGTGCGATCCTGCCTTGGAGGGGGAACTTGTGCCCTACTACGCATTCGCGGTGAAGATACTGTTCGTGGCGGTGAGCCTGGGATGCGGTTTTAGCGGGGGCGCCATGACTCCGATATTCGTCATAGGATCCGTAGCAGGCGCTGCCCTAGGAAGGGCCCTGGGGATGGACATACAGTTCGCCGCAGGAATCGGGATCGTTTCATTCCTTGCAGGTGCGGCCAACACCCCTATCACCGCAGCCGTCCTGGGGCTTGAGCTTTTCGGCCCCACCTTCGGGATATATGGCGCAATAGCAGCCATGATCGCCTATACGGTATCAGGTCACGACAGCATCAACGCCAGCCAGATATTCGGAGGCCCGAAGATCTGCTACGGCGAGACGTGCGAGTGGCTCGGCCATTCATTCGAAGAGATTCACATGCATAACATGGATATACCAGACTGACACAGAGGACGCCTCATCACAATAACAAGGCCTGCGTCGCAGGCCTTGTCTATTTTGGCCCGCGATTTGCGATATCGTTCACGAACGCCTTGAAAACTGATACGTTTGGTATATAATAGTAATTAAATTACTAAGAAGAATATCATATAAGAAAAAATGCTACTACACGGAGCTCGAAGTGAAATGCCAATCGGGCGGTATTCCCCGCCTAAGAACAGGAGGGCGCACAGATGTTCCGCACAAGCAAAAGCAGAATCAGCATGGCGCTGGCAGCGATTGTCTTAATTGTATTGGCTGCATCAGCGCTTGCGGCCAACACCTACACAGTCAAACAGGGAGATGTCCTGTGGAAGATCGCCAAGGCGAACGGCACTACCTGGCAGGAGCTAGCAGAGCTCAACGGGCTCAGGGACCCCAATCTCATCTTTGTTGGCCAGGTCCTGAAGCTTCCCGGCTCCGGTTCACAGCCGAAGTACAAGCCTGGCACGTATGCCGGCGCCGGCAAAGGCATGTTCGGCGACATAGAACTAAAAGTGACCGTAGACGAGTTCAGCATCAAGGGGATTGAATTCACAAGGCTTGAGGATACCCCGGGGCTGGGCGATGTCGCAGCAAAGCAGGTGGCAGGCGAAATAGTCAAGGGCCAGACCCTCGCGGTGGACGCTGTGACCGGCGCTACTTATTCCAGCAACGGGACCCTGAACGCAGTGAAGGCGGCCTTGGCAAAAGCAGGGGCGGACACAGTCGCCCTGAGCAAGAAGGCCGAGCCCAAGCCCGCTGAAAAGGCCCCGGTCGATTCAAACGACGTATACACCGACGTCGTGGTGGTCGGCGCAGGCGGAGCGGGCCTTACCGCGGCAATCACGGCGAGGAACAAAGGGGCTGATGTAGTCCTGCTGGAGAAGATGGCTGTCGTCGGCGGAAACACCCTGAGGGCTTCCGGCGGAATCAACGCAGCCGGGACTAAGCAGCAGGAAGCCGCAGGTATCAAGGACAGCCCCGAGCTGTTTTACGAAGAAACGATGAAGGGCGGCTACTATAAGAACGACCCTGTATTGGTTAAGCTCATGACGGAAAGCTCCGCGGCGGCGGTGGAATGGCTTGAAAGCATCGGGGCCGAGATAACAGGAGGAGTGGGCCTTTCTGGCGGATCTTCCGTCAACAGGTCCCATAAGGCAAAGGACGGAGCCGCCATCGGATCATACATGGTACCTGTACTCAAGAAGGAAGCCGACAGGCAGAACATCGACATAAGGCTCGAAAACAAAGTCACGGGGATAATTTCCGACGCCTCCGGCAGCGCCATCGGCGTCACGGTGGAGAGGAAGGACAAGACGCAATACAGGGTATACGCCAAATCCGTGGTACTTGCGACGGGAGGCTTCGGCGCGAACCTCGACATGGTGGTCCATTACAACCCCGCCCTCAAGGACTTCCAGACCACAAACCATCCGGGTGCCACAGGAGAGGGCATCCTCATGGCCCAAAGCCTGGGCGCGCTCCTTGTCGACATGGCTGAAATCCAGATACACCCCACGACGCTTCCAGGAAACGGCTACCTGATCTCGGAGAGCGTCCGCGGGGACGGTGCAATCCTGGTAGACCATCAGGGCAAGCGTTTCATAAACGAGCTGCTTACAAGGGACGTTGTCTCCAAAGGAGTTCTGGCGCTGCCCGAAAAGACGGCATTCATACTGTTCGACAGCAAGGTGCCCAAGAAGCTGAAGCTCGTGAACGACTATATAAAGTCGGGTTATGCCCTCGAGGCCGACACGATAGAGGGGCTGGCGGCCAAGATGGGCGTCAGCGCCGACAACCTCAAGGCGACGATCGAGAAGTACAACAAGGCGGTTGACAGCAAGAAGGACGAGGAATTCGGAAGGACCTCCCTTGCAGTGAAGTTCGACGAGCCAAAGTACTATGCAATAGAGATCACCCCTGGTATCCATCACACCATGGGAGGAGTCAAGATCAACGCCGAGACACAGGTGCTGACATTCGGCGACAAGCCGATAAAGAACCTCTATGCGGCCGGAGAAGTCACAGGGGGCGTACATGGAGGCAACAGGCTGGGCGGAAACGCGGTGCTGGACATTACCGTGTTCGGCATAATCGCAGGACGCAATGCGGCGCAGAACGCGCTGGGCAAATAGGTCTACGACTGTCGACCTGCCGACAGGCTGCCGTTATAACCGGCAGCCTGCCTTTTTTCCGCCTCGCCCTCTGATGTGCACAGTTCTATCGCATGATATATAATATTTAAAATACGCTTTGTCATACGACTGGAGGAGAAAACATGCTTCGCACACACACCTGCGGCGAATTGAACGCGACGCACGTCGGGAAGGTAGCTAGCCTCTGCGGCTGGGTACAGGTTGTAAGGGACCATGGAGGGCTGCTTTTCCTGGACCTAAGGGACCGGTACGGGATAACGCAGGTCTCCGTGCTGCCGGAGGACAACCCCGAGGCCGCAGAGACGGTGAAGTCGCTCACAAGGGAGAGCGTAATAAGGGTGACTGGCACGGTCAGGATGAGGCCGGCCGAAGCTGTTAACAGGAACATAGCGACGGGCGCCATAGAGGTGAAGGCGGATTCTGTTTCGGTCATCACGCGCGCTGAGAGCGTGCTTCCGATAGAAGTCTCGGACGACAAGAGGGCGAACGAGGAGATAAGGCTGAAGTACAGGTACATAGACCTCAGAAGGCCCAGCCTGCAGTCCTTCATGGCGATGAGGCACGTGGTTACGGAATCTATCAGGAAGAGCCTCGGCGATATGGGCTTCCTTGACATCCAGACCCCAGTGCTCGTAAGGAGCACGCCTGAAGGGGCAAGGGACTTCGTCGTACCGTCGAGGAGGTACCCGGGCCGTTTCTACGCGTTGCCCCAGAGCCCCCAGCTTTACAAGCAACTGCTGATGATATCGGGATTCGACAGGTACTACCAGATAGCGCCCTGCTTCAGGGATGAGGACCAGCGGGCCGACAGGCAGCTCATGTTCAGTCAGGTGGACCTCGAGATGAGCTTCTGCGACGAGGAGGACGTCTACGCTGTCATCGAGAAGGTAGTCTCGGATGCATTCATGGCAGGCCTGGGAGTAAAGTTGGAGCTTCCATTCGAAAGGATCACCTACAAGGAAGCGATGGACCGTTTCGGTTCGGACAAGCCTGACCTTCGCTTCGGCATGGAGATGTGCGATGTCACGGATATCGCGGCAAGGTCGGATTTCGAGGTCTTCAAGTCAGCTGCCTCCTCCGGAGGGAGGGTTAGGGCCCTTGCCGCCCCCGGCTGCAGCGGCATGACCAGGAAGGAAGTGGACGAGCTCACCGAGCTGGCCAAGGCGTACAGGGCAAAGGGCCTTGTGGCGCTCAAATGCGCAGAGGGCGCCCTCACCGGAAGCGCAGCGAAGTTCCTGCCGGCGGGAGTACAGGCAGAGCTTGTTGCAGCCACCGGCGCCAAGGACGGCGACATGGTCTTCATGACGGCCGATAAGCCCGCCGTCTCTGCGGTATCGCTCGGTCAGGTGAGGAAAGCCCTGGGAAAGAGGCTTGGCCTCATCCCCAAGGATGTCTACAAGCTGTGCTGGGTAACGGACTTCCCCATGTTCGAGTGGAACGAGGACGAGAACAAATGGGACGCCATGCACCACATTTTCACTTCACCAAAAGAGGAGCACCTGGAGTTCATGGAGAAAGACCCCGGAAAGGTGCTTGGCAGGCTGTACGACCTGGTGTTGAACGGCAACGAGCTGGGCTCGGGGAGCATCAGGATAAGCGACCCCCAGCTGCAAAGAAGGGTCATGAACGTGATAGGCATGCCTTACGAACAGGCGGAGGCCAAGTTCGGCTTCCTGCTTAAGGCATACAACTACGGAGCTCCGATACACGGCGGGATAGCGCTGGGGCTGGACAGGCTCCTGGCGATCATGCTCGACCTGGACAACCTGAAAGACGTAATCGCGTTCCCGCAGAACTCGGGGGGCATATCCCTCGTCGACGACTGTCCCAATTTCATCGACGAGAAACAGTGGCAGGAGCTGCACATAATGCCCGACGCGGAAGCGCTAAGGAACATGAATGGGTAATTGCTGGCCAGGGTTTGCCTGGCATGACGGAGGAGGGACAGATGAAGAAGGACAGGAACATAAGAGAAGGCCTCACATTCGACGACGTGCTGCTCGTCCCAGGATATTCGACGACCGTGCCGTCGGATGTGGACCTGAGCGTGCAGCTTACGGAGAAGATCAGGCTGAACATACCGGTGATGTCTTCGGCGATGGACACGGTGACTGAGGCCAGGATGGCTGTCGCAATCGCAAGGGAAGGCGGCATGGGCATAATCCACAAGAACATGCCCATCGACAGGCAGGCCCTGGAGGTCGACAAAGTGAAGCGCTCGGAGCATGGCGTCATCGTGGACCCGTTCTCCCTCCCGCCGGACGCAAGGGTGAAAGATGCCCTGGCCTTGATGGAACGTTACAGGATTTCCGGAGTCCCAATAACTGAGAACGGGAAGCTGGTCGGGATACTGACCAACAGGGACCTGAGGTTCGAGACGGACTACGAAAAGAGCGTCTCCCAGGTAATGACCAGCCAGGGGCTCATAACGGCCCCTGAAGGCACGACGATGGCAGAGGCGATAGAAATCCTAAAGAACCACAGGGTAGAGAAGCTCCCACTGGTGGATAAGGATTTCAACCTTAAGGGCCTGATTACGATCAAGGACATCCAGAAGGCCCAGAAATACCCGAACTCCGCGAAGGACGAGCACGGAAGGCTGTTGGTGGGAGCGGCCATAGGCGTCACCAAGGACACCATGGAAAGGTCGGCGGCGCTTCTGTCATCGGGATGCGACCTGCTCTGCCTGGATACGGCGCACGGCCACTCCAAGGGCGTCATCGACACACTCAGGAAGCTCAAGGAGAGCTTCCCCGAAGCACAGGTCATGGCTGGGAACGTGGCGACGTCGGAAGCGGCAAGGGAACTTATGGAAGCAGGCGCCGACCTGGTGAAAGTGGGCATAGGACCCGGCTCCATCTGCACGACCAGGGTTGTCGCCGGGATAGGGGTCCCACAGCTTACGGCCATAATGGATTGCGCAGAGGGCGTTGCCGGCAAAGCGGCGATAGTGGCGGACGGCGGCATAAAGTTCTCGGGGGACATCACCAAGGCAATCGCAGCGGGCGCTACTGTGGTCATGATAGGCCAGCTGCTCGCCGGAACAGACGAGAGCCCGGGGGACTTCGAGATTTTCAAAGGCAGGAGCTTCAAGGTCTACAGGGGGATGGGCTCGCTGGGAGCGATGAAGGAAGGCTCGTCCGACAGGTATTTCCAACAGGGGAGCTCCAAACTGGTCCCGGAGGGCATAGAAGGAAGGGTGCCTTACAGGGGATCCGTCTCGGATACGATATACCAGTTGATGGGAGGCCTGAGGGCCGGCATGGGGTACTGCGGGGTCAGCAACCTCAAGGAGCTGGCCGAGAAGGCGGAATTCTTGAAAATAACAGGTGCCGGGCTTAAGGAAAGCCATCCGCACGACGTATACATCACGAAGGAAGCACCCAACTACATGGTGCACGGATCGGATGGTGAGGATGCCTAGGGCCGGCACGGAGGAGGAAGAGTAATGAAAGCTCTAAGACTTGCGTCGGCCATTGCACTGATTGCGGCGATGATCATCGCGACCGGGATGACAGCGGCCGCATCCGTCCCAAACGTGAACAGCATCATAATCAACCCGAATCCGCCTTACCAGTCCAGCATATGGACTGATAAGGCGAGCTACCAGATAGGCGAGAGGATCAACATCGGCTTCAGGGTGAACCGGGATTCCTTCGCCTATGTGTTTTCCATAGACGCATCAGGCGTGGTGCGCATGATCTTCCCGAATATATACTCCAATGACAACAAGGTGAAGGCGAACCAGTCCTACCTGCTGCCCGACAACAGCAAGTACAGCCTGACCATCGGCGGCCCTGCGGGCACGGACCAGCTCGTGCTGATTAGCACCCCAAGCAAGATCAAGGACACGGACTGGCTCAGGCGCTCGCTCGAGCAGAGCAGCTTCGCGCCTCAGATAAACATCAGCATATCCGCAGACGGCTTCATGGCGCAGATAAAGAGCGTCGTGATAACCCCGACGTTCAAGAACGACTGGTCAAGCGCATATACCAGCTACAACGTAGGCAGCTGGGTCACAGTGCCCCAGCCGGTGGCTCCGCCCGTAGTCACACCGCCCGTGGTGGTGCCTGTGGTGCCGCCCGTGCAGACGAACGGCAGGATCAACCTGACATCGAATCCAAGCGGAGCGAGGGTGTTCTTAAACGGCATCGAGCAGTCGGCCACCCCGGTGAACTTCAACGGCCTCAGGTACGGCGAATACGAGATCACCGTGGTTTATCCCGGGTACTATACCTTCACAAGGACTGTCAACGTGAACAGCCCCACGATGATCAGCGTCCATGCCGGGCTCACCGCCTTAAGGAACCAGAACGTGTACGGAACGCCGTTGATCACCAAGCAGATCGACCTCAACTGGCCGAACGTGGGCCCTTACACCCAGAGCTTCCAGTACGGCGGATACTCGGGGAGCGTCACTATCAGAGCAGATGCCATACTCGGGATGATTACAAAGGTGAGCGTATCCGCATCATCCCAGGGAGGCTCGATCGGTCAGTTCCTTGAGCTGGCGGCATCAGGAAGCAACGCCGCTTATGTGAACAGGTCAGACGAGTACGTGTTCCGCCCGTTCGCGGTGAGGGTCACCGTGCTCGACTTGAGGTCCACGACAGGCGCTCTCACAGGGACCGGCTACATCGAATCGATAAAATTGTATCTCGAAGTGTTCTACGTAGGGTAGAAAGAATACCATTGCCGGGAAGACGCGCCGGAGTCATCGGCCTCCGGCGCTTTTTCTTGCCCTTTTCGAGCTGCGACATCATAATTATATTTGGTGTATTGTAAATCGCATTCGAGCGGAGGTGTGCTGATGGCGGTCCATGCCTACATAAGGAACATAGGGGAACACGAAGGCAAAGATGTCGAGCTGAGAGGCTGGCTCTATAACAAGAGGTCCAGCGGACGGATCCATTTCCTGGAACTTAGGGACGGCACCGGCTTCATACAGTGCGTGGCTGTCAAGGGGGAGGTCCCGGACGAGGACTTCGAGGAGGCAGGCAGGCTGACCCAGGAATCCTCGCTGAAGCTGACGGGCACGGTGAGGGCCGACTCAAGGGCGAAGGGCGGCTATGAGGTCACCGTCAAGTCGCTTGAGGTCTTCCAGATTGCCCAGGATTACCCTATAACGCCCAAGGAGCACGGCGTGGACTTCCTGATGGACAACAGGCATCTCTGGATAAGGCACAAGAGGCAGCATGCCATATTGAGCATAAGGCACGAGGTGATGGCAGCGGCGCAGCAGTACCTCAACGAAAACGGGTTCTTGAGGGTAGACTGCCCGATACTCACGCCCGCCGCCTGCGAGGGTACGACCACCCTCTTCGAGACGCAGTACTTCGAAGAGAAGGCGTATCTGAGCCAGTCGGGCCAGCTATATAACGAGGCGGACGCGATGGCATTCGGGAAGGTGTACTGCTTCGGGCCCACATTCAGGGCCGAGAAGTCGAAGACGCGCAGGCACCTCATAGAGTTCTGGATGCTGGAGCCAGAGATGGCCTGGTGCGACCAGGAGGAGAACCAGAGGGTGCAGGAGGAGCTGGTTTCCTACATAGTGCAGAGGGTGCTGGAGCGCAGGCGCCCGGAGCTTGCCCTGCTTGAGAGGGACGTCACAAAGCTCGAGGACATAAGGCCGCCGTTCCCGAGGCTCAGCTACGATGACGCGATCAAGCTGCTTAAAGCGGAAGGGCGCGAAATCAGCTGGGGGGACGACTTCGGAGCCCCGGACGAAACCATCATATCGAACAAATACACAAGGCCCGTGTTCGTGACCAACTATCCGACATCTATGAAGGCATTCTACATGCAGCCGATGCCTGGAAGGCCTGAGGTCGTAAAGTGCGCGGACCTCCTCGCCCCTGAAGGCTACGGAGAGATAATAGGCGGAAGCGAGAGGATCTGGGACCCTGCCATCATGGAGGAGAGGATGAGGCAGCACGACCTGAGCGAAGAGGCCTATGGATGGTACATGCAGCTTAGGAAGTTCGGCACCGTCCCCCATTCCGGCTTCGGCATAGGAATAGAGCGGACCGTGGCCTGGATAACAGGCTCTGAGCACATAAGGGAGATGATCACTTACCCGAGGCTCCTGTACAGGATGAAACCGTGATGCCTTTCGTCCCGACAGGAACGAACGGCCAGACTTTGGCGTCATATGACTTGATGACATACCAAATTTGACGGGGGGGTTGACAATGCCGAATAAGAGACGCAATGCGCTCCTTATCGCAGCGCTTATTGTGATGCTGCTTCTGGGCGCAAGCCATGCTTCAGCCCAAGTCTCCACTTACCTGCAGAACGGCGAGAGGTTCCTCGCCGAGGGAAGCTGGGCTTCGGCCATCAACGAATTCAGGTTCGCCCTGAACTCAGAACCGCAGAACAGCGCAGCCTGGTATGGCCTGGGCAGGGCATTCGAGGGCCTTTCAGGCGCCAAGGCGAGGTTCGACTCGCTCGTCGAGTCCCTTACCGGCGCCGCAGGCACTGCCTATGAGCCCATGGGGCAGCAGGATGCCGCAAACCTGGAGGAAGCCATCAAGGCCTACACCAACGCCAGCTCCTTCTACCCTCCCCAGGCCGCCGCAGCCGCAGCCCTGGGCAGGGCCCAGTTCATGGCTGGGAGGACACAGGAGGCCCTTTACACGCTCGAGAGGGCGGCGGGCACATTCACCCTTAACAACGACGCCCTCGCCCACATGCTATACATAAGCATGCTGACCGGGGACGCACAGAGGCTGCAGTACTACTCGTCGCTGGCCAAGGGCAACGCCCAGGCCATGTCCGATCAGGGGGTCGTCCACGCCCTGGCGGCGATGGAGTACAGGGCAGGCAACTTCAAGGGGGCCGAGTCGCTCCTTACGCCGCTGATGTACAGGTACGACCTCGGATACCTGCCTTTGAAGGCCATGGGCGACATACTCATCGCCCAGTCCAGGCCGACCGAGGCGCTGGATTTCTTCAGATATGCCGCGAACGTGAACCCGAAGTCCGAAGGCGCCCAGCTCATGACCGGGGACATACTGTCCCTCATCGGCAACCCCGCGGGCGCCGTCTCGGCTTACAGGGCGGCCCTTGCCGCGATGCCCGGGTCATTCT
>JAGOKM010000038.1 GCA_017994615.1 Bacillota bacterium | reverse complement strand
TGCTGGACCTGAACCAGGCCAAGAAGGTCCTCGACGAGGACCACTGGGGCCTCGAGAAGGTCAAGGAGAGGACACTTGAGTTCCTTGCCGTAAGGAAGCTTTCCTCGCTCAACAAGGGCCCCATCCTCTGCCTCGTTGGGCCGCCTGGGGTAGGCAAGACCTCTCTGGCTAAATCCATAGCAAGGTCGCTGGGACGCAAGTTCGTAAGGTTCTCCCTTGGAGGGCTGAGGGACGAGGCGGAGATCAGGGGCCATCGCAGGACATACATTGGCGCGCTCCCGGGAAAGCTGGCCTTCGCCCTCAAACAGGCGGGGTCAGGCAACCCAGTCATACTTCTGGACGAGATAGACAAGCTGGGCTCCGACTGGCGGGGAGACCCGAGTTCGGCGATGCTTGAAGTGCTCGACCCCGAACAGAACAAGTCGTTCTTGGACCACTACCTGGAAGTCCCGCTGGACCTATCCAAGGTGATGTTCATAACCACAGCCAACTCGCTGCATAACGTTCCCAAGCCCCTTGTCGACAGGATGGAGATCATAGAGCTGAGCGGCTATACCGAGGATGAGAAGCTCGGCATCGCAAGGCAGTTCCTGGTGCCCAAGCAGAAGAACGAGAACGGGCTGGGCGGCACTGACGTGGACGTAAACGACGAGGCAATACTCGAGGTGGTCAGGAGGTACACAAGGGAGGCCGGAGTAAGGGAGCTCGAAAGGCAGATAGGCAACATCATGAGGAAGATGGCCTGGTGCAAGGTCTCGGGGCAGAAACAGGTGGAATGCCCCGTAACAAAGGACTCCCTCCACGAGCTGCTGGGCGTCGAGAAGTTCCGTTACGGAGTTAGCGACAAGGAGAACAAGGTCGGCCTTTCGACGGGCCTTGCATGGACCGAGACCGGCGGCGACATCCTCTTCATAGAGACAACCGTAACCAAGGGTACGGGTAAGCTGACGCTCACAGGCCAGATGGGCGACGTGATGAAGGAAAGCGCCCAGGCGGCTTACACCTACGTAAGGTCCAGGGCCAAGGAGCTGGGGATAGACCCGTCGTTCTATGAGAACACCGATGTGCACATCCATGTGCCGGAGGGTGCGATACCCAAGGACGGGCCTTCTGCAGGGATCGCGATGGCGACATCCCTGGCCTCGGCGCTTTCCAACAAGCCGGTGAGGGCTGATGTGGCGATGACAGGCGAAATAACCCTCAGAGGAAGGGTCCTTCCTATAGGCGGCCTCAAGGAGAAATCCCTTGCAGCGCTTAGGGCAGGCATCAAAACGGTGATAATCCCCGCGGACAACCACAAGGACCTTGAGAACATACCTGCGAAGGTCAAGCAGGAAATCCTCTTCATAGAGACCGACCAGATGGACACGGTGCTCGAAACGGCGATGGTTATGGCGAAATCCGCCGATATTACCAAGGAGGAACCTGTAGTCATACCCATGGCAGGCGCAGCCGCAGGCGGCAAGACGAAGCGCATAAGCCAGTAGATCAGGCAGCTGGAGTCACGGCGGAGGCGCTATACCCGAAAGGGCGCCTCCGCCGCTTTTTTGTCTTGCAGTATGATCTGCAACGCCTTACTGGTCGCCGAACCTGCCCTCGTTAGCACTTCCATTCGAGCCCGGCAGAGATTATTTTTCCGAGACATGTATTCAAAATGAAATCAAAGTGATATCATTGACCCGAGGAGGTTGAATGATATGCAGGAAAAACTAATGAAAGCCAGAGCAGGCATGCCGGTGCTGATAGGGGGCATCGCCATGTACATCCTGGCTCTTGCGGCAACAATCTACGGAGGCATGCTGATAGAGGAAGGACGGGGCATCGGCACCGTAGCAATGGTTTTCGGCGTACTTTGGCTGATGGTAGGCTTCATACCGTTCATGGGGCTGAAGGTGGTCAAACCCAATGAAGCCCTTGTTTTGACGCTTTTCGGAAGGTACACCGGTACGCTCAAGGGACCTGGCTTCTTCTATGTGCACCCGTTCAGCACGGCTATCAACCCGGCGGCCAAAACGAAGCTCGGACAGAGCGGCGATGTAGAAAACGATCACACGCGGAAGCTCACCCGCACGCCTTCAAGCGGTGCGGATTCTCTTGAAGCGCTCGGGAACAAGAGCATATCCCTCAAGGTGATGACGCTGAACAACGCAAAGCAGAAGGTCAACGACGTGCTGGGAAACCCCGTGGAGATCGGTATCGCTGTCATGTGGCGCGTTGTAGATACCGCCAAGGCGGTGTTCAACGTCGACAACTACAAGGAGTACCTGTCTTTGCAGTGCGACAGCGCCCTGAGGAACATCGTAAGGATTTACCCTTACGACGTGGCCCCAAACGTCGATACAACAGGGGACGGCCAGCCAGACGAGGGTAGCCTGCGCGGCTCAAGCGAGGTCGTAGCAGAACGCATAAGGGCCGAAATCCAATCCAAGGTCAAGGAGGCCGGGCTTGAGATACTTGAAGCGCGCATAACATTCCTTGCATACGCACCCGAGATAGCAGCGGTCATGCTTCAGCGCCAGCAGGCCAACGCGATAATCGACGCCCGCAAGATGATCGTCGACGGGGCCGTAGGGATGGTGGAGATGGCCCTGCAGAAACTAAGCGCCAACAAGATAGTGGAATTGGACGACGAGCGTAAGGCAGCGATGGTTTCGAATCTCCTCGTAGTATTATGCGGCAACAGGGACGCCCAGCCCGTTGTCAACAGCGGCAGCCTGTACTGACATGAACGGCGGGAAGAAACAGATACCCCTGCGCCTTTCCGCCCGTCTGTACGAGCAGATAGAAGCCTGGGCCAAAGACGACTTCCGCTCCGTAAACGGGCAGATAGAATACCTGCTGACAGAATGCGTACGCCAGCGGAGCAAAAGCGGCAGGTACGTCCCCGGAACCATCAAAGACAGGAAAGATGCCGAATGAAGCGGCAGACCGAACAGCCGCGGGGGCGAACAGCCCCTGCGGCTTTGCCTTACTGGCAGCCGCCTCGCCGCCTCGGGCTTGGCCCTCCAGAAGGCTGCTCTTCATCAATGAAACCAGGTCGTATATTGTCCTTTAAGCGAAGGTCAATTCCATAAGCGCAGACAGTCTTTTGCTCAAATCCTTGCCCTTGGGGTGATGCTTGTGTAAAATTATATATTGCATTGTGAATCATGCCGACGGGTCCGTTAGAGGATGAGGCTTTGGCGCAAGGGCCCGGTGCGGTTTATACAGGAGGAGATCTCTGTTGAAGAAATACGCCCCTGAACAGCTCCGGGACATCGCGGTAATAGCCCACGGCGGAGCGGGCAAGACCACCCTTACCGAGGCTATGCTGTATCTCAGCGGAGGGACCGACCGTTTCGGCAGGGTTGAGGACGGGACTGCGACGACCGACTTCGACGAAGACGAAAAGAAGCGCAAGATCTCAATAAGCATGGCGTTCGCTCCGGTGGAGTGGAACGGCACCAAGATCAACATCATAGACATACCTGGCTTCCTTGACTTCGTAGGAGAGGTCCACGCGGGCCTTAGGGTGGCAGACGGCGCAATCCTGATGGTAGACGCTGTATCAGGAGTTGAAGTGGGGACGGAAATCGTCTGGAGGGTGGCAGAAGACAGGAAAGTCCCCAGGTTGATAGCAATAAGCCGCATGGACAGGGAGAACGCCAATTTCAAAGGCGCCCTGGCTAGCGTCACCGAATCCTTCGGCCAGAAGGCCTGCCCGGTGGTGCTGCCCATAGGATTCGGCGAGGGCTTCAAAGGCGTGGTTGACGTAGTCACCAAGAAGGCCTATTTATATCCTGACCACACGGGCAAATCCATGAAGGAAGCCCCGATCCCGGAAGAGCTGGCCTCCGAAGTGGAAGAATACAGGGGCAAGCTTATGGAGTTCGCCGCTGAGACCGACGAAGAGCTGCTTACAAAGTACATGGACACGATGGAGCTGGCCCAGGACGAGTTCGAGAAGGGGCTTGTGGCAGCGGTGAGCAACTGCGACCTCTATCCGGTAGTGGCAGTGTCGGGAGGAAAGCTCGTTGGCGTCCAGCAGCTCCTTGATGCGGTAGTGAGGCTGCTGCCGTCGTCAGGCGCATCAAAGCCCGCGCAGGGCAAGGGGCTGGGCGAGGAAGTAGTCATAAGGAAGCCCGCCGAATCGGAGCCGCTTTCGGCGTTCGTATTCAAGACCACGGCCGACCCGTTCGTCGGCAAGATAAACGTGCTTAGGGTGATGAGCGGAGTGCTCAAGCCTGACGCAACCTATTACAACATCACCAAGGACAAGTCCGAGAGGTTCGGTTCGATATTCTTCCTCAAAGGCAAGCAGCAGATACCGGCGGCCGAAGCCGGGCCCGGCGAGATAGTGGCTGTGGCAAAGCTTGCGGACACGACGACGAACGATACTTTCTGCGACAAGGACAAGCCGGTGAAGTATGAGCCAACGAAGTTCCCCAAACCGGTCCTCTCTTTCGCCATGAAGCCGAAGGCCAAGGGCGACGAGGAGAAGATAGGCTCGGGGCTCTCCAGGCTCACTGAAGAGGACCCGACCATCCAATACTACAAGAGCCCCGAGACCAGCGAGCTCATAGTCTCAGGGATGGGCGATTCCCATATAGACGTGATCGCCGAGCGCCTCAAGAGGAAGTTCGGGGTCGACGTTACGCTGGATACTCCCAGCATACCCTACCGCGAGACGATAACCAGGCAGGTGAGGGTGCAGGGAAGGCACAAGAAGCAGACCGGCGGCAGGGGCCAGTTCGGCGACATATGGGTAAGGTTCGCACCCCTTGAAAGGGGCGCAGGATTCCAGTTCATCGACGAGGTATTCGGAGGGGCCGTCCCAAGGAACTTCATCCCAGCTGTGGAAAAGGGCTTGAGGGAGGAGCTGCCCCACGGAAGGCTCGCAGGATATCCGATGGTGGACTTCAGCGCAACGCTAGACGACGGTTCCTCTCATCCTGTGGACAGCTCGGAGATGGCCTTCAAGCTGGCAGCAAGGCTTGCAATCGAAAAGGCATGGGAGGAAGCGGGCCCGATTCTGCTGGAGCCCATAGTAAGGGCGGAGGTCCTCGTTCCGGAGGAGTACATGGGCGACATCATGGGCGACTTCAACAAGAAGCGCGGCAAGATCCTCGGCATGGAGTCACAGGGCAGGTACCAGATCGTCAGGGCGCTGGCGCCGCTGGCCGAGATGTTCAAATACTCCATCGACCTCAGGTCGATGACGGGCGGCAGGGGCACCTTCACGATGGAGTTCGACCACTACGAAGAGGTGCCGGCGCACATATCGGCCCACATAGTTGAGGCTGCAAGGAAGGCGAAGGAAGCGGCAAGGGAGTAGGCCTTTGCCGCATGATATAGGCGAAGAGGAAGAGGAGTAGGCAGAAGCCTGTCCTGCCAGAGAAGCGTCCCTTGGCTGGAAGGACGCAAGGACAAGGAATGCCGAAGTCGCTTCGGAGCCCCGCAGTCGAGCGGCAGCGTCCGCCAGACGCGGCGGTAGCGCCCGTTAGAGCGCGTCGAGTGCCGGGGGATTCCTCCCTCGGCGACAAAGGTGGTACCGCGAAGAGCCCCTTCGCCCTTTGAGGGCAGGGGCTCTTCTTTACATTCGTCTTGCGGAGGTGCGGATAAATGGCGACGAAACAGCTGGCCCCTGCGTACGATCCGGCTCAGGTGGAGGACAGGATCTACAAGTTCTGGGAGGACGGCGGGTACTTCCATGCGGAACCCGACAAGGGCAAGGAACCCTTCGTGATAGTCATGCCGCCGCCCAACATCACAGGTACCCTGCATATAGGGCATGCGCTCATGTCCACGATCGAGGACGTGCTTGTCCGGATGAGGAGGATGCAGGGCTACAACACCGAGTGGTGGCCCGGCACCGACCATGCCTCCATCGCCACCGAAGCCAAGGTCGTAGCATCCCTCGCCAAAGAAGGCAAAACCAAGGCTGAGCTGGGCCGCGAGGAGTTCCTGAAGAGATGCTGGGAGTGGAAGGACAACTATGGCGGCGCCATCGTCAACCAGCAGAAGAAGCTGGGCTGCTCGGCGGACTGGGAGCGGAGCCGTTTCACCATGGACGAAGTCTGCTCAAGGGCGGTGCGGGAGGTGTTCGTCAGGCTATATGAAGAAGGCCTGATCTACAGGGGCCATCGAATGGTCAACTGGTGCACCGGCTGCAACACATCGATTTCCGACATCGAGGTCGAGCACGAGGAGGAGGACGGCAACCTCTATTACATAGACTATCCGCTCGAAGACGGGAAAGGCTTCCTGACGATAGCGACCACCAGGCCTGAAACGATGCTGGGCGACACCGCGGTTGCGGTACACCCCGAGGACGAAAGGTACAAAGGCATGGTTGGCAGGAGGGTCAAGCTGCCGATAATGGGCAGGTCCATACCTGTCATAGCGGACGAATATGTGGAAAGGGAGTTCGGTACCGGGGCCTTGAAGGTGACCCCGTCACACGACGTCAACGACTACGAGCTCGGCAAGAAGCACGGCCTCGAAAGCGTCCAGGTGGTGGGGCAGGACGGCTTGATGACGGCCGAGGCCGGGAAATACGAAGGCCGGAAGGCGGAGGACTGCAGGCGGGCGGTGCTTGACGAGCTGAAGGAGCTCGGCCTTCTCAGGAAGACCGAGGTGCTAAGGCACGCCGTCGGCCACTGCCAGAGGTGCGGCACCACCGTAGAGCCCCTTCCCTCCATGCAGTGGTTCGTAAAGATGGAGCCCCTGGCCAGGCCGGCTGTCGAGGTAGTGAAGTCGGAGCTTGTGAAGTTCGTCCCTGACCGCTTCACGAAGACCTACCTCAACTGGATGGAGAACTGCCGGGACTGGTGCATCTCGCGCCAGCTCTGGTGGGGGCACAGGATACCTGTCTGGTACTGCCAGGCCTGCGGCAGCGTGACCGCCTCGAGAGAGGACATAGACAGGTGCCCGCACTGCGCTGGCCCGGTGGTGCAGGACGAGGACGTGCTGGATACCTGGTTCTCGTCGGCGCTCTGGCCGTTCTCAATAATGGGATGGCCAGAAAAGACCAAGGAGCTGGAACACTGGTATCCCGGGACCGTCCTTGAGACCGGCTACGACATAATATTCTTCTGGGTGGCCAGGATGATTTTCTCCGGCCTCAAGTTCATGAATGAGAAGCCGTTCAGCTACGTGCTCCTCCACGGGCTTGTGAGGAACGCCGACGGAAGCAAGATGAGCCGCTCGAAGGGAGCGGGCGCCGACCCGCTGGACATAATATCGAAGTACGGCGCCGACGCGCTGAGGATGAGCATCATAAGCGGAAACACTCCTGGCAACGACATCAGATGGAACCCGGACAAGGTGGAGGCAAGCCGCAATTTCGCCAACAAGGTATGGAACGCCTCCAGGTTCGTGCTGATGAACCTGGAAGATTTCGACCCTTCGGAGGCCGTTGCAGAAACCTTGCCGCTGGAGCTTGCCGACCGCTGGATGCTCTCCCGCCTTGCCTTCACGTCGGCTGAAGTGCAGAGGTTCGTAGACAGATTCGAGATTGGGGAGGCAGCGAGGGTAGTCCAGGACTTCATATGGGGGGAGTTCTGCGACTGGTACATCGAGGCTGCCAAGCCCAGGCTCTACGGCAAGGAGGGTGCCAAGGCAAGGAAAGCCGCCCAGAGGACGATATGGCAGGGACTTGACGGCTCTTTGAGGCTACTTCACCCGTTCATGCCCTTCATCACCGAGGAAATCTGGCAGATGCTGCCCGGTTCGTCCGGTGCATTAATAATATCGGGGCTTCCTGCCTGCGAGGCAGGTCTAAGGGACGCAGAGGCCGAATCCTCGATGGCATTCCTGATGGATGCAATAAGGACGATCAGGAACATCAAGGCCGAGTTCGCGGTGGCCAGCAATAAGAAGGTGGATGCCGTGTTCCAGGGGCTTGCCCCGGACCTTGAGAAGGTCTGGGCCAATTCGGGCCTTATCAGGACGCTGGCCGGAGTAGAAGGCATAAAGCTTATAGGCCCCGAAGAACAGAAGCCCTCGAAAGCGGCCGCCGGGGTAGTATCGGGCCTCGGCATCTTCCTCCCGCTGGAGGGCATGATCGACATCTCCAAGGAGATAGAAAGGCTAGAGAAGGAATTAGCAGGCATAGAAAAGGAGCTTGCGTCCGTCTCCTCCAAGCTCGCCAACGAATCCTTCGTAAGCCGCGCCCCGCAGGCCGTTGTGGACAGGGAGCGAACAAAGCTTGATGAGCTGAGGTCGGCCGAGGCGAAGCTCAAATCAAGGATCGAGGAACTGCGCTGAGGGAAGGTGGTTTTTCGCATGGCAGCTTCGAATCTGACGCAGGACCTCGTGAAGCTGGACAGGAAGCTTGTCAAGGCATACGGGGCCAAGACGAACGACAGGGACGAAGACGGTGTGACATCCCTGGTACATACCATCCTGTCGCAGAACACTACGGACAGGACCAGCGACAGGGCCTTCGATAGCCTGATTACGACGTTCGGGGGCTGGGAGCAGGTCCTGGCCGCCGGGCTTTCCGAGGTGGCGGACTCCATCAGGCAGGGAGGCCTCGCCGAGCAGAAGGCCGCCTCGATCAAGGCGGTCCTCGGAAGGATAAAGCAGGACTTCGGGAGCATAAGCATAGAAGCTCTCAAGGGATGGCCGGAGGATGAGGTAATGAGCTACCTCACCTCGCTAAAGGGCGTCGGCCCGAAGACCGCGGCCTGCACGATGCTCTTCGCTTTGGGCAAGAAGGCGTTCCCGGTCGATACGCACGTCCACAGGGTGGCCAACAGGCTGGGGCTCGTCACTACGAAATCGGCTGAGGAGACGCAGAAGATCCTCACAGAAGCCGCACCCTTCTCGGTGTGCTACAGCCTGCATCTGAACCTTATCCAGCATGGAAGGCAGAGGTGCCATGCAAGGAAGCCGTCATGCATGGGCTGCCCGATATACGACATGTGCAAATCGGCCGGTGTCAACTGATGACTTACTGCGAAGCGATCTCCTATCTTGGATCGATGCAGCGCTTCGGCATCAAGCCGGGGCTGTTGAGGACCGGCTCGCTATGCCTTGCGTTAGGAAGGCCCGAAAGATCTATGGGGCATCTTCACATAGCGGGCACCAACGGTAAGGGCTCGGTCGCCGTCATGTGCGAATCCGTGATAAGGCAGGCAGGCATAAAGACGGGGCTTTTCACGTCCCCGCACCTTTCGGACTACGGGGAGAGGATGCGGGTCGACGGAGAACCGATAAGAGCCGAGGAGCTCGCCTCCCTCACCTGGAAATTGAAGCAGGTCGTAGACGAGCATGTGGCAGGCGGAGAGGAACCTCCCACCGAGTTCGAGATCTGCACGGCGATGTGCCTCGATTACTTCCGTTCAGAGGGCGTAAAGCTCGCGGTCATGGAAGTAGGGTTGGGAGGCAGGTATGATTCGACCAACGTAATCGACCCGGAAGCGGCTGTGATAACCCACATATCATACGACCACATGGAGAGGCTGGGAAAGAGCCTCGACCTGATAGCCTTCGACAAGTGCGGCATCCTGAAAAAAGGGGCGCCTGCTGTATCAGCCATGCAGTCCGAGGAAGCGGCCCTCATGATAAGGAGGGAGGCTTCGGCCATAGGCTCCCCGTTGAGCGAACCGGGAAACGGATACCGATACAAGCTGCTCGGAACGGGCCTGTATGGTACCGATGTGGAGTTTTCGGGCGTAAACGTAGCGGGTTCGTTCAGGACTTCGCTGATCGGGACGCATCAGGCGGACAACGCTGCATGCGCCATCGCAGCCATCGATGCGCTCGTCGGGCTCGGCTGGCAGATTTCACCGAAGGACATCTCGCTGGGCCTGAAAAGGGCGGCGCATCCCGGGCGGTTCGAGCTCATCAAAGGAGATCCGGATGTGATATTCGACGGCGCCCACAACCTCGACGGGGCGACGGCTCTGGCATCGACCCTGCAGAATGTGCTGGGGGCCGAGAAGCCCGTCGCCGTGGTCGGCTTCTCGAAGGACAAGGACTTCTGGAACATGCTGAAGGTGCTATCTCCTCACCTCGGCGCGGTTGTCGCCACGGCGCCCAGCCACGCTCGTTCGGGGTCGCGCGATGCGGAGGCGGTCCTTGAGGCGGCCAGGGGGTTGGGTCTGCCGGCCACGGGCAAGCCGATCGCCGGGGAAGCGCTTGAAACGGGCATCGAAACAGCACTTAGAATGGGTGCGAGGCTTCTAGTATGCGGGTCGCTCTACCTTGTAGGCGAACTAAGGTCCCTTCATTTGAAGAGGATGGAGGTCGGATGATGGCGGAGAACGGCTTGATAGGCGGCTTGACGGTGGATATGGACAGGTTTGCGCCGGCCAGGGTCACCGTCCTGTGCGGCGCGTTCGGAAGCGGCAAGACGGAAATTGCCGTAAACATCGCGTTGGGCCTGGGAGAAAAGCACTTCGACGTAACACTGGTAGACATCGACATCGTAAAGCCGATGTTCAGATCCAGGGAGCTAAGGAGCATCGTGGTGTCCGCCGGGGTCAGGATGGTGGACACCATCGCAGGCCTCGAGAACGCAGACCTACCCATTGTGACTGGGGAGGTAGATGCCCTGCTAGGGAAACAAGGAGGCAGGGTGGTCATAGACGTGGGCGGCGACCACCTCGGCGCAAGGGCGCTGGGCAGGTACGCTGGAAAGATGGCAAGTGATGCAGAAGTGCTCTATGTTGTCAACACCCGAAGGCCATTCTCTTCCAACAAGGATGAGATAGTGAAGATGATGGGCATGGTAAGCGGAGCCTCCAGGCTTGCTGTCAGCGGGCTGGTAGCGAACACAAACCTTGCGACGGAGAGCGATTTCGGGATGGTGTACAAGGGCATGGAGGTGTTATCCGACGTCTCCAGGGAAACCGGCTTGCCCGTGAAGTTCATCGTAGTATATGACGAGCTGGCCAGGCAGCATCCCGACAAGGTCGTCAGGCTGAAGGGCGATTTCGGCCTCGAAGTGCTTCCGCTGAGAAGGTATCTTTTGAAGCCTTGGGAAAAATAGAAGGAAAAAGGGCTCAGGAGTTGAAAAAGGATAGCTGGTGAAATGATATGGACAGACGCCGGGGCAACAAGGGCAGCAGCATATTATCCTGGGTGATAGCGGTAATCCTGATAACTGCCTCAGCGGCGGCGATAGGATGGTTCGCCGGAGAGGGG
>JAGOKM010000037.1 GCA_017994615.1 Bacillota bacterium | reverse complement strand
CGGGTGGACTATCCCGTCCAAGACAGCCAGGGACCTTTCGTCCGAGAATACCAAGCTGCCGAGCTTCTTTCGGTCTAAGGAGCCGTCCTCTCGGAAGAACTCCGGTCCGAAGGCGTCACGGACTTTCAGAAGCAAGGGGCTTCCGGGCGCAAGAAGCCCGGCGGCAATCTGATCGCCGTCTAGGACCTCTGCTCCGAGCCTTTCAAGGGCCCTTGCCAATGTGGACTTGCCGGAACCGCTCCTGCCGGTTATGCCGATTACCTTCATGGCATCCTCCGTTAATGACATATACATTCTTCCACAGGGGTAGCCCTTTGGCAAGGAATCTGTGCTTTAACAATTCGCGTCAGAGAAACGAAACAATAAAAAGCCGAGGGGCTTGCCCCTCGGCTGTACTGCAGCAACATTATCGGATCAGAACTTGATAGAGAAGCTGCCCCCGTAGGTGTCCCAATCCATTTTGTCCACTACATTGTAGTATTCTCCCCAGGGATAGTACTGCTCATACCCGTCGCTCATCTTAAGCAGCCCGCTTTCGCCCCAGAATACCGTTGCAGACGACGTTGAGCTGAGGACTACGTCGCCCTGGAGCTTGGCGTAGACGCGAAGCAGCGGGTCGGCCGCCGAGTACCTGTATGTTATCGTCCCTGTAGCTGAAACTGCCTTGCTGGCCTGGTACTTGCCATAGGCGCTAACGATCGGCTCGAAGCCCAGAGGATCGCTGTCGTACTGCTTCGATATGAACAGGAGCCCTGCGCTCCAAAGGTCGTTTATCTTGCTTTCCACTTTCAGCATCCCGATTGCTTCCATCGGCACAGCCTCGGTCGTATCATAGCTGAAACGGCCTGCTACCAATGCCCTGAGGTTCTTGACCAAAGGTACTGTCGTATAGGTCCTGTCATATTCGGCGTAGACGCCGGCGAAATAATCGGGGCCCATGAAGTCGTAGCCGCCCCATGCCTCCAGGCTGAGCCCGAAATTGGAGTCGTAGAGCAACTCCGCCTCGATTTCGTGCTTTTTCGTGCTTACCGTGTATTGCATGACACCTTGAGGGTTGTAAGTGTATTTCACCTTCCCCGATACGGTCCCTATCGTGCTTGCAAGCTTCGCCCTCAGTTCCGCTATCCCTCCCCAGAGGATGGCCGGGGTCGCAGCCTTCCAGTTGAGCTTAGAATCCAGGTTCAATCCCAATGTGAGCTTTCCCAGAGCCGCTTCTGCGTCGAATACCGCGTTATATCCCCCTAACGGGCCGAAGCTGTCGAACCATACCGCATTCTTGAGATACATGGAGACCGGCGCGAACTTGCCGCTGACGTTGAGCACCGCTTCCTGCAGCTTCTTTGCATAGAAGCTTGTCGCCGAAAGCAAGGATGCGTCAATGCCGTCCATCCCCATCTTGTAGGAGATCTCATCTAGGGTCACAGGCCCCAGCTTTATCGTCTTGACTCCTGCATAAGCGGCGAAGGCGAGCAGGTCGTCAGCGTCCCAGAAGGCCGTTATCGGAAGCGTTACGGGTCCTGCGGGGATGGGTTCAAGGTCGGCGAAGTTGCCGGCTGCAATTTTGAAGGTCCCTCCGATCAGAGGGGTTGTACCGGAGAATGCCAATGATTCGCCGAGGTGGTACTTCGTGCCGTCGTTCACCCCGCCAAGGTCAAGAGTAAGCTTGAAGCCCAAGGGGAATGTCCTTTCCAGCTGGCCGGCTATCGCGTATTTGTCCAGAGGGGTCGTGCTTGTGTCCATCATGTCCGCCTGGGCCGCATAGGTTAGCCCCGGGTTTATCTTGCCCCAGACTTTAGCATATGCGTTGCCTCCGGTTCCCGATGCCATGAGCCCGAAAGTGGACTCGATTGCAGCCCATTTGTACCCGCTTGCCGTATTGTCGCTTATTATCACGTTCAAAGGCTCTGTCGAGTATCTGGCCCACCACCCTGCTGCAACGGCGAAATCCGGCGCAAGGGAGATCGGAGCATAGGCAAATAGCCTGTTATCCTCATCGAAACTGAGTTTCAATGTGAGCGCAATGCCGCTATCCGTGCCCACTTTGTCCGTGTAGCTGTATCCCCCCGTGATTTCGCCTGATAGCTTGTAGTTAGCCGCCGAAGCAGGAAGACATAGAACCAGGATGGACAATGCAACAAGTGAGAACAGCCTTTTCATCTGACTACCCCCGCATTCTATTTGCTTTGATGCTGAATGAGAGAACCTGATTCCGCAGTTGGTTTAGCACGATTGACTATGTGATCAGTGCACCACTACTATATGTCACTTACTGTCATATTCTGCAGGTTACTTTTATTTCCTCTATACGGGAAGCATATATCGGAAAGGCAGAAGGAGATATCCAGCCATGTGGTGAAACGGCATCGACATCTATAGAGATTCAAAAAGAAACGAGGGGCCTCGAAAGGCCCCTCGTCTTGTCTGTTCAGGTTGAGATTAGAACTTGATTGTGAAGTTGGCTCCGAAGGTGTCCCAATCCATCCTGTCGGTTACTGCGAAGTAGCCGCCCCAAGGATACGCTGCCTCAGGATCGGTGCTGCCTACTGCCTTGAGTCCGCTCTCGCCCCAGTATACTGAAGCGGTCGCGTTCGCGCTGACCTTTACATCGCCCTTCAACTGGGCATAGATGTAGAGCAGAGGATCAATCGCGTTGTAGCGGTAGGTCACAGTGCCGGTAACCGTCACCATGTTGGTGGCGAGGTACTTTGCGTACGCGCTGACTATCGGCTCGAAGCTGAGAGCCGGGCTGGCGTAGTTCTTGGTTATGAAGAGCAGGCCTGCGCTCCACTGGCCGTTGATGGTGCTGTCGAGCTTGAGCATTCCGATAGCTTCCATACCAGCGGTCGTATCCCACTGGAAGCGGCCGGCTACGAGGGTCTTCAGGTCTACTACGTACGGTACTGTGGTGTAGGTGTTCTCATACTTGGCATAGAGTCCTGCGTATGCGCCAGCTGCCAGGAAGTCATATCCGCCCCAAGCTTCTGCGTAGAGTCCGAACGGGGCTTCGTAGTACAGGGTGGCGTCGATCTGGTGGGCTGCCTTGAGTGGGTCTACGCTGTACTTCAGCACGCCAGGCAGGTTGTAGGTGTAACCGACGGTTCCGCCGAGGGCGCCGATTGCGCCTTCGTAGTCGGCCCTGAGGACTGCCTTGCCGCCCCACTTGAGGCCGGCCTGCCAGTTGAGCTTGGAGTCTACGTTAAGTCCAAGTACTAGATCGCCGAGTCCTGCTTCTACGTCGAGGTTGGCGTTATAGCCGCCCAGGGCGGTGAAGCTGGGGAACCATACGGCGTTCTTGAACTTGATGCTTAAGGGTGCGAACTTCGCCGAGGCGTTCACCGTGGCCTCCTGGAGTCCGAGCTCATAGAACGAGGGATCTGAGGAGGTTCCCAGGAGAGCGCCGTCGACGTTGACCATGCCCATCTTGTAGGACACTTCGTCCAGCTTAACAGGGCCGAGGCCTATCTCGGTCACGCCTGCGTATGCGGCAAACGCCATGAGGTCGTCAGTGCCCCAGGTTGGGGTTATCGGCCATGTCGGAGGAGGTGCAAGCACGTCGTTGAGGTCTGCGAAGTTACCGACGGCGACCTTGAATTTGCCGTTTATTACCGGCACTGTGCCTGTCAAGGCCAACGATTCGCCGAGATGGTATGCCGCGCCGTCGTTCAGTCCGCCGAGGTCAAGTGTTAGCTTGAGGCCGAGCGGGAGGTCGGCTGCCAGCTGTCCGGCTATCGCGTATGCGTCCATCGGTGCGGTGGTGTCGTCCATCCTGACCTGGGCTGCGTAGGTAAGGCCAGGAGCTACCGTTCCCCAGACCTTGCTGTACCTGTTGCCGGAGTTGGATGCCTGGAGAAGGCCGAAGGTGCTCTCGAGGCCTGCCCAACCATAGGTTTTGTTGTTGTCGCTTATTATGACGTTCAGGGGCTCGGTCGCGAACTTCACCCACCAGCCGCTGGCGATTCCGAAGCCGCCGACGAGGTTGATGGGAGCATAAGCGGTCATTATTCCAGCTTCGTCGAAGCTGAAGTTCAAAGACAGCGAGAGGTTGTCGGTCCCTACGCCGGCGGAATAGTCATATCCGCCCGTAAAGGTACCGGTGAGCTTGTAGTTTGCTGCTGCGGCCGGTATGGCCAACATTAGCATCGCTACTACTACGAATGCAAATATCTTCTTCATCTGTTATCCCCCTATAAAATATTGTCTTCATCAGTCGCTTTAGCGGTGCGCTCCGGGGGATCAGCCTCATGAGTGTCCAAGTTTCCTCTAGAAGCGCGTCCCTCGAATGGCACTTTACGCGGCTTTTCTGTATAGCACACATTGTGTGGCCCTACAGCGGGGCCCGATCCGGAAACCCTAGGGGGTGCACCTCCTTTCTTCTTTCCGTACCGGCTAAACACGTATAACCGCTTTAGCAGCGCTTAAGCGGATACGTGTATGGTTCTGCAAGC
The DNA here is from genome assembly GCA_017994615.1 of Bacillota bacterium. Taxonomy (GTDB): domain Bacteria; phylum Bacillota; class DTU025; order DTU025; family MWDF01; genus MWDF01. The sequence goes on along the minus strand of JAGOKM010000037.1, from coordinate 7,305 downwards.
ATTATTCTACATCAACCGGCTATATTCCTGCAATCGCTTATATTTTTCCTTCCATATCCGGAAAACCGCATATGTCGGGAGCCGGTTACATGAAACAACGCAAGGCGAATTACTCATATTTAACATCATCATAAGCATATATGCAACATGAAGCCGCTATTTCGCATCTTTCCAGTTGGGGCCTATTCCGGCCTCGGCGATGAGAGGCACTTTCAGCTGGGCCGCTCCCTCCATTATATCTTTCACCAAGGATGCCACTTGAACGGCATCCTCTTCAGGCGATTCGAGCACCAGCTCGTCGTGCACCTGCAGCAGCATGCGCGCCCGGCTGTCAGCCTTTCGCAGCGCCTCGAGAAGCCTTATCATCGCGACCTTGATGATGTCGGCGGCGCTTCCTTGTATCGGGGCGTTCATGGCTATGCGCTCACCGAACTTCCTCATGTTGAAGTTGCTGCTGTATAGCTCTGGGAGAGGCCTCCTCCTGCCCATGATCGTGGATACGTATCCGGCTTTCCTCGCCTCCTCAACCACACGTGAGAAGTACTCCTTCACTCCCGGGTACCTTTCAAAGTACCTGCTGATGAAATCCTTGGCCTCCGACTGTGCGATGCCGAGGGTCCTCGACAGCCCGAACTCGGACTGGCCGTAGATGATTCCGAAGTTGACGGTCTTCGCCCGTATCCTCATCTCCCTTGTTACCTTGTCCATCGGGACCCCAAATACCTCGGCGGCGGTCCTCGTATGTACGTCCTGCCCCAGCCTGAAAGCTTCGGTGAGGACGGGGTCTTCGCTCAAGTGCGCCAGGAGCCTCAGCTCTATCTGCGAATAGTCGGCGCTTATTATCACATTGCCGGGCTCTGCCTTAAACACCGCCCTGATCTCCAGCCCTTCTTCGCTCTTGATGGGTATGTTCTGCATGTTCGGGTCCGAAGAAGAAAGCCTCCCAGTCACGGCGCCCGTCTGGTTGAAAGTTGTGTGTATCCGGCCTCCGTGTTTATTGGCGAGCTCGGGCAACACGTCTACGTAAGTGGACTTCAGCTTCGATATGCCCCTGTAATCCAGTATCTTGCCGACGATGGGGTGAAGCGGCATCAGCCCCTCAAGCACATCGGCATCAGTCGAATAACCTGTCTTGGTCTTCTTCTCGGCAGGCAGGCCCAGTTTTTCGAACAGGACCACCGCCAGCTGCTTCGGTGATCCGATGTTGAACTCGCCTCCCGCCAGCTCATATATCCCTTCTTCAAGGGCTTTCAGCCTTATTGCCATGTCGGCCGATGTCTCCCTGAGCCTGCCCACGTCGACCTTTACGCCGTTGAGCTCCATTTCTGCCAAAGTCTCGACCAAGGGCATCTCGATTCCCCGGAAGAGGGGCATGAGCCCTAACCCTTCCATCTCCTCTTCCATCATGGGCATGAGCCTGGGCATCAGGGCGGCCGTCGCAAGCCTGGCCGCATGGGCCTTTCCTTCCAGCTCCGTCGGCGATATCCTGAAGTACTTGAAAAGCAGGTCCGCAGGATCATCGTTCCTTCCCAGGGGGTTTATGAGGAAGGAGCCCAGCATAGGATCGAAATCCGCTTTGAACCTCGGCCCTTTGTACTTGCCGATCATGACCGAAGAGGATTTTATGTCCCAACCTGACTTAAACAGAGACGCGTCGCCCAGAAGGGGCGCAAGGACAGCCACCGCTTCCGCAAAGTCCAGCCCATCCGCACCTAGCAGGCTGCCTTCCGCGTTCACAGGCACGTCGTACGCCTTCCCGGGCACGCCGATTATCAACCTTACTGGAAGCGCCGCCCAACCTCTTCCGTCACAAACGACGTCCAACGCCAAGTGTCCGCCTGCTGCGACTTCTTTTACAGCTTCCCTCAGCCCTTCCGCGTCTTTAACATCCACTGCCTGATAAGCCCTCTCAGGCTCTGAAGCAGGCTTCAGGGCAGCCTGCGGAGGCATCGAACCGAAAAGCTCGGTACGCGGCTCCTGCTTCTTGGGCATCGACTTTTCTACTCTGGAGATGAGGTTCCTGAAGCCCTTCCTGGCGAGGAAATCTCTCAAGGCTGCATCATCCCTCTCGCCTCCCTTCGCAAAAGGGGAGAAATCGAATGGGGCATCCCTGTCGATAGTAGCCAGCTTCTTGCTGAGCTCCGCCATCTGCATGCCTTCCCTTATGAGCCCCGCCGTCCTGTCCTGCTTCATCCGGTCTACCGAAGCTATGAGCTTCTCCAGGCTGCCGTATTCCTTCAGCAGCTTAACGGCCGTCTTCTCCCCTATCCCCCTGACCCCGGGTATGTTGTCCGAAGCATCGCCTATGAGTCCTTTTAGGTCGGGCACAAGCTCCGGCCCAACCCCGCAGGCCTGCTCCACCTCGGACGGGCCCATTATCTCGAAGTCGGAGAAGCTCTTCTTGGCTATCATGAGCTTCACCTTCTCCGAGGCCAGCTGATAGGAATCCCTGTCGCTCGTCACAACCAGGGCTTCCAGCCCTGCGTCCTCAAGCCTCTTCGACATGGTGCCCAGAAGGTCGTCGGCTTCGAATCCCTTAAGCTCCACCACCTCAGCTCCGAACGCGAGGCAGGCCTCCTTGATGACGGGTATCTGGACCCTCAGTTCCTGGTCGATCGGTTTCCTGGTGGCTTTGTAGTCCGCGAAGTCGTCATGCCTGAACACGGGGCCGGAACTGTCGAAAGCGCAGATGATCCTCTCCGGTTTCTCCTGCTCCAGAAGCTTAACTAGCATGTTGCAGAAGCCCAGCACCGCGTTCACCGGGTTTCCTTCGGGATCGGTCAGAGTCGGGGGCAGAGCGTGGTAGGCCCTGTGGGCTAGGCTGTGGCCGTCAAGCAGTATCGTCCTACCCGGCATTTTTAACACCATCCCGAACAAATTTTCGTGAATATGCCGAAACGGGAACAGAAATGAGCTTCTTCGGAGTCTTATAATATAGCCATCAGGATAAGGATAGCATAAAGATAAATCATATTAGACGGGAGATGTAATCATGATTAGATGGACCTACCTTGTGGCGCTTTCGACGTTGGCTCTCATGGTGAGCATCGGCGGGGCGGTCGGCGCGGCAAGCAAGGACCAGGTAAGCCTCACCGTATACAACTCGGACCTGGCCCTTGTGAGGATTGAGAAGACAATGGAGATCCCTCTCGGAAACGGCGAGGTCCTCTTCCCCTATATACCATCAAGGATAATGGCCAATACCGTTCTGTTCGAATCCCTCTCCTCTCCCTCCAAGGTCTGGGTCAGGGAGCAGAACTACGAGTATGACCTTGTGAGCGAGTATAAGCTCCTACAGAAGTTTGTGGACCAGAAGATAACGGTCGTCACCAAGGGCGGGGAGGTTTATGCGGGCTACCTTTTGAGCGGCAGCAACAACCCCGTCATACTGTCAGAGAACGAGGGCGGCAAGGGCGAGATATTCTCGGTGCAGCTGGGCGACATACAGTCCATAAGATACCCCGGCCTGCCCGAAGGCCTTATCACCAGGCCTACCCTCCGCTGGCTGACTGTCAACAACACCCTGTTCAAGAGCCAGCAGGTGAAGGTGAGCTTCCTCACCCAGGGGTTGTCCTGGAGCGCCGACTACGTGGCCCTTCTGTCGAAGGACGAGAAGACCGTCAGCCTGAACGGCTGGGTGACGCTGCAGAACCAGAGCGGTGTAACCTACGAGGACGCCAAGCTCAAGCTGGTAGCCGGGGACGTAAACCGCGTGACCGTGGCAAGGGATTACGAGATGATGGCGAAGATATCTGCCATGCCGGTGGCTACCGAGGCTGCCTTCCAGGAGCGCGGCCTCTTCGAATACCACCTATACGACCTGCAGTTCCCGACCACCGTCAAGGACAACCAGACCAAGCAGATAGGCTTCATGTCGTCCGAGAAGGTCCCGGTGACCAAGGTCTACGTATATAACGGAAGGTACAGCAACGACAAGGTCGAGACCTACATAGAGTTCAAGAACGATGCCAAATCAGGCCTGGGCATCCCGCTCCCCGCCGGCATCGTAAGGGTAAACAAGCTGGACAGCGACGGAACAGAGCAGTTCATAGGGGAGGACAGGATTGACCACACCCCGAAGGACGAGCAGCTTTCCCTGTACCTCGGCGGGGCGTTCGACATAAAGGGCAGCTGGAAGCAGGATTCCTTCAGGGACGTCTCCAAGAACCTGAGAGAGGAGACCTACACCATCGAGTTAAGGAACCACAAGGACGTGCCGGTGAAAGTAAAGGTGATTGAGAACCTTTCCTACTGGTCCGACTGGAGCATCGTAAGCGCCACTGAGCAGTTCACCAAGCTGGACTCGACGACGATCCAGTTCGAGCCCACCGTGCCGGCCAACGGAGCCGTCTCCATTACATATGTCGTGCGTTACACTAGGTAGGCTCAAGGCTCCTAGAACGAATCACACTATACATTTCAAGCCTTTAAAGTAGCTCGGATTAAGTTTATTATAGAACCGGACATCCTCGGAAACGGGAAGTCCGGTTCTCGGTTTCTCCAGCGTGATGCGCATTTGATTCATCCACGGCAAGAAGGGATATTCGAATAGATGAATATGGCGGGCCGGTGGGCCGCCATAGAAAATGCAACCTACGGGGGCTTCCGCCCTTTTCCGACTTAGGAGGGATACCTGATGAGAATACCAGAAGACCTGATGAGCAGGAAGATGGACCTGACGCCCGATGCTTTGACCATCCTTGAAAGCAGGTACCTCCTCAGGAACAAGGACGGAGTGATAATAGAGACCCCGGAGCAGATGTGCGCGAGGGTCGCCAACGAAGCGGCGGTCGCCGGGACCAGGTACGCGGGGTGCAAGGAAACCCTGGACGACAGGTTCAGGCGCTTCTACTATATGCTCATAGAAGGCCTCTTCTCCCCCAACTCCCCCACCTGGATGAATGCCGGCACGCCCAATCCGCAGAACGCGGCATGTTTCGTGCTCCCTGTGGAGGATTCCCTGGACAAGATATTCGACGCTGTAAAGAACGCCGCCTTGATCCACCAGAGCGGAGGAGGAACCGGCTTCGATTTCTCCAACCTGAGGCCCTCAGGAGACGTAGTCCGTTCCACTGGCGGGGTGGCGTCGGGCCCGGTCTCTTTCATGGCCGTCTTCAATTCCGCCACCGAGACCATAAAGCAGGGCGGGAAGAGGCGCGGCGCCAACATCGGCATCTTAAGGGTCGACCATCCCGACATAGAGCGCTTCATCACCTGCAAAGAGGACAACAACACCCTGACCAACTTCAACATCTCAGTCGCCCTCACCGACAGTTTCATGAAGGCCGTAGAGGAGGGGACGGAGTATGAAATCTTAAACCCCAGGAGCGGCAAGCCCGTCGGCAAGAAGGACGCGCGCATGATTTTCGACAAGCTGGTGGAGCACGCATGGAAGAACGGCGAGCCCGGCATAATATTCCTTGACAGGATAAACGCGGACAACCCCACCCCGCACCTGGGCAGGATATCCGCCACAAACCCTTGCGGCGAGCAGCCCCTGCTTCCGTACGAGGCGTGCAACCTCGGAAGCGTGAACCTGCAGAAGATGCTGGCAAAGGGCCCCGTAGGACTGGATGTGCTATCAAGGCCCTACCTGCCGGATGACCTGGTCGCCGAATGCGCAAAGGAGATAAAAGCGGAGATCGCAAAAGTAGACTGGACGCTGCTTTCCGAAGTGGTCAGGTCGTCCGTGGATTTCCTGGATTCCATAATCGACGTAAGCGAATACCCCATAAAAGAGATCTCCGACAGGGTCAGGCAGACCAGGAAGGTCGGCCTGGGCATGATGGGATTCGCTGACCTGCTTATCCTGCTGGGGCTTCCGTACGGTTCCCGCAAGAGCGAACTGATGGCTCGGCTCATATCCTCTTTCATCACCGGCGAGGCGAGGTCCGAGAGCGCAAGGCTCGCATCCGAACGCGGGCCCTTCCCCGCGTTCAAGGGAAGCAGGTTCGACGCGCCAGGAAAGCCCGAGATGAGGAACGCCACCGTCACCACTGTCGCCCCCACCGGCACGATAAGCATGATAGCCAACGCCTCCTCTGGATGCGAGCCGCTTTTCGGCGTCGCATTCACTAAGCACAACGTGCTGGGCGGAAAGAAGCTCACGCAGACCAACCCCATATTCTTCGAGGACCTCAAAAGGAGGGGCCTGTTCAGCGACGAGCTGACCGCCAAGGTGGCCGAAAACGGGGGCTCCGTGCAGGGCATAGAGGAAATCCCCGCTGATATGCAGGAACTTTACAGGACGGCCCTTGAGATACCGTGGGAGTGGCACGTGCGCCTGCAGGCTGCGATCCAATCCGGGACGGAGAACGCGGTTTCGAAGACCATCAACCTGATGAACGACGCCGGCCCGGACGATGTCGGCCAGGCCTACAAGCTGGCACATAAGCTCGGCTGCAAGGGGCTTACCGTCTACAGGAGCGGAAGCCGCGAAGTCGAAGTCATTTCCGCCGGGAAGCAGCAGGCAAAACAGGAAGAGGCGCCCTGCCCGGAGGAAGCTGAGCACAAGCCCTATACCGTACCATGCTCGCTGTGGGGCATGGTAAAGCCGATAGACCGGCCCGAGGAGCTTTCCGGTATTACAAGGAGGGTAGCCACCCCTTCGGGAACCCTTTGGGCCACCCTCAACATGTACGAAGGCAGGCCTTTCGAGATATTCTGCCAGATAAGCAGGGCGGGGACAGACATCTACGCGTTCACCGAGTCGATTGCGAGGCTCATATCCCTCTGCCTAAGGGCCGGCGTCGATCCATCCGAGATAGTGAAGCAGCTAAGGGGCATAGGCGGAAGCGGGCATACGGGCTTCGGCCCGAACAAGGTGCTGTCCGTCCCTGACGCCATAGGCCGAATGCTGGAACAGGTGATGAGCCGCCGCTTCAGCTACCCTCCCGGGATGGACCCCAAAGTCCCACTTCACCTGAAGGAGAGCTTACTGGAAAAGCAGGAGCCAGAGGAAAATGAGGAAGCGAATGACTATCCGGCCGGAGCCCCCTTGCCTAACGGGAACCACCCGGCCCCTCAGGAGCAGGATGAGGGCCTCAACCAGGCCTCCTTCGATTTCAACGGCGACGGCGGCGATGCCGAGGCGGATGTCGGCGCAGGAGAAGGAACCGGCAGCCAGCCTGCTGAAGCCAAGCCCTCGACAAGGCTTGACCTCTGCCCCAGCTGCGGGAACAACTCGCTCGTGTATGAATCAGGTTGCGAATCCTGCGTAGTGTGCGGATACAGCCGCTGCTGACAGCGCCTTGACCGAAAGGAAAGGGGAGCGTCCCGAAGGGATGCTCCCTCTATCTATTGCTG
>JAGOKM010000036.1 GCA_017994615.1 Bacillota bacterium | reverse complement strand
GTATTGACCAGCCGTCAATATCGGGTAGGTTCACGTCGAGAAGCACCAACGAGGGCTTGCGGGCGTAGATGATGTCAAGGCCCTCATATCCTGTTGCTGCGGCTTCCATCTCCAAACCCTCCCTGGTGAAGTACCGGGGTAGCAGCTCCCTTATGTGCCTGTCGTCCTCGATTATCAGTATCCTGTCCATGTTTCCGCCTTCCGACATACCCTTTCGACAATCGTCTTCGGCCGCGCCCTCCTACCTTGCCGGCCTTAAGGAGAATGCCCTGATCCTGCGAGTATACGACCCTTCCTTGAATATATAGTGCGGAAGCCAAGCCACCCCGGCGTATGTTATGAATATGTCGGACTTCTTGGGATTGAACGGTATCTCCGAAATCTGCTCCGCCTTCTGCTCCCACTTGTCCGCCAATTCCTCCTGCGCCTTCTCGAACTCCTTTTCAAGCTCCTCGAGGTCGTCCTTCAAGTCCTCGAGCTCCTTCTTCTCCCTTGACAGCATGCTCCTTGCCTCCGTCGTCATCCTCGTCTTCGTTATCGATGAGCTGAGGCTCCTCTTCCTGCCTCCCAGGAGCATGCCGATTATCGTCGTGCCGGCCGTTCCTATCGTCTCCATCGTGTGCTGTTGCACTTTCTGTTCCCTAAGCTGGACTTCGCCCTCCTGCCTCCTGATCTTGTCCTCGAGGGCATCCATCTTCCTCTTGTACTGCTCTTCGAGCTTCTCCAGCTCAGGTTTGACCACGCCGTCGAGCTCCTTCCTGCAGCGCTCGAGGAAGTCCTCCCTCGATTCACCAGGTTCGCCGTATAGCTTGAGGTACTCGTTTGCGTAGATGCGCACCTTCGAGTTGCGGTAGATCCAGTCAGCGAAGTCGTCGGCCGCCGACCTTACGTACTTCGCGTCCGACAGCCAGGCAGGAACGGGCTCGAACAGAGCTCCTGTCTCTGCTTCCCTTTCGAAGCTCCTCGCGTCGGCCGCGTCTATGCTTCCACCGCCCCAGTCTGGCCGCCTGGAAATGTCGTCCTCCACAAGGGAGGTGACTAGGCTTGTTTTATTGACCCCATATTTTAGCGATGTGTACCGCACCTCAGCCTGCGCCATGAACGCCGGGCTGTACGCTATCGCGTCGGGCTTTGCGGTCGGCGACAGGTTTACCCGGGCTTCCTCGATCGCCCGCGATGCAGTCAGGTCCGCTGGAAGGAAACATTCCTCAACCTTGGCGGGAAGCGCGGGCTTCAGCCTGGTGAAGCCGCCTCCTATGTCTGCAGCGTCATCTGCCCCCTGCTTCCTCGAAGATGCGACTGGCTGGGGATTGTATGACGCACGGGCCAACCTGTTTAGCTCAGGGAGAAGGTCTTTGGACAGCGGGCCGGCAAGGTAGTTGAGGACCTGCCTTGCGTGGAATACCTTCGGGCCCGGCCTGTTTACGTTGTTCATCATGAAGACGCGCTTTCCCAGGCTGGAGATGATGTCGCTTATGGTGCTTGAATCCATTCCTCCTGTCAGCGTCTCGAGGCCGTCCATCAGCCTCATCTTGTCCCTTTCGGTCTGGAGCCTGCCTATGAACCAGGTGCCGATGTTGGACAGCGCCTTGTAATCCAGGTCGACGGGATTCTGGGTTGCCAGGAGAAGGCCCACCCCGAAGGCCCTCGCCATCTTGATCATCCTCAGCATCACGTTCCTGGACGGAGGGTTGCCGACGGGAGGCAGATAGCCCAGTATCTCGTCGAAGTAAACCAGGGCCCTTAGGCCACTTGTGCCCCTCTGCTTCCTCATCCAGGACTCTATCGAAGAGAACAGGAGGGTAACGAAGAACATGCGCTCGTTCTCGCTCAGGTGCGCAAGGTAGAAGATGCTGTGCCTTGGCTTGCCGTCCTTCGTGTACAGGAGCTCCTGGATGTTCAGCGGCTGGCCCTGCTGCCAAACCTGGAACGACGGGGATGCCAGGAAGTTGTTGAGCAGCATCGCAAGGTCGAACCTTTCCTTCTCGGGGAAGAACTTCTCTACGGGGAACGCCCCGAGCCTTTCCATCTGCGGCTTCTGCACATGTAGGATTAGGTCTTCCAAAGACAGGCCCTCGCCCCTCGCCCATGCGTGCTCCAGGATGCTCGACATCAGGATATGCTCCCTGGACCTCAAAGGGTCTATGTCCTTCATGCCAACCAGTCCGAGGACCGCCGTGACTGTGCTTGAGATCCTCTCCCTCAGGGGTTCCTCGTTCCCCTCCCAGGGGATCTCGGGCGCTTCGAAGGAGGAGAGTATGTTCACAGGGATCCCCGAAGAGGACCCTGGGGAGTATACGGCGAAGGAGAAATCCTTCAGATATGAAAGCGCATCCCTGCCGAGGCTCCATTCATCAATGCTTGCGCTCCAGCTCTGTGCAGACTCCTCGGCCATCTGGGCTGGCGTCTTCCCCTTGAGCCTTGCGGCATCGGGGTCTATCCAGGGTTCGAAATCGGAAGGGGCAAGGCCCGGGAAATGCAGCACCAGGTTGGTGAGGTCGCCTTTAGGGTCGATGATTATCGCTGGCAGCCCTTTAAGCGCCGCTTCCTCCAGGAGCCCGACGCAAAGGCCCGTCTTGCCCGAGCCCGTCATTCCTGTTACCACGGCGTGCGTCGTAAGGTCCGAGGGGTTGTACATGACCTCGGGCCCCGTGACCTTCCCCGATTTAAGGTCGTACTCCCTGCCTATGTAGAAATTCTTCGGATCTGGATGTGTCATACCGCTCTCCTCCATAGCAAACTTATATGGAATGTAGTTCCCTTTCTCCCGACAGGCCTCTGCCACATTAGGATATTCACCGCAGCATGTCAAAATCCCCCTCCCTATGGGAGATTAAGTGAGCGGCCACCTGCCTTCCCAGGCTATCTGCCTGTACCTTTCCGGGTCGGTGTCGCCCTCCGTGCTTATCAGAAGGACCCTGGATGACGGGCCCAGCCCAAGGGCTTCCACCAACGCCTTGTGCTCCTTTTCAGGGTGGGCCCTCAGGAGGTAAAGAAGCCCCGCCCCCACGGCCCCAGATTCCCCCGAGACGACCCTCGGATCGTCGCTGAGTGGATTGCCGAGGATCCTCATGCCGAGGGCTGCGACCTCGTCGGAGCAGGATGCGAAAGCATCCGCGCTCCGCTTCAGTATCCGCCATGCCATAGGATTGGGCTCCCCGCAGGCAAGGCCCGCCATTATCGTGTCCAGCCCGCCGCCGACGGATGCCATGCTGGCATCAGGCCTCCCGGCGGACTCGTAGATTGGCGCCGCCCTGTGGGGCTCTATGACCAGCGAAACCGGCATCTTGCTGCCCATGGAGTGCTCGAGGCATGCTAGCATGCTCCCGGCGAAGGAGCCAACGCCGGCCTGCAGGAATACATGCGTGGGCGGCTCCAAGCCTCTTCCCCTGATTTCTTCCGCGATTTCATGCATTATGGTCAGATACCCCTGCATTATAAGGGACGGGATTTCCGTATATCCCTCCCATGCCTGGTCCTGGACCAGTATAAACCCGTGTTCATGGGCATAGGACGACGCCATCCTCACGCTGTCGTCGTAGTTCGAATCCGTAATCCAGACATCAGCGCCTTCTGCTGCTATCGCATCATATCTCCATTTCGAGGACCCTTTGGGCATGAAAACGGCGGCCTTCTGCCCCAGGATGCGGGCAGCCCATGCCACGCCCCTGCCATGGTTGCCGTCCGTCGCGGTAACGAAGGTGAACCTGCCCTTGTGCCCGTCCTGGAAGCAATAAGCCTTCAGGCTATGGAAATCCAGACGGGAATCCCCCGGGGCCATCCTTTCGGAAAGGAGCTTTGCAACTGCCAAAGAACCGCCTAACCCCTTGAACGCGTTAAGCCCGAACCTCGTCGATTCATCCTTCAGGAGCACTTCGCCGATCCCAAGGCACCCGGCAAGGGCCCTCAACCTGTGGAGCCTCGTGGCTTCATAACCGGGAAGGGAAGAGTGGAACCGGTATGCCTCGAGCACGGCATCGTCGTCTACATGGAAGTCCGGTATGCCGGGGGGGACCTTTGCCGTTCCCTTGTCGTTAATTCGCCATCTTATGACTCCTTCAGGCACGAGATCACCTCACTTTAAGAAGTAGATGCAGCTCTGATGGGATTATAACATCAATTCGAACCGGGGTCGGCGGACATAGGAGGCACTGTACCCGGGAGCCGCTGCTGCTTCGCACAAACCAAACAACGCTTCCCAGGCTGCCATGTTTCCATAATAGGCGCCGTTTATGATATTGTATCGTTGATTCACTCTACTTGACAGATATCCGTCCATCTAACGAAATAGCCATGTATTTGGCCGGGGGAGCATCATGAAGATCCTTATAGTAGGCATAGGTAAACTCGGTTACCAATTGGCGAGCGCCTTCTCCCAGAAGGGCAACGACGTAATCGCCATGGACAAGGACCCAGAAGCGCTCCAAAGGGTGGAGGAGCACCTTGACGTGCTTCCTATGCTCAACAACGGGTTCGAGATAGATGCCCTCAAAGAAGCCCATATCAAGGAACTCGACCTTACGATATCTGTGACTGACGACGACGAGACAAACATACTAGTTGCTTTCCTTGCCAAGCGCCTCGGGTCCAAGAAGGTGATCGCAAGGGTCAGGAACCCGGAGTATGACAAGCAGGCCTCCTATCTGAAAGCGGAGATGCAGATAGACAGGATTGTGAACCCCGACCTTGCGACCGCCAACGAGATTGCCAGATATCTTACCGGAGCGCTACCGTTCCACACAGAAATATTCGAAGCGAGCAAGGTTCTGGTGGCGGACGTGCACGCAGGCAACATGCCGGACATCGTAGGAAGGCTGATCATGGAGCTGGGCATCCCGAGGAACATGCTGGTAGTAGCTATCGTGAGAAACGGCCAGGTCATAATCCCACATGGCAAGACCCAGATAGAACCCTCGGACACGCTTTATATGATAGGCACGTCGGACAGCATAGAGTCTTTCTACAAGGCGCATTGCCAAAACCGCATAGGCAATGTCATAAAGTCGGTCACGATATTGGGCGGTGGAAGGATAGGATACTACCTTGCTGTCAACCTCCTCAGCAAGAGGATGGAAGTCAAGATAATAGAAAGCGACAAACCAAGGTGCCAATACCTGGCCGAAAGGCTCGGCAATGCCTTGATAATCCACGGCGACGGGACCGACATCAACCTGCTGGAGGACGAAGGCATCTTCAACTCCGACGCCCTGGTTTCCCTTACTGGGCTGGACGAGGAGAACTTGCTCATCAGCCTGCTTGCCAAGCAGCACGGAATGGACAGGGTAATAGCCAAGGCCAGCAGGTCGAGCTACATACCGATAATCGAGAAGCTGGGCGTTGAGATGGCGGTGAACCCCGCCATGATCACTGCAGCCGAGATAATGCGGTTTACGTATGAGGGCAACATACGCTCGCTCGCCTTGCTGGCGGGAGGCAAGGCAGAGCTTACGGAGCTTGTCATCGAGGAAGGGGCCTACATCCTGAAGGACAGCCTTGCGGAGCTGAACCTTCCCAAGGGCATCATTGTCGGCTGCATAATGAGAGCAGACCAGGTAATCATACCCGATGGGAGCACCAGGATAAAAGCAGGCGATAGAGCCGTGGTTTTTACCGTCAGCTCGGACCAGCAGATGGTCACCAAGTATTTCCACCCCGTTAGAAGGTGATCCTGCATTGAATTACCGCTATGTAACAAGGATCATCGGCTTGCTTCTCGTATTCGAGACGGCGATGATTGCCCCCTCCCTGATAGTCAGCCTGTTGAACAGGGGGTCCGACACCATGCCCATACTATGGGCGATGGTGACCTCATTGACCTTCGGGCTGCTGATGGCAGCCGTAAAACCCAAAGACAAAAGGCTTGGAGTGAAGGAAGGCTTCCTCATAGTGGCATTCGGCTGGGTTGCAGCCTGCATAATAGGGGCGTTGCCGTTCTACTGGTCCGGCAGCGTGCCTACTTTCGTGGACGCCTTCTTCGAAACGGTCTCCGGCTTTACGACTACCGGCGCCACCGTGCTGCCCGACATCGAGATAATGCCAAGGGGCATCCTTTTCTGGAGGTCCTTCACTCACTGGCTCGGAGGGATGGGCATCCTTGTGCTCACGCTTGCTGTGATGCCAGCGCTCGGCGTAGGGGCCATACAGCTCTTCAGGGCCGAGACCCCTGGCCCCGTCGCCGACAAGATCTCGCCAAAGATGAAAGACACGGCGGTAATCCTATATGTCGCCTACATGGGCATTACGGTGCTCGAGACAGCGCTTCTGATGTTAGGGGGCGTCAGCTTGTACGAAGCTTTGGTCCACACGTTCGGAACCGTGGGAACAGGAGGCTTTTCCACCAGGAACCTGAGCGTCGGAGGTCTGGGCGGCGCCTATGTTGAATGGGTCATCGGAATTTTCATGATGCTCTCCGGGATCAACTTCGCGCTCTACTATGACCTCTACAAGGGCCGATTCAAGAAGGTCCTCCTAAACGAGGAGCTGAGATATTACATCGGGATAATGCTCTTGGCTTCGACCCTCATATTCCTTAACCTCGTCTTCACGAAGCATACCGGGGCATATGATGCCATAAGGCATGCTTACTTCCATACCTCATCGATAATGACTACAACCGGGTTTACTACTATCGATTACGATGCCTGGCCCACCTTCAGCCGCCTGATACTCATAATGCTGATGTTCATCGGGGCCTCTGCCGGAAGCACGGGAGGTGCAATAAAGGTAGTCAGGGTCGTCGTCATATTCAAGATGATTAAACGGGAGTTCTTCAAGGTGCTTCACCCGAGGGCGGTTGTGCCAGTGACGATCAACGGAAGGGCTTTGAGACCGGACATCGTATCGGGGATAATGAGCTTCTCCTTCCTTTACCTGCTGATGTTCCTGTTCGGGAGCCTCTTTCTGACCCTGGAGGGTATAGACCTGACAAGCGCGTCAAGCGCTGTCGCCGCAACGCTGGGCAATGTCGGGCCAGGCCTCGGGCTGTTGGGGCCGAAGGGAAACTACTCCTTCTTCAACCCGGCATCGAAGCTGATGCTGTCCTTCATGATGCTTGCCGGAAGGCTGGAGCTGTTCACGGTCTTCGTCGTCCTGTCACCCAGCTTCTGGGGAAGGAGCAAAAAAGGGGCGCAGATGCCGCAGGCCCTTGACAACGGGCTGGAATAACCGGAGCTGCCTTAAGGCAGCTTACCTCTTGGCAGGGATTATCCTGGTAAAAATAAGAGAGGTCCGGGCACATATTGACGGCTCTGGCCTTGGCTTTTACAGACTGCAGCAGATATTCAGCCCACCTTCTCGACGGGTATCCTGACCGTCGTAGTCATGTGGCTGTCTGCGGGATCGAAGTATTCGCCATCGTAGAATTCGTAACGAGGGCCGTCAGCGATGTAACCGTTCTCATCCATCCATCTGTTGAGGTAGTTGTATGTCATGATTACGGGGATATGGGCGCCGATGTACTTTGCCTGCAATGCCTTGCCTGCGGCAATCCTGCCGCTTGAAATCCCTTCGACTCCCTCCACAGGCTTCGAAGTCGTTATCCCCACCTCGATGTCGAAGCTGCCGGTATCCAGGCAGTGGTAGGCGGCATATTTCTGACCGTTCGCCTCCATACCCTTCCCCTCGATGTGCTCCCTCAATAATTCATGGATTTGGTTTATTTGCCAGGGGATGTCTTTAATGTCGGCTTTTATCCTTATGAATACTACATCGGCGCCGTCGACATCCAACACCTCCACACCGTCAGACATGTTACGCCTCCGATCAGCACATATTGCAGGAGGATCCCAAAGCGGCCCAGTGATACAAGTCAAACATGGCTCCAGTCCAAGGCTCCCATTGATTATATCTGACTCTAGAATATCCAAGTTTTGAAGGTAAATATCAAGAAGCGTCTAATTATATTGCACATGAGTACATATCGACATGGAGGTGTCAGGTGTGTTGAGAGGCTCTGGTACCTTGAGGATTATGGCAGCGGCCATTATGGTGTTCGCGATGGTCGCCCTTCAGCCGGGATGCCTGGGGGGGATGGACATCCTTTATTTCGACGGCACATTTCATGACTACATAGGCCAGGCGCTCAATAGGTTGCATTATAGGTATGACAGGTATGCCCTCCCTGCGGACTTCCAGGATGCCATCACTTCAAAGCCATGGGACCTGGTGATCATCGAGAACGGCCCAGGTTACACCTTGGACCAGCTCGGGGACGAATTCCTTGAGGAGCTCGTCGACGGCGGGGCAAGGCTGATACTAAGCTCCCACGATCTGGAAGATTATCCCTCGCTGTGTTCCAAACTGGGTTTCATCTACGGCGGCTGGCAGGAGTATCTCTTCCCGGGCAATTACTCTCCCGTCCCCGTGTTCAGGATCGAAGGGGACGAATGGGCCGACCTCTGGGAGGAACCGAACAACCTGCCCGGCAACAGCCTTCCTATGAACATGGCATATGACTACTACGACCCCGACCATGAAATACCGAACGCCTTCTACGGCACGGCGACGGGCACGGGAAGGATGGTCGCAACTTATTACGGCGCAGCGAATCCACCGGATGACACCGCGGCGATAGTGATGGCCAATTCCGGACGTACTATACTCAACGCATTCTATCTGGACGACGCCAGCTGGTGGGATAACACTAAAGGTATCGACGTCGATATTGACATCGATGCGGATGGTGTGCCGGATGCGGTGGAATGGTATATGAACGAGATATATTTCGTAAGAAAAGCAGGCGGGATTTCAGTGCAGCCTGGGATTTGATTGTTCAGGGGGCAACATCGCCGCTCCTGTGTTGCCCCCTCGAATGATTGGATGATGATACTCCTATTACATAATTCCATCCTTTCGCCTTCATGGGTGACGACTCTCCATATAAACCTTTTGTCGCCGGATTCACCTGAAGGCTTCATCGGAAAAGGAGACATCCAATACCGCATGGGCTTGATGTAGTATTATATCTAATCACCAATATTGATCTTCAAACAAAGGAGGGTACGGTATGCGCAAGTTAATCATAACGGCGCTTCTGATATGCATTGCCCTCTCATTCCATGGGCCAGCTGCCGCCGCTCCCGCAGAGCTGTGGGTGGCCTCTGTCAGGGGAATCGTGTCGCATGCTTTCCTTCCCGATTCCGGCATAGCCCTTGCGGCAGGAAACAGTGTGGTCTTGTTGGGCAACGACGGCAAACAGAAGTGGAGCTGGTCTGCAGGCAGTCCCATAGGTTTCGTGACGGCGGATATGGCTGGCGCGGTCTATGCAACCTACTCGAACAGGCTTGTCAAGCTTGGCGCCAATGGGAAGCTTGTATGGGAGAAGAGCACTTTCGACAAGGCATATGCCCTTGATGTCATGGAGGGCGGCATCTTCGTTGGCTGGGAGTACGGGTTGATGAAGTTCGATGCCGACGGGAACCTGCTATGGGAATACTACCGACCTGAGGACTGCTGATTCCCGACCCTTACAGGGCCGGTCCGGTCCTTCGACTACCTGGGGAATGGCAAGTGCGTCATAATCGGTCAGACCATCTACGACGTCATGCAGAAGGTGCATACGGATGTTGTTGACTATATCAACCTCATAGAGCTCAAAGAGGGGTTGACCCTGGCCCAGTTCAAGCCGATAGAACCCTTCGACGTACTGCATGTGGAGGTTGAGGGTGAAAAATCGGTCCTGGTTTCTGCCGACTACTCTGGGGTCATCATGTGGAATACGACTGATAAGTACGTTTACAACTGGAAGATAAAGATGGCGACACCGCTCTACCTGACATCCGGAGGCTTCGGGAACGCAATAGCGATAGCAAAGGATGCAATTACCGTAACCGGTATCGACACTAAGCTCGGGCTGGTGAACCGCGAAGCGAAGCTTCCGGGAAGGGCCCTGGGGAAACCGTACTACTTTGGTTCCCTGTATTACATCCCAGTAGAGGGCAGCTTGATTGCAATCGATAACGAACTCAAGGTGCAAAAACGCTACGCGCTGACGGCTTTGAAGGGTGATTTCACGACAATGGTGATGCGGGACTACATTTACCTGATTGGGTCAGATACGGTAATCAAACTGTCGCAGTTCTGATAATCTGACCCGAACCGGAATCTTGCGCTTTGCATGTTCTGGCTTCTTAAATGACCGTCGGAGGGGCACTAGTGCCCTTGAGTATGTGTGCCGTCAGTATTTCCTGTAAGGCCAAGCAAGCCGTATGAGATAGCAGAACCTGCCATATCAGAGTCTATTTACTGCCCAAGGCCGTAATTCGAAATCTTGGATTGACTATCCTCTTCTTCTAAACGCCTCGTCGGAGTTGTGAACGGATAAGTATCCTCCTTTATGGCTTCTGCCTTGTCGCTCTCTTTGGAGCCTTCGCCATCCGTTTCTTTGCGGATTCGATATAATCCTTCTTCCATTCTTCCATAGTGCCAACATCGATGGCTATCAACGAATTAAGTACCTTCATCGTCGACTTGCCTTCTGCAGTTTCTGAATCGAAACCCTCTTCTATCGAAGCAAATGCCACCTTCTTCCTGTCAAGGATTTCGATCAGCTGGAGAATTCCCCTTACCGACCTGGACAACGTAGACAAGGAAGGCACGAAAAGCTTGTCGCCCTCCTTGAGGATTGCCATCATCCTGTTCAGCTCGGGATTGCCCTCCCAATGCTCATCTATAATATCCCTGAAGAACAGGTCAATATCAGGACCCAGGGATTTCTCGAGCCTCATCGCGTCTTCATGTCCTGAAGCGGATCTGACGTAACCGATGTTTGACATTCCACACCTCGTGCCATATATTCCGGAGGCTCGCCTCAATTCCCGACTATGTCAGAAGGAAGTCCTGTCAAGATGGGCCTTCCGAGCTGCAGCCTCCGTCATTGGTGACGTGCCTGTTGAATTCATAATATAATAAAATCATTGCTAAATAACCCGCAAATGTGCCCTACTGGGGCCACCTTGGGACAGGGGACGGTGATTCGATGGTAAAGATAACGGCAGACAGCACATGCGATCTTTCGCCTGATCTTATAAATAGCCACGGGATCGGCATCGTACCCGTCCATGTGCTCGTTGACGACAGGGATTACCTGGACGGTGTGGATATCACATCCGATGCGCTGTTCGAAATGGTCGAGACCGAAGGGCTTTCCTGCAGGACCGCCGCTACCAACTCCTATGAATACGAGCAATTCTTCTCGAAATATGCAGGGGGCTTCGATGCCGTCATCCATGTAAGCCTCGGCTCCGGCTTCTCTTCATGCTACCAGAATGCCTGCATGGCAGCAGGCAACTTCGAAAACGTGTACGTAGTCGATTCCAAGAACCTGTCTTCGGGCAGCGGCCATATTGTCCTCAAGGCCGCCGAGTTGGCGGCTAAGGGCGAAAGGCCCGAAGAGATAGTCGCAAAGCTGGTCGAAGAAACAGCAAGGGTGGAAGCGAGCTTCGTGATAGAGAAGCTCGACTATCTCTACAAGGGGGGCAGGTGCTCGGGCCTGGAGATGTTCGGGGCCAACCTGCTGCATATAAGGCCGTGCATAGAAGTGCGGGACAATAGGATGGCTGTAGGAAGGAAGTACCGCGGCAATTTCGACAGATGCCTCGTCCAGTACGTGCAAGACAGGTTGGAAGGGCGGTCGGACATAGACGGCAGCCTAGTCTTCATTACGCACTCATCATGTGCGCCGGAAACGGTGGACAAGGTGAAAGCCGCAATCGATAAATCTGGCATTTTCAGTAAGGTTGTCGAAACGAATGCCGGATGCACGATCTCAAGCCATTGC
>JAGOKM010000035.1 GCA_017994615.1 Bacillota bacterium | reverse complement strand
TGCCATGAAGGGCGAAGCGGCCAAAAGGACGACCGCCAACGCCACGGTGCTGATGAGCGTGAGCTTGAAGCCTCTTTTCATCGCTGACACCTCCGGTTTGATTTGGGACTACTTTAGATTTCTTCGGCTGTGCCGTAATACCTCCGAAGGCGGTATAAATATTCACGGCCATTTGCCCGACAAGCGGCTTCGGATAAGGGGGATTTGCTTATATGCACAAATGATTGCTGCCTACGGCGCCTCGGCAGTATAGAATGGAATCGCCGGGCAGGCCTGTCTGGCCACGCTTCTGCAATGATGCCTGTCTGCCCGGAAATTAGGAAGGGGGATTAGCCAATGAAAGTACGCTTCAACAAGAAAACGGCTATCGTCATGGGTATAGTGGCGATGATGCTGGCGCTTGCGGTACCAGCGATGGCGTGCACGTCCATCGTGGTAGGCAAGCTGGCATCGGCGGACGGATCCGTGATGACGACCCATACCTGCGACGGGACCTATGAGTTCAGGCTCAACATCGTACCTGCCAAGGACTGGCCTGCGGGTTCGATGAGGCCCGTATTCAAGGGCGGAGGGACCGGGGCGCACGTCCAGGACAGGAAGCAGGTCGGCGAGATTCCGCAGGTCGCACACACTTTCATGTACTATGACACCGCATATCCCTTCGCCAACGAGAAAGGCGTCATGATGGGCGAGACCACCGTAGGCGGAAGGCGCGAGCTCAGGAACCCCGAAGGCATGTTCGAGATATGGGAGCTGCAGCGCATCGCCCTTGAGCGCGCGTCGACGGCTCGCGAGGCCATAAAGATAATGGGCGAGATGGCCGAGAAGTACGGATACGGCGACGGAGGCGAGTGCCTCACCGTCATAGACAAGGACGAAGCCTGGTTCTTCGAGATCTACGGCGCAGGCCCCCTGGAAAAGGGAGCGATCTGGGTAGCGCAGAGGGTCCCGGACGACGAAGTGGGCGTATCGGCCAACAGGTCCAGGATATTCGTAATCAAGGAGAACGACCCCGACAACTTCATGTACTCCAAGAACGTATTCACCTATGCCAAGGACCTCGGCTGGTGGGATCCGGCGAAGGGTCCTCTGCATTTCGCAAACGTGTACGCACCGAAGCTCTCCGTATACAATTCGCGCCGCGAGTGGAGGGTGCTGTCCCTTATAGCCCCGTCTTTGAAGCTGGATCCGTGGCTCATGGAGTATCCGTTCTCAGTGAAGCCTGACAAGAAGGTAACTGTGCAGGATCTCATGAAGTACAAGCGCGACCACTACGAAGGCACCGAGTTCGACCTCACCAAGGGCCTGGCCGCAGGGCCTTTCGGCAACCCCAACAGGTATGCTACTCCTGCGACCCTGGGCGAATGGGAGCGCGCCATATCGATATTCAGGTGCTCCTACAGCGTCATACTGCAAGCCCGCTCGTGGCTGCCTACGCCGATTGCCAATGTGATTTGGTTCGGCGAGGATGCGCCCCACAGCACATGCTATGTGCCCTTCTATGTAGGGGCGACTTCGATACCTGCATCGTTTACGGTGGGAAGCCGCGCCACACTAGACAGGAACTCCGCATGGTGGGCCTTCAACCTGGTATCAAACTTCGCCGACCTCAAGTACTCCTACATGATAAAGGACATCGAGGCATTGGCATCCAAGTTCGAGGACGAGGCGCTGGCGATGCAGCCTGTTATAGAAAGCGCCGCAGCCGAGCTTTACAAGGTAGATCCGAAGCTTGCGGTAAGCTTCCTTACCAACTACTCCAACGCGCACGCCGAAAAGGTGGTCGCAGAGTGGTGGAAGCTGTTCGACACCCTTGCAGTAAAGTACCAGGACGGCTATGTGAGCCTCAAGACGGCGGGATATCCTGACGAATGGCTAAAGGCAGTGGGCTTCAACAAGCTGCCGGCCCCTTCGAAATAGGAACGCCAAGGACAACCCTCAAGCGGACCCGCAAGGGTCCGCTTTTTCTTGCAAAGGCCATCCAAAGGATAAGAAGCAGGGCAACCGGTTTCCCGGTTGCCCTCGTAAACTATGCCGTGTGACGCTGCCTTATCTCATTTCCCGGCCAGAGGCGCCGACACCCCGTCGACCCCTGCCATTGCGCATATGGTCATGAAGCCCACCTGGAGGGCCTTCCATGCGTCCTTGGGGTTCCAGGTCTCGGACGGCGAATGGTTCCCGGTGCTGCTTCCGCCGGCCCCGATGCATATGGACGGATAGCCCTTGTAGACCGACCAGTTGATGTTGGTGCTGGAAGCGCTGCTCAAAGATGGCTTGTAGCCGAACATCAGGTTGCTCTGCCAGTGCGCCTGGATGAGCTTTATGTTCTCGCTCTGTTCGCCGGCCGGCCTGTCTCCTACCATCGTTATCTTTACGGTGATCATGTTCTTTCCGGACCATGCGCTCCAGCGGAGGTTCTCTTCGTCCGCGCCGAGCTGCCAGAGCGGCATGATGCGCTTCTCGATTTCAAGCAGGTTCGCCATGAGGTTGGACCTCATGTCCAGCTGCAGCCTGCAGTCGGCTGCGATCGAGTTGACCGAGGTTCCGCCCTCCGCCATGCCCACGGTAAAAGTGGTCTTAGGGCCGCTGGGCACCTGTACGTCCGCTACCTTCGCTATGGCCCTTCCTGCCGCGTGTATGGCGCTGGGAAGGCCGAAAGCGCCGAAGCTGTGGCCGCCGGGCCCGATGAAGTCTATGAAGTATCTGTGACTGCCCGTGCAGAGGTATGTGATCCTCTCAGGCCCTCCGCCCTCGAAGTCGATCACGGCGACGACGTTCTTGCCTATCGGGTGGTTCTCGTTGAGGAACGCCTTCATGCCCTTCAGGTCTCCAAGGCCCTCCTCGCCGACCGTCCCGACGAACACTATGTCATATACCGGCTTTACCCCGTTCTTCACGAAAGCCCTGATTATCGACAGCACGCCGCCCAGAGCGGACGTGTCGTCGCCGATGCCGGGGGCCCTAAGCGTGCCGTCCGGGTCCTCGGTTATGCCTGTGACGGACCCGAAATCGAACACGGTGTCAAGGTGGGCGTCGACGAACACGACGGGGCCCTTGACGGTGCCGGGCAATATGCCCCAGCAGTTCCATGACTTCTCGTCGATGGTGACGTCGCTCAAGCCTTCCTGCTGGAGCAGCTTTGCGAACGCCCTTGAGCGGTTCTCCTCTTTGTGGGAAGGCGCTTCGATAACGACCAGGTCTTTTACGAACTGGACCCTCTGCTTGTGATCGCTTTCAAGGAACTTGACAGCCGCCGCCACCTTGGGGTCTTTTGACAGCTTGTCATAGGCTTCCTTGACCTCCGGCGAAATCACCGGATCGGCTGCGAAGACGGTTGTCGCGCACAGGGCGAGCAGCACCAATGCCGCCCCGAGCAGATAGGATAGTCTTCTCATGCGGTTCCTCCCTTTCTTAGGCTTAACAGCCTTATGGACTGCCACAAAGTTATTTGTCCATCGGAATGGGAAGTCCTGCATGTTTCATACATACAGAGAAATATTCATAAAGAGCCTTGAGCTTAGGGAAAGCTTGTATAAACGGCGGCTGCACACGCAAAAATACCGCTTATCCGCCATCTGAGGCGGGCGTCCTCCGCAGACTCCTACAAATCCGTCTTTGCCGCGGGATTCAAGGCGGTATAGGCAGCGACGACCATTATCGCGACGAGCCCAGCCGAGAGCCCGTTGTTGTAAAGCATCAGGCCGCTGTGGAGGGAGGAGCATTTTGAGACTACGAAGAGATGCAAGAAGCCGGCAGCGAATCCGTACATCGGGCCGAGCTTGTCCGATAGGGGGGACAAGCCGGTCACGAACAGCGAACCCATCGCGACCGCCGTGCTCAAGCCGTAGGAAGAGGCGAAGAAAGCCGCCACATATCCTGCCATCAGCGTCAGCATGGAGGAAGGTTTCATGGCTGCTGCGCTGAACCCGGTCACCGAGATAATCGTGCCGAGCAGGGGCCCGTTGAGGGGAGCCCTAAGGAGGATGCCTGTCAGGGCAATGCAGAGCAGGCCCGACAAGGAGAAGTTGACCAGCACCCCGCCTACACCGCCCGTGCTGATAAAGTCGGCGCCGTCGCACTTGCACTTGCCAATGGATTTGAAGCCGTCCCATGAGCCGGAGATGAAAAGCAGGGCGAGGATGCCGGTCAACGCATATAGGGCACCGAGGGCGATATATGCCCAGCCCGGGTAGGAAACAGTCGGGTTCACCGACTGTTCAAGGCGTATCCCTAACCCCTTTATCAAGTCGGCAGCGACGGCCGCCACGACTGCTGCGGCGAAGCCCACGTTGTACAGGTTCATGTTCTTATATGCGCGCTTGGTGAGGGCGGAGACGTCAGGGAGTATGAACCCGGCCGCCAGCCCCGCCGGGACCGCCGCCAGCCAGCCGGCGGCCGTGGAATGCGCAAGGAAGCTTACCATAGGGGAAAGGCATGTGCCGAACAGCCCCACTACGATATATTCCATGGGATTCCTGCCGCCGGCCAGACCCCTTAGGACCGTACCTGCGATTATGATCCCGCCGGCCAGGGGCGTCTTGCCGAAGAACGCGAACCCGATGCACATCATGACTGCGCTGAAACGCATACCCTGGAATTCTCCTGAGCTTACGGCAAGGGCGGTGGCCATGATTCCCATCAGGCCTGCGTTGAGCATCGCACCGCCGACGCTTCCGACGTAGGAGAAGTCGGTCAGCAGAAGGGCGGGGTCCGACCATATCCTCAGCAGCGATGCCAGCGGACCGGGCGAAATAAACGCCCCCAGCACGATTAGGGCGAGAGAAAGGCCCAGGGAGAAGTACAGTATCGCGTTGGGCTTAAGTCGATGCGGCCGGCTGTCTAGTGTCATGGCGCCTCTCCTCGAATAAGGGCCCGGCCGCAAAGCCGGGCCCCTGATCTGATTGCATTTGTCTTCAGGACCCTTGGTTCTTCTTCCTGTATTCGAAGAACTTGAGCGCCTGGTCCGGGTAGAGCGCATAGGAGAGGGCATCCTCGACCGTGCCGTTATACGGCTTTACGGCCTCCATGCACTTTTCCATCTCGTCCGGAAGCTTCGGCCTTTCATCCAGCACCTTCTCGTCGCCGATGGCCATCTTCCGAACCTCGGGGTTGATTTCGCCGGCGGGCTTGCCGTACTCGCCCTTTATGTAGGCCTTGACTTCCTTGCTTATCATCTTGTAGCGCTGCCCGGTCATTACGTTCATGCTCGCCTGAACCCCTACGATCTGGCTCATCGGGGTCACGAGGGGCGGATATCCGAGGTCCTGCCTTACGGCCGGCACTTCGGCAAGTATCGCCTCCAGCTTGTTCATGCTGTTGCTCTGGGTGAGCTGCGCCCTCAGGTTGGATATCATGCCGCCTGGTATCTGATAGTTCAGGACGTCCGTGTCGACGGTCCTTGCCGCCACCACCCCCGGGTTGGCGGCCGCTATCTCCTCCTGTATGCTCTTCAGAAGCTGAGCTGCGGGCCTTATCTTCCTTACGTCTATGCCGGTGTCGTACTCGGTGTCCTTGAACGCGACTATCATGGTCTCGTCGGGGGACTGGGATGAGCCCATGGCCACCGTCGACACCGCGCAGTCTATCACTGACGCCCCCGCTTCCACGCCCTTCATGTACGTCATGGAGGACATGCCAGAAGTATAGTGCGAATGTACCTGCACAGGCAGCCCGATTTCGGACTTGAGGGCCGATACCAGTTCGTAGCAGGGGTAAGGCGACATGATGCCGGCCATGTCCTTGATGCATATGCTGTCAGCGCCCAGGTCTGCGAACCTCTTCGCGTAGTCCACGAAACCCTTTGTCGTATGTACGGGTGAGATCGTGTAGGAAAGGGCGCCCTGCAAGTGCGCCCCGGCCTTCTTGACCGCGCGGGCCGAACGCTCGACGTTACGGATGTCGTTTAGCGCATCGAAAACCCTTACTATGTCGATGCCGTTCTCGACGGACTTCTGCACGAACGTATCTACCACATCGTCGGCATATGGCCTGTATCCCACGAGGTTCTGCCCCCTGAGGAGCATCTGCATCGGGGTGTTCTTTATGACAGAGCGAAGGAGCCTGAGCCTTTCCCAGGGGTCCTCGTTGAGGTATCTCAGGGCGGTGTCGAAGGTGGCCCCTCCCCAGACTTCCATCGAGAAAAAGCCCACCTTGTCGAGATAGGCTGCGATCCTGAGCATCTGGGGCGTGTTCATCCTCGTCGCGAACAGCGACTGGTGGGCGTCCCTCAGCGTGGTGTCCATAATGCCTACTTTGCGACCTTCCGCAAGCTTTGCGGGCCTGATCATGCAATCACCCACTTCCACAGGTAATAATCAAGATTATTATACAGTATGAGGGCGATAAAAAGATGCAGCTGAGTGCGGGCAGGACAAAGCGCCTCCCCTTGCGGGAAGGCGCCGGCGCCACCTATGCGGATTACTGGATTATGCCAAGCTCCCTGCCGCGCCTTTTTAGTATGTCGAGCGCGATGTCGATGTCCTCGTCGGTGTGGGCGGCCGTTACGTTGGCCCTCAGCCTGCACTTCTTCTGCGGTACCGCAGGGGGCAGTATCGGCGACACGAACATGCCGTCTTCGTGGCAGCGGTGGGTGAGCTCCAGAGTCAGCTCCTCTTCGCCGATTATGATCGGGATGACGCAGCTCTGGGTGTTCAGCGTGTCGTAACCTAGCTTGTTTAAGCCGCCTACGAACCTCTTGATGTTGCTCCTCACCTTGTCCAGGCGCCACTTCTCGGTCTCCATCACTTCGATCGAACCGATTATGGCACCCAAGGCGGCAGGAGGCACGGCGGCCGAGAATACGAAGCCCCTGGCGTTGTTCTTGAGGAAAGTTATCACGTCCTTGGAACCTGCCACATATCCGCCGACGGAGGGCACCGTCTTGGCGAGGGATCCGGTCAGGAGGTCTATGGAGGATATCGGCATCCCGAAGTACTCGAGTATGCCCTTGCCTGTCTTCCCTAAAACGCCCAGCGAGTGGGCCTCGTCGACCACCAACCATGCGTCGTACCTGCGGCAGACATCGGAAAGCTCGGGCAGGGGGCACACGTCTCCGTCCATGCTGTAGACGGCGTCGACGACTACCATTATCCCGCAGGACGTGCTCTGCTCGCGCCTTGCCTTAAGGAGCCTCTCAAGGTCGGCCACGTCGTTATGCCGGAAGCGCTGGAACTCGGCTTCGGATATCCTGCAGCCGTCTATGATGCTTGCATGGGCCAGCTGGTCCGATATGATCAGGTCGTGCCTGCCGGTGAGCGTGTCGAAGGTTGTAAGGTTGGCCATGAAGCCGGAAGAGTAGACAATCGCTGCTTCCGTGCCCATGAACTGGGCCAGCTTGTCCTCGCACTCGTTATGCAGCCTGGTCGTCCCCGAAAGTACCCTTACGCCGTGGGTCCCCGTGCCCCATTCCTCGAGCGCCTGCCTGGACCTTTCGAGTATGTGGGGATGGTGCAGCAGGCCGAGGTAGTTGTACGAGGAATAGACTATCATCTCGCGGCCGCCGATCATCACCCTGGTGTCGCCCATCTTGTCTACCTGCTGCAGGTAATAATAGTGGCCCTCGTCCTTCATCTTGTCTATCCTGTTAAGGAAGGTCCTTATCCTGTCCTCGAAAGCGCTCATCTTATTCCTCCGTTCGAATGTTCACAGTTTTGTGCACAAGCTAAGGAATATGATATATGCGCCAAGGGCGCCCGTCAACTGCCAACGGGCGCCCTCATAAGCTATCTTAGTAGCTTTTATGCGAGGATGTAGGCGAGCATCAGGCCCATGGCGCCGAACACTATGGCCCCCTTCCACCAGGCAGGGCCCCCGTACATGTCATCGGCCGGAGTGCCCAGGGCCCAGGCGGTGGCGAAGCCGCCTACCAGGCCGCCTATGTGGGCCCATGCGTCGATGCCGGGCACAGCGAAGCTGATGAAAAGGTTGATCAGTATGGCGGTGATGAACCTCGAGCCGACTATGTACTTGAACAGCTCCGGCCTCCTGACCCCGAGGTATATGATCGAGCCGGCTATGCCGAAGACGGCGCCCGAAGCGCCTACGCTGACTACGTAAGGTTCGGTGAAAAGCGTGCTGAGCATATTGCCGCCTATGCCTGCAGCGAGATAGATTACGACGAACCTCCAGCCCCCATAGACCCTCTCGGCGAAGCTTCCCAGGTTGAATAGGGAATATGAGTTCATTGCTATGTGGACGATCCCGTAATGTAGGAAGACCGCCGTCAGCAGCCTCCACCACTGGCCCTGCGATACCAGGGCATTTACCTTCGCCCCGGCGTCCACCAGGGTCATGAGGTCCGTGGAGCTTCCTGCTATCTCCAGCATCACGAAAGCCAGCACGTTGAGCACGATTATCGCTATGGTGGGGCTTTTAAGGTGGTTGAGGGGGGACCCGCCCCCTGTGACCTTAATGAGCCTGTAGCGGTCCCTGCCGCCGTTTCCCCCGTCGTTGAATGACATGTTACCAGCCTTTCCAATAGATACTAACGCTTTGAAGGGCAGGTTCATTTACATTATACTTATTATACAGTCTATGCCGCCGGCTGGCACCAGCTCGCTTCACAGGCGGCGCACCCAGGCAATAGAATCGAATGTACTGAGAGTTCCGGAGGTATACCTTATGAGGCTCATGCACATAGCCGACCTTCATCTAGGGGCGCCGATGCGATACCTTGGGGAGGCCGCTGCCACTCGGCGCAGGGAGAGGGATGCCGGCTTCCTCAAGTTGATCGACATAGCCCTTAAGAAGGCGGACCTTCTCATCATATCCGGAGACTTGTTCGACATGCACGACCCGGACCAGGCGCTTGCCGGCATGGTGCGGTCGCAGTTGAAAAGGCTCAGGTCCGGCGGCGTCGAAACCGTGCTCGTGCCCGGCAACCACGACGAGATCACTTACACTGCCTCAACATACAAGGACGACGAATGGGATTCCTGCTGCACGATTGTAAGATGTCCCAGGCCCGAGGCGGTGCTGGAAAAAGAGGTAGCAGGCGAGAGGGTTTTCGTCTGCTCCTGTGCCTATACCGGCGGGATGACCACGGCATCCGACCTGAGGGAGCTGCCCCGCGTACCGGAGGGGGCCTTCGGCATCATCGCCCTGCACGCGACGGTCGACATGGACCTGCCGGGCTCAAACGAGGACAGGGCCATGAAGGCCTCGTCCAAGGACATGGAGCGGGCAGGTTATTCATACGCGGCCCTGGGACACATACATAAGGGAAGGGTATGGGCCCAGGGCGGGCTTACCCTCGCGTACCCTGGGATAATCGACCCATACGAGTTCGGCGACGGGGCGAAAGGGGAGGCCCTGCTCGTCGAAGTCTCGGACGGCAAGGTAAGCATCGGCAGCATACCGGTGGACGGGCTCGAAAGATATGCCGACCTGGAATTCCCCGTGACGGACCTAACCCCCGAGAAGGCGGCGGAGGGCATACTGGCCAAGGCGGCAGGGGCGAAATACCTAAAAGCAAGGCTGACGGGCAGCGTGCCTTCGGCGTTCTCTGCAGGCAAGGTATATGAGGCGCTGGCGCCCCATTTTGGCTTCCTCAGCATTGAGGACGACGCGTTGCGCTTAGACCCGGAGGAGCTCTCCAACATGGCCAGGGAGAACAGCGCAAGGGGCATTTTCGTCGCGCGCATGCTTAAGCTGATGGAAAAAGCGGGAGATGACGAAAAGGGCGTCCTTGATGCCGCGCTGAAGAAAGGGCTGGAGGCACTGAGGAAAGGGGTGGGAAGGTGATCCTATACAGGAAGCTGATCCTTGAAGGCTTCGGCTGCTTCGCAGGCAGGACGGAGTTCACGTTCGCCGAAGGCATCAACACGCTGTCGCTTCTCAACGAAGCCGGGAAAAGCACCATGCTGAACGGGCTTGTCCACACCCTCTACGGCCTCCAGAAGGCGGGCAAGGACAGGTTCAGGTCCTGGGGTGGCTCCAAGTCGTTCAGGGGCGAGCTCACCCTCTGCTTCAAAGGCGACACGTATCAGATAAGCATGGACTTCGACAGGGACAGGGTGGCTGTGGCGAGGTTCGACGAGGACACAGGGAAATTCACAAGCTTCATCAGGGAGCAGTCGCACGTGCCCGCCGGGAACACGAGCAGGGATTACCTGAAGTTCCTCCAGGACCTGACGGGGACGGTCAGCGTCGATGTCTTCAGGGCGGCTTTCGTCATAGACCAGCCGATCAAAGACGACCCTGAACTGGGCAAAGGATGGGACCTGGCGGCAGGTGAGGTCGGAGGCGCCATCGGAGGCGCTGTCGAAGCGCTTATGCAAAGGCTCGGGAAGAATGCGGACTTCGGGATAACCAAGTACCTGAAGGCCTTCGGCGAGTCACGAGACTCGTACAACGACAGAATCCTGGAGACCAAGAAGGGCGAGCTGGCTTCGCTGGAAAAGGCGAGGGCTTCAGCCGTCGAATCGCTCAACAGAGTGGCTCCCTTGGTCGAGGAGCTGGAGAAGTTCGAGGGGAAGATAAGGGCGACGAAGGAAGAAAAAGAGGCTGCCCGGCAGAGGAAAGCCCGCGTCGGGCAGTGGAAGCAGCTGCGCAACAGGTGGGAGTCGAAAAACGGGGAATACGCCCTCCAGAAGGCGGAGGTCGGGAGGATAAAGGGGGCAGAGCAGGAAAGGAACAGGCTCGCCGGAGAACTTGCGGCACTTCAGGCATCAGCAAAAGGCTTGCCTGTCGAGGACTCGAGGCTTGAGGCGCTCAGAAAGGCTTCGAAGGAGATGATAGAAGAGGCCGCAGCAGCCGAGGCATTGCAGAGGAAATACGCGGGAGCGGACGGACTGGGCTCAGAAATAGCCGGGCTGGACATCATGCGTGAGGGCGCCGAGGCCGACGCTGCTGCGATTTGCGAAAGGGCCTCGGCGGAAATCGAGAGGTTGAAAGAGGCCGTGAGGGCCAAGGAGCTTTGGGAGGGAAAGTACGGCGGGGTCGCGGGCATCAGCGGGCCGGAGCGCAGGCAGATGGAAGAGCGGCTCGCCGCATCGCAGGCCGCCGAATCCAAGCTGGCGCGCAATGCCGCATTGATAAAGAATTCCCCGTACGCTTTCGCTGCGGTGGGAGCCGCCCTCGGCTACTTCCTTTGGACCAGGCATGCAGACAGGGGATTGTCAATGGGCGTCGCCGTTGCTTTCGCATTGCTGGGACTTATCGTCAGGAGCCTGATCAACGTACGGATAAAGAAGGCAGCCTCGCCCGGAACGGACGAAGATGCGACCCTTAGGGAGAGGCTAAGGTTGCTGCGCGAGATGGATGCCGAACCGATGCCTGAGGTGCCGCAAGAGACAGGGGCGAAGATCCACGCCCTTGAAAGCCTGGTCGATGACGCAAGGGCCCTGGAGAAGGCCGCATCAAGGGTGTCGTCGCTTTTGGGGATGGTCTCTCGGGACGACATGGCCTCGGCAATGGAGCTTGCAGGCCTGAATGCTGATGTCGACGAGAAGGCGCTCCTCAGGATGGACGACGGCTTCTGGGCGGCGGCACTGAAGGAGAACGGTGAGCGCGCAGCATCGTACATGGGCATAAACGACAAGGAAAGGGAGCTGGAGAGCGCCGAAGCGGTGGTGGCCACGTTGATGAGGGGCAAATCGGCTACCATACAGGAGCTGGAGACATCGCTCGCCGCCCTTGAGCAACAGGTGCAGATAACTATGGCAGAGTGGATGCAAGGATTCAAGGACGACCCCTTCCTTAAGGTATCGCCCGACGCCGCCACATTCGCCGCCGCCATAGAAGAGGAGAGGGAAGCGGAAGAGGAGGAGAACAGGCTCGAACTGCAGCTGGAGGAAGAGGAGAGAGGGCTTGAGAGGGTAAGGGCCGCCCTAAGCGAGGCGAAGTCCGCAAACCCGGTCAACGTCCCCGAGATCGACGAGAGAAA
>JAGOKM010000034.1 GCA_017994615.1 Bacillota bacterium | reverse complement strand
TCTCTGCGCCGCCGCCTTTGGGGGCGACAGTGAGCTTAATCCTGTCTCCCGGCACGATCCGCGCATGGATGATCGCCGGCGTGTTGTCCCCCGTGTTCTTCCTCTCGAACAGAGGGTCGAACACCGCCGACTTTCTGAGGAACCCGTCCCTGTAGCCTATCCTCACGCCCTCGTTCACCGCGTCTTCGAACCCCCCGCCGGTTATATGGACATCCTGGCCGACCTCGGCGAAAACGACCACAAGGCCGGTGTCTTGGCATGCGGGCACCTGCTCTGCGGCTGCCAGCCTGTGGTTCTCCAGCAGTTTCTCCAGTATGCGCCTTCCCAGGGGCGACTCCTCGGTCGGAACCGCCGCCTCCATCGCAGCCAGGTTCTCGCAGGGCAGGTTGCAGTTAGCGCTTACGCACATCCTCGCGACATGCCCCGTTATCACCGATGCATCGATCTGCCTCATCCGTACACCTACCTATTAAAGAATGGGCATCTGCCTTGCTAGAGCTCGGGCGCAGGCTCGATTATCCCGTGCTCCATGGCGAGCTTGGTCGCCTTCCTGGACCTTGCGATCAGCTCCCTGGCGTTATGGAGAAGGTCCTCCCTGCCTACTGCAAGCTTTGTGACCCCTTCTTCCACTGCCTTCGCCCCGACTGCCGCAGCGATGTAGGCGGGCACCTCCCAGTCGTCCATGCCGGGCAGTATATGCTCGTCGTCCAGGCCCTTCTCCTCCTGGAAGCGGGCCAGCTCCTTTGCCGCCTCTATGCACATGCCGTCCGTTATGGTGCCGGCCCTCACGTCCAGGGCGCCGCGGAATATGCCGGGGAACACCAGCGAGTTGTTCACCTGGTTGGGGAAGTCCGACCTCCCGGTCGCCACCACCCTCGCCCCTGCCTCTTTCGCCTCCCACGGCCATATCTCAGGTATCGGGTTTGCGCACGCGAACACTATGGCGTCCTTGGCCATACCCGACACCCATTCCTTCAGTATCGTGCCCGGCCCCGGCCTGGACATCGCTATCACTACGTCTGCGCCCAGCATCGCCTCGGCCGTGCCGCCCCTTATGCCCTCCCTGTTGGTGGAAAGGCAAAGCTGCCAGGCCTCTTTGTGGACATCCCTGAACTCGGTCCTGCCCTCGTGGAGGGTGCCGCCCACGTCGCAGACCACCATCCTCGAAGCATCGACCCCGGCTTTTATGAGCACCATGGCGGTGCGTATGCCTGCGGCCCCCGCACCCACTATGGCCACCTTCACTTCTTCAATGCTTTTGCCCACGACTTTCAGCGCATTGTAAAGCCCGGCGAGGTTCACGGCCGCCGTGCCCTGCTGGTCGTCGTGCCATACGGGTATCCTGCACTCGGCCCTCAGCCTTTCCAGGATGTAGAAGCACTTGGGGGACTCAATGTCCTCGAGGTTCACGCCACCGAAAGTCGGCTGCAGCCACTTCACGGCCTTTATAATCTCCTCGGCGTCCGTTGTGTCCAGGCATATGGGGAACGCGTCCACGCCGCCCAGGTACTTGAAGAGCATCGCCTTGCCCTCCATGACGGGAAGCCCCGCTTCGGGGCCGATGTTCCCGAGCCCGAGCACCCTTGTGCCGTCCGAGACCACGGCGACCGCGTTCCATTTCAAAGTATGTTCATATGCAAGCTCTCGGTCCGCGGCTATGGCCTTGCAGGGCGCCGCGACGCCGGGCGAATACCAGACCGAGAAATCGTCCATGTCCCTTACGGGGGCCTTCGCCGCAACTTCAATCTTCCCGCGGTAGAAAGGGTGCATAACCAGAGCGTCCTGCCCAGGCTTGGCAGCCTTCTCCATCAGCTTCCTGGTAGTCTCGTCCATCTGCTCCTCCCCTTGAAGGTTATTGCGGGCGCTGCCCGCCGTCCATCGGAAAGGGCCTCCCGCCACTTACAGTTTACGGCAGGAGGCCTTCCATTTCCTCAAATAATATCTGCGTCGCCGGCCATGCGGCCTAATAATTTTCGATATGGGCTGCCCCGGGCGGGCCGGTCCGCTCTGCGGCCATTATCTGCCGGCCATGCCCTGTCAGGCCTTGCCCCTTACTCCGATGTCCTTCCTGTAGAAGAGGTTCGGGCAGTCCACCGCCTCGACCGCCCTGTAGGCCTTATCCGTCGCATCCTTCACGTCGATGCCCGTGGCCGTGACTGCGAGCACCCTGCCTCCCGCCGTCACGAGCTTCCCTGAGGAAGCCAGCGCGGTCCCGGCATGGAATATGACGACGCCGTCTTCAAGCTCGGCCCCCTCAGGAAGGCCGATGCCGAAGCCCTTGTCGAAGATGTCGGGATAGCCTTTGCTCGTCATGATGACCGTGACTGCAGCCCCGTCGGCGAACTTCACAGAATCCCTATTCAGCCTTCCTTCGCTGGCCTCGAGCATCATCTCCACCAGGTCGTCCTCCATGAGGGGCAGCACGGCCTCCGTCTCGGGGTCGCCGAACCTGCAGTTGTACTCGAGCACCTTGGGCCCCTCGTCCGTGAGCATGAGGCCAGCGTACAAGACCCCCCTGTAACTGGTGCCCCTTGATGCCAACTCCCTTAGGATCGGGACTACGGTCAGCTCGGTGAGCTCCCTTGCGCGTTCCATGCCCATGAAGGGGGACGGCGCGACGCACCCCATGCCTCCGGTGTTGGGCCCCTTGTCGTTGTCCAGCGCCCTCTTGTAGTCCTTCGCCGGCATGAGCGGGACCGCCCTCTGCCCGTCACAGATGCAGAGAAGGGACGTCTCGTGCCCCACTAGCTTCTCCTCGAGGATGATCCTGCCGCCCTTCTGCATCTTGCTGAGCCTCATGACAGCCACCGCCGCCTCTTCGGGGGTCTCCGCGACCACCACACCCTTGCCGGCAGCGAGGCCGTCCAGCTTCACGACGACGGGCCCGAATATGCTGGAGAGCTCGTCGATGGCGTCCTCCGGGCTATCGAATACCTTCGCCTTGGCTGTGGGGACTCCCGCTTTCATCATGACCTCCTTGGAGAACACCTTGGAAGCCTCCAGCCTTGCGCAGGACTTGCAGGGGCCGAAGGCCTTCCTGCCCCGCTCGTTGAGCCTGTCGACCAGCCCTAATGAAAGGGGGACCTCCGGGCCTACTACGACCAGGTCCGCGTCCACTTCGTCGGCCAGGCCCACGAGCCCGTCGATGTCGTCGGCCTTCACCGGGAAGCATTCCGCAACCTCGGCGATGCCCGGGTTGCCGGGCGCTGCGAATATCTTCCCCACAAGGCCGCTCTGGGCTATCTTCCAGGCGAGGGCATGCTCCCTGCCGCCCGATCCGACCACCAGTATCCTGAGGCCAGCCATGATATACCTCCTCGTGCTGCGCGTCCAAGATGTGTTCCGTCGATGCCGTCCAGGGGTAAAGATTTACTTGTCCCTAGTGCTTGAAGTGCCTTACTCCCGTGAAGACCATCGCTATGCCGTGCCTGTCGCACTCGTCGATGCTCTCCTTGTCGCGTATGCTCCCCCCGGGCTGTATTATCGCGGTCACGCCGGCCTTTGCGGCCTCTTCCACCGTGTCCTTGAAGGGGAAGAACGCGTCAGAGGCCATGACGGAGCCCTTTGCCTTCTCCCCGGCCATCCCAATCGCGAGCCTTGCCGCGCCCACCCTGTTCGTCTGGCCGCCTCCGAAGCCCACCGTCGAATTCCCCTTCCAGAGGAGTATTGCGTTGGATTTCACGTGCTTTACGACCTTCCACGCGTCCAGGAGCCATCTTACCTCCTCGTCTGAGGGCTGCCTGCCAGTGACGCACCTTAGGTCTTCCGCGGTGATTTTCTTCAGGTCCGCCTCCTGCATCAGGAAACCTCCGGGAAGCGTCCTTATCTCCACTTCCTTGGGCTTCATCATCTCCTCCAGGGGCAGCTCCACGAACCTTACGTTCGGTTTCCTCGAAAACTGCGCCGCCGCCTCCCCCGAGAATGAGGGCGCCACGACGACCTCAAGGAATATCTCGGCCATGCGCGCCACGGTCTTTTCCTCCAGCTGCCTGTTGGCCGCGACTATCCCGCCGAATGCCGACACCGGGTCGGCCTCGTAGGCCAGCCTGTACGCCTCGTCTATGTCGTCCGCCACGGCCACCCCGCAGGGCGTCGCATGCTTCACTATGCATACGCAGGGCCTGGCCGGGCCGAACTCCCTAAGGACGCTCACCGCCGCTTCCATGTCGCCCAGGTTGTTGTACGACAGCTCCTTGCCGGACAGCTTCCTCATCGCGAGCATCCCCTCTGGAAGAAGCCCGCTGGTGCGGTAGAGCGCCGCCTTCTGGTGCGGGTTCTCCCCGTATCTGAGCGCCAGCTCCGGGGAGCCGCCAATTGCGAGCGCCTTCTCGGCGAGGCTCATGATGCCTCGCCCCGCCCGCCTGTTCATCTGCTGGGAAATCGCAGCGTCGTATGCCGCAGTATGCGAGAATGCCTTGGAAGACAGCTCGAGCCGCAACGCCTTGCTGGTCTTGCCGTTGAGCCTCAGTTCCTTAAGGACCCTTGGGTAGTCCGCAGGGTCGGTGACTACGGTCACCCTCTCGAAGTTCTTTGCGGCGGACCTGAGCATGGAGGGCCCTCCGATGTCGATGTTCTCGACTATGTCCTCGAACTCGGCGCCCTTGTCCACCGTCGCCTGGAAGGGATAGAGGTTCACGCACACTATGTCTATGAGCTTGCAGCCGAGCTTCGCCACCTGCCTTAAGTGATCGTCTGTCGGCCTTGCAAGGATGCCTGCGTGGACCATCGGATGCAGCGTCTTGACCCTTCCGTCCAGGCACTCTGGGAAGCTGGTCAGCTCGGATATGTCCATGACGGCAAGGCCCGCCGCCCTTAGGGCTGCCGCCGTCCCGCCTGTAGACACTATGTCGAAGCCCAGCGATGCGAGTTCCCTTGCGAAATCCGCCGCCCCTGTCTTGTCCGAAAGGCTGATCAAAGCTATCCTGCCCATTCCTCTGCCTCCTGAATTCGCCCCTGCCCGGACTCAGCCGGGCAGATCCGTTGAAAATAGGTCCGAGCCCATGTGTCGTTAATGTCCAGATTTCCTGTACTTCCTGGAGATGAGCCTCGCCTTGGCGTACGACAGCCAGGCCTTGTAGTTCATGATTATATGGAGGATGAGCGCCCTCATCCCCTGCCGCCTTCTATCTTTGTCCTCCGGCCGTCTATGCGCACCAGGCCCCTGGATATCAGGCCCAGGGCCTCCACGTAGAGGATGTGCTCCTGTTCGAGGATCCTGGCAGACAGGGCATCCTCGTCGTCGCCCTCGAGGACGGGCACCGCCCTTTGGAGTATTATCGGCCCGGTGTCGGTGCCCTCGTCCACGAAGTGCACCGTGCAGCCCGACACCTTTACGCCGTACTCGAGGGCCTGCCTCTGGGCGTCAAGCCCCGGGAATGACGGCAGCAGGGACGGATGGATGTTCACTATCTTCCCCCTGAACCTTTCCACGAACTCGGGGCCGAGCACGCGCATGAAGCCGGCGAGCGCCACAATGTCGGGCGCAAAGCCCGCTACCAGCTCGGTGAGCGCATGGTCGTAGTCCGCCCTACTGGCGAAGCCCTTCCTGGGCAGCAGCACCACATTGGGCACGCCGGCCTCTACGGCCTTCTGGATTACAGGCGCGCCTTCCTTGTCGCACACCAGTGCGATAACCTCGGCGTCTAGCCTGCCGGCTTTCACCGCGTCGGATATCGCGGTGAAGTTCGACCCTCTGCCCGAGGCCATCACGGCTATCCTTAGGGTTTCTGCCAAGATACCTACCTGCCTTCCGCAAAGATGCGATGCGATCCGCCTGTGCTGTACGGCCCTTCCTGTCTCCTTGCGTTCCCCTGACGGGTTTTGCGCATCCGCCGGCCATGACGCCGGGGTTGTCCCCCTCCCGTCCGGCACGTGCCGTGCGTGGCCTGAAGCGTCCCTCAAGTAAAGCGCTGCTTGTCTTCGCCTGCCAGATGCGCTGTCATGCGCGATGCAGGCCCGGCAGTACAGTATATCTGTACCCGGGCGACGGCAGCAGGCCCGCCTGGGGGGGTCTAGCCTGTCTTTACCCTCGCCGCCCTGGCCGACTTCTTCGCAGGGGCCTGCTTGAACGAGACTTCAGTCCTGCCTGACGTGATGCGCCCTACTATCTGCGCCTTTTCGCCCGCGGCGGTAAGCGCCTTGACCGCGCGCTGCGCGTCCTCCGGCCTTACTATGGCAAGGAAGCCGAGGCCCATGTTGAACACCCTGAGCATCTCGAGGGCCTCAACCTTGCCGAGCCTCTGGATCATGCCGAACACCGGCGGCACCTCCCAACTTCCGAGGTCGAGCTCCATGCCGCAGCTTTCCGGCAGGCACCTGATGGGGTTTTCGACCAGGCCGCCGCCTGTGATGTGGGCCATGCCGAGCACTTCCACCTTCTCCATCAGGGCCAGCATCGGCTTGACATAAATCCTCGTGGGCTTGAGGAGCTCCTCTCCCAGCGTGCAGCCGAGCTCGTCGAAGTGCTCGTGGAAGTAGAGGCCGCTGTCGGCCAGCAGCACCCTCCTTGCCAGGGAGTAGCCGTTCGAATGCAGCCCGTTAGACGAAAGGCCGACAACCACGTCGCCGGGCTTTATCTTCGACCCGTCCACCATCTTCTTCTTCTCGACGGCGCCGACTGCGAAGCCCGCCACGTCGTACTCGCCGTAGGGGTAGAACCCGGGCATCTCGGCGGTCTCGCCGCCGACTAAGGCGCAGCCTGCCATATCGCAGCCGTCCGCAATGCCTTTGACTATCGAGGCGACGAGCTCGGGTTCGAGCTTGCCCAGGGCTATGTAGTCGAGGAAGAATATGGGCTTGGCGCCCGACACCAGGCAGTCGTTCACGCACATGGCCACGCAGTCGATCCCTATGGTGTCGTGCTTGTCCATGCCGATCGCTATCCTCAGCTTCGTGCCCACCCCGTCCGTGCCGGATACGAGCACGGGCTCCTTCATGCCGAGCGAGCTTACGTCATAGAGCGCACCGAACCCTCCCAGCCCGCCCATGACCCCCTTGGTCTTCGTCCTGTTGACATGGGGCTTTATCAGGTCCACCGATTTGTTGCCCGCGTCTATGTCGACCCCGGCGCTCCTGTAGGTGGCGCTGCCCTCCCTGGGCTCGCCGAAGCGCTCCAGCACGGTCTTGTTCTCCTCGGCGTCGATGGCCGTGGGGTACTTCCCGTCGAAGCACGCCGTGCAGAAGCCGCGGCTCCCGGAGCCTGACGAGCGCCTGGCCCTCTCGACGGAAAGCACGAGCCCCTCCATGGAAAGGTAATGGAGAGATTCCGCCCCTATCATCTGCCTTATCTGCTCCGTGGTCTTGACCGTGGCCGCCAGCTCCCCCCTGCCGGTCGTGTCGATGCCGTAGTGGCACCCGAACTTTACGGGAGGGGAGGACACGACGAAATGCACTTCGGTGGCGCCGGCCCGCTTCATCAGGTCCACAAGCTTGCGCGAGGTCGTGCCCCTCACTATCGAATCGTCCACGAGGACCACCCTCTTGCCCCTGACGAGCGACGATACGGCGTTCAGCTTTAGCCTTACGCCCATCTCCCTCATGTTCTGGGTGGGCTGTATGAAGGTGCGGCCCATGTAGCGGTTCTTTATCATGCCCATTACGTACGGAAGGCCGCTTTCCTGGGCGAAGCCCTGGGCCGCGCCGATGCCTGATTCCGGCACCGGGACTACGATGTCGGCCTCAAGCCCCCTGCATTCCCGCGCAAGCTGGCGGCCCAGCTCGAACCTCGCCTCGGCGACGCCTATGTCGTCGATGCACGAGTCGGGCCTGGCAAGGTATACGTACTCGAAGATGCAGGATGAATGGCGTGCCCCGTTCATCTTGCCCGCCGAGTGTATCCCGTTCTTTGTCATGTAGATGATCTCGCCGGGCTCCACGTCCCTTATGCGGACGGCGCCTACTACATCCAGCGCGCAGGATTCCGACGCGACGTAATAGCCGGAGCCGTCTGCCGCCTCACCTACCAGGAGGGGCCTGAACCCGTGGGGGTCCCTTGCGGCATACACCGTATCGCCCTGAAGGACTATGAAGGAGTATGCCCCGTCCAGCGTCTCCATGGCCTTCCTGATTGCGCCTAGCATCCCGAGGTCGTAGCCCCTTGCGATCGTGCATCCGATGAGCTCCGAATCGGAGGTCGTCTGGAAGACCACGCCCGTCTTGCCCAGGCGCCTCCTCAGCTGGGAGGCGTTCGTTATGTTGCCGTTGTGGGCCAGGGCCATCATCCCGTCGATGTACCTGAAGGTCATCGGCTGGGCGTTCATGATGTCCGAGCTGCCCGTCGTCGAATACCTTACATGCCCTATGGCGGAATGTCCCTTAAGAGGGTTCACCGGCTGCCTTGCGAACACTTCCGTGGCCAGCCCCATGTCCTTTATGACCTTGATCTCGTTGCCCTCGAATGCAGCGATGCCGGCGCTTTCCTGGCCCCTGTGCTGCAGGGCGACTAGCCCCATGAATATGCTCTCTGCGGCGGGCCCCTGGAGCACTGCTCCGAACACGCCGCACTCGTCGCGGACTGCATCCTCCGAAAGGCCCAGCTCGTTGTTCAAATCCAAGGATTCCATCTCTTCACCTTCCCGAAATGGCGCGCGGCAGCGCCTCTTCGTATGCCTTCGACATGTCCTCTATCTTGAGCTCCAGCTTCGATCCGCCCATCTTCACCGAAAGCGAGCCTCCTCCCGTCTTCCCCACGAAGGATGCGCATACGCCGTTCTTGCGGGCCAGGTTCTGCAGGGCGCCTGCCTTCTCGGGCTTTACTTCTACTATCGCCCTTGCGGGGCTCTCGGAGAAGAGCATCCTCCAGAACGGGAGCCCGTGCGTGTTCGCGTCGGTAAGGTCAAGATTCGCGCCGACGCCCTGCGCCATGGCCGATTCGGCGAGCGCTATCCCGAGCCCTCCTTCCGAGCAGTCGTGGGCCGAAAGGAGGAACCCTTCCTTCGCCGCTTCGATGAGGAAGCTTATGAGGCCCTTCTCCGCCCTGGCGTTGAACCTGGGCGGCCTTCCGGCCACGATCCCGTGCATCTGGAACAGGTACTCCGACCCTCCGAGCTCGTCGTGCGTCTCGCCCAGCAGCACGACGGAGCTGCCTTCGTGCCTGAAGCCGGCCGGCACAGCCCTGTTTACGTCGTCTATGGAGCCCACCATGCCGATAGTAGGCGTGGGGTAGATGGCGGTCTCGCCGTCTTCGTTGTAGAAGCTGACGTTCCCGCCCGTTACGGGCGTGCCGAACGCCTCGCAGCCCTCCGCCAGGCCCAGCACCGACTCCCTGAAGCTCCAGTAGACCTCGGGCTTCATGGGGTTTCCGTGGTTCTGGCAGTTGGTCACGGCAAGCGGCTTCGCCCCTGTAAGGGCCACCTTCCTTGCCGCCTCCGCCACGGCCAGCTTCGCCCCTTCCCTGGGGTAGAGGTAGCAGTACCTGGGATTTACGTCGGTGGTGAGCGCCACTCCCTTGTCGGTGCCCGGTATCCTCACCACGGCAGCGTCGCCGCCGGGCTTGATTACGGTGCCGCAGCCGACCTGGTGGTCGTACTGGGAATAGATCCAGCGCTTGGAGCAGAGGCCCGGGGATGCGAGCATCCTTATGATGATCCCGCCGAGTTCCCCTTCCTCGGGCCCGGGAAGAGCACTTGTGTCGTATGCGCCCAGCTCGTCGATGTATGCGGGTTTCCTGTACTCCCTGTCGTAGGCGGGGGCGTCGTCCGCCAGGGCGACCGCCGGCACCTCTGCCACGAGCCTGCCGCCCATCGTCACCTCTAGCATGCCCCCGTCGGTGACCTCGCCTATTACCGCTGCGTCGAGGTCCCATTTCCTGAGTATCGCCGCGACTTCGTCCTCCTTGCCGGGGACCGGGACCATGAGCATCCTCTCCTGGGATTCCGAGAGCATGATCTCGTAAGGGCTCATGCCGGTCTCCCTTTTGGGGACGAGGTCCAGCTCCACCCTCATGCCGGAGCCGCCGCGGCTTGCCATCTCAGACGTAGCGCAGGTGAGCCCCGCTGCCCCTAGGTCCTGTATGCCCAGGACCAGGTCCTTCTCCACCAGCTCCAGGCACGCTTCCAGGAGAAGCTTCTCGCGGAAGGGGTCTCCCACCTGGACCGCCGACTTCCTCTCCTGGGCCTCCTCGGTCAGGTCGGCCGACGCGAAGGTCGCCCCGTGTATGCCGTCGCGGCCCGTGGTGGAGCCGATCAGCATGACCTTGTTGCCTGCCCCTGTCGCCTTGCCGCGCCTTATGTCGCCGTGCTTGAGATATCCCACGCACATGACGTTGACCAGGGGGTTGACCGAGTAGGAGCCCCCGAACCATGCCATGCCGCCGACGGTAGGTATGCCGACCGCGTTGCCGTAGCCTGCGATGCCGGCCACGACGCCGTCGATTATGTGGCGGTTGCGGGCGTCGTCGGCCGGGCCGAAGAACAGGGGGTCAAGTATCGCTATGGGCCTTGCGCCCATGGTGAATATGTCGCGTATGATGCCCCCTGAGCCGGTGGCGGCACCCTGGTAGGGCTCGACCGCCGACGGATGGTTGTGGCTTTCGATCTTGAAGGCGACGGCCATCCCGTCCCCGACGTCCACGATGCCTGCGTTCTCTCCGGGGCCCTGCAGCACGCATTCCCCCTTCGTGGGCAGCAGCTTCAGCACCTTCCTCGAGTTCTTGTAGCTGCAGTGCTCGCTCCACATGACGGAGAACATCGCGACTTCGAGGAAGTTGGGGTGCTTGCCTATCTTCCGGCAGATGAGCTCGTATTCCTCGTCGGTGAGGCCCATGGCCTGCCAGTCCTTGGGTTCTACGGTGCGGGCCCCCCTGACGGAGCCGCAGCCCTCGCCTTCCTTGCCGTACAGCGGGTTATAAAGGTTCACTTTGGGCATCAGCGGCCACCTCTCTTTCCGGACCAGCCCATAAGCGACTTGAAGACCCTGAGCCCGTCTGTGCCGCCGAGGACTTCCTCGACCACCCTCTCGGGGTGGGGCATGAGGCCGACTACGTTGCCGGCCTTGTTGCAGATGCCGGCTATGTTGTTGATGCTGCCGTTGGGGTTGGCCTCCGGCGTGACGGACCCGTCGTCCTCCGAGTAGCGGAACACTACGCGCCCTTCGTCCTCGAGCTGCCTGATGGTCTCGGAATCGGCGTAGTAGTTGCCCTCGGCGTGCGCTATCGGGAAATCCACTACTTCGCCCTTGGAGTACAGCTGGGTGAACGGGGTGGACGTGTTCTCTATCCTAAGCTTCTGGGGGCGGCAGATGAACTTGAGGCTGCGGTTCCTGAGAGTCGCCCCGGGCAGCAGGCCCGATTCCAGCAGCACCTGGAAGCCGTTGCATATGCCGAGCACAGGGCCGCCTGCTTCGGCGAAGTCGACCACGGCGTCCATTATCGGGGAGAAGCGGGCGATGGCCCCGCAGCGAAGGTAGTCGCCGTGGGCGAAGCCTCCGGGGAGCACTATCGCGTCATAGCCCTTCACTTCAGTGTCCTTGTGCCAGATGTAGCCCGAGCCGGCGCCCGCCACGGCCGCCGCCCTTTCCACGTCCCGGTCGCAGTTGGATCCCGGGAAGACGACTATGCCTATCTTCATCTGACCACTTCCTCGGATAGGGTGAATTCGTACCTCTCCATGACCAGGTTGGCCAGAAGCTTGTTTGTGATTTCCTCCACTGTCGCGCGCGCTTCGGCCTCGTCATCGGCCTTGAGCCTCACTTCTATGAACTTGCCCAGGCGCACGTCGTCTATTCCCTTGTAGCCCATGCTGTGAAGTCCGGTCCTTACCGCCACGCCCTGTGGGTCGAGTATCGACGGCTTCAGCGTGACTACAACCTTCGCAAGGTAGCTTTTCATCTGTGGGCACCTCCGGAGATGCGCCTTAACACCTCTTCGTAGGCTTCCTCCACGCCTCCAAGGTCGCGGCGGAAGCGGTCCTTGTCCAGCTTCTCGCCAGTTGCGCTGTCCCAGAAGCGGCAAGTGTCGGGGGATATCTCATCGGCCAGTATTATCT
>JAGOKM010000033.1 GCA_017994615.1 Bacillota bacterium | reverse complement strand
CCGCCGCAGATAGGGCATTTGCCTATCGCCTCTCTCGCTGCCATTGGCTCCACCTTCCCTACAGGACCACTTCGAAGACTGCCTCGTCGGCCACCGACGTCCTTATGTATGCCATCACGGAGTTCAATACCCTCTTGTCGCTGCCCCATTCAAGCTCCATGTCCCTTGCGTTCCAGACTTCCCTGTGCAAGGCGTCCTTCATGCATCCCCTGTCCTCGCATGGAGCGTTGACGCGCATCATCATTACGTCCCTGAGGTCCCATGTAAACATCTAACCCACCTCCGTAAAGAATTTCACTTCTTCAATTCGGATTATAAATATGGGTGTTGATGTTGTCAATAGTTATATTAATATTTTTAATATTTTTCTTAATTTTGTTGTTCCGCCGCAGCCAGGGCGGCCTTCATCTCCAAGCCCCCTCCGAACCCCGTGAACCTTCCACCCGCCCCATATACCCGGTGGCACGGCACCACGATGAGCAGCCTGTTCGACGCCATCGCAGCTCCGACCGCCCTTGCTGCGCCCGGGCTCCCCGCTGCCTT
This sequence comes from Bacillota bacterium, assembly GCA_017994615.1. Lineage (GTDB taxonomy): Bacteria > Bacillota > DTU025 > DTU025 > MWDF01 > MWDF01. Next base: position 11,475 of record JAGOKM010000033.1, on the reverse strand, counting down.
CGCCAACTCGCCGTAGGTGATGTAGCATCCTGCCGGGACCGACCTTAGAACGCCGAGGACCTTGGCGTTGAACCCCTTGCCCAGTGCGTCCGGGTCCACCGGGAGGGACCGCAGCCTGCCCCAGGAATCCTTATCTCCGCCCAGAGCTGCGGCGATTATGCCCGCCGCTTCTAAGGCCGCTTGCTTCGGGTCAAGACGGCTGCCGGGCGCCTGCGGCCCCTTCCCATTTAGAATACGGGTAAGCTCGCCGGATCTGACCTCCCTGATCCTAAGCCCTGCATCCTCTACCGTCGATGCTGATTTCAGCCCTGCCGAACCGCCCTTAGGTCTGAAACCCTCTATCGTGACCATGGTCAGGCCCCTCTCAGAGCTTTCCACCACGAGCTCGCCGAAGCCCTCAACCTTTCTCCTCACCGTCGCCGCCATCGTAAGCTGCCACTTCCTTTCCTTCATGTAGATGCGACCATACAGCCTTCGCCGACCTTGTGTCCATGCCCTTGACCGCCCTTATCGCCTCCACGTCCGCTTTTGCGAGCCCGGCAAGGGAGCCGAAAGCCTTCATGAGCGCCACTAGCCTTGCCCTGCCTATGCCGGGCAGCTCCGAAAGCTCAGATTTGATGCTCTTCTTTCCCCTTATGCTCCTGTGGTAGGTTACGGCGAACCTGTGGGCCTCGTCCCTTACCCGCTGCAGCAGATGCAGCGCGTAGTCGTCCCGGCCGAGCAGCACCGGGTCCTGCCTGTCTGGGAGGAATATCTCCTCCTCGCGCTTGGCAAGCCCCGCCGCAGGCAGGTCGAAGCCCTCCTTCCGCATCGCCTCAAGCGCCGCCGCCAGCTGGCCCTTGCCCCCGTCAATGAGAAGCAGGCCGGGCAGCCTGGAGAACTTGGGGTCCTCCTCCTTCGCCTTCCTGAAGCGCCTGCCTACCGCCTCCGCCATGCTGGCGAAGTCGTCAGGGCCATCGACCGACCTGATCCTGAACCTCCGGTACTCCTTCCTGGCTGGAAGGCCGTCCTCGAAGACCACCATCGATGCGACAGTGTCGGTCCCCTGGATGTTCGATATGTCGAAGCATTCTATCCTGTAAGGAGGGGCAGGCAGGGCTATCGCATCAGCGAGGGCCTGCACCGCGCCCTGGGTCCTCGCCCTCATGCGCTCCTCTTCGGCGAGGCGCAGCCTCAGCATCTCTTCCGCGTTCTCCTCTGCCATGAGAACTATGTCGCGCCGCACCCCCCTCTTGGGGACGGCAATCCTGACCTTCCTCCCCTCCCTTGAGCTTAACCAATCTTCCAGCTCCTTTGCCCCTTCCGGTTGCTCGGGCAGCGCTATGGAAGGGGGCGCCGCAGATGACGATGCATAATACTGCTTTATGAAAGCCGAGAGGGCTTCGCCCTTGGCGCCCTCGGACGCGCCCTCCAGGAAGAAGTGCGCCTTGCCTACGACCCTCCCGTCGCGCACGGTGATGACGGCCACGCAGACGTCGGACAGCGCGCCGGCGATGCCGATGGCGTCGGCGTCGTCGCCCGGCTCCATGACTATCTTCTGCATCGCCCCCACAAGCTCCACCGATCTTATCCTGTCCCTGATGATGGCCGCCTTTTCGAACAGCATCTCCTCGGACGCCTTCTTCATGTCGGCAGTAAGCTCCCTCACCAGCCTGTCGACGCGGCCTTCAAGCAGCAGCATGGCCTGGTCGACGACCGCCCTGTATTCGGGCTGCGTTATGAAGCCTGCGCACGGGGCCGTGCAGCGGCCCATCTGGTAGTTCAGGCATGGCCTCCTGGGCGCGCCGCCTGGCCTGATGTCGAGCTCGCAGCTCCGAAGCGGGAACATGTGCTTGATGAGGCGCATCACCTCGTGCATGGCGGAGGCCGCGGCGAATGGGCCGTAGTAGCGCGAGCCGTCGGCCTGCCTCTTGCGCGTGACCGTGAACATTGGGAAGGGGTCGGCCAGGCTCACCTTTATGTAGGGGTAGGTCTTGTCGTCCTTCAGCAGTATGTTGTACTTCGGCATATGCTCCTTGATAAGGTTGTTCTCGAGCAGGAGCGCCTCGACTTCCGTGGCCGTCACGATGTAGTCGAAGTCGTATACCTTCGACACCAGCATCTCCGTCTTGGGGTCCCTGTGCCCGCTGGTGCGGAAGTAGGACCTGACGCGGTTCTTCAGCTTCACGGCCTTGCCGACGTAGATGACCTTGGCGCTTTTGTCCTTCATCAGGTAGACGCCCGGCTTGGACGGCAGCCCGTCCAGCTTCTTCTTGAGCGTCTCGGCGGCGGTTTCCATGTCAGGCCCCCGCCGGCGTTATGCCGTACATGTCCCTTAGATATTGTCCCGTGTACGATTCTTCGACTGCGGCGACCTGTTCCGGGGTGCCGGCCGCAATCACCCTGCCGCCCTTCTCGCCGCCCTCAGGCCCGAGGTCGATTATCCAGTCAGCGGTCTTTATTACGTCTAGGTTGTGCTCTATCACAAGGACGCTGTTGCCCGCCTCGACTAGCCTGTGGAGCACATCGAGCAGCTTCTCTATGTCGGCGAAGTGCAGGCCCGTGGTAGGCTCGTCCAGCAGGTAAAGGGTCCTCCCCGTGGCCCTCCTGGACAGTTCGGTGGCGAGCTTCACCCTCTGGGCCTCGCCTCCCGAAAGGGTGGTCGCGGCCTGGCCCAGGGCCATGTATCCGAGGCCGACGTCCACCAGGGTGTCCAGCCTCCTTGAGATCGACGGCAGGTTCCTGAAGAACTCCGCGCCCTCCTCGATGCTCATCTCCAGGACGTCCGCAATGCTCTTGCCCTTGTACAGTATCTCCAACGTCTCCCTGTTGTAGCGCCTGCCGCCGCACTGCTCGCAGGGCACATAGACGTCCGGCAGGAAGTGCATCTCTATCTTTATAATCCCGTCGCCCCGGCAGGCCTCGCACCTTCCTCCCTTTACGTTGAAGCTGAACCTGCCGGCCTTGTAGCCCCTGGCCCTCGCCTCCGGCACCTCGGAGAACAGGCTCCTTATGTCGTCGAACAGGCCGGTGTACGTCGCGGGGTTGGACCTCGGCGTGCGCCCGATCGCCGACTGGTCTATGTTTATTACTTTGTCCAGGTACTTAAGGCCCACTATCTCCCTGTGGGCGCCGGGCCTGTCCGCCGAGCGGTAGAACAGCCTCGACAGCGACCTGTACAGTATCTCGTTTATGAGCGTGCTCTTGCCCGAGCCTGAGACGCCGGTGACGCATACGAACATCCCGAGCGGGATGTCGACGTCGATGTCCTTGAGGTTGTGCTCGGTGGCGCCCCTTACGCCGATCCACTTGCCGTTTGTAGGGCGCCTGACCAGCGGCACCGCTATCTTGCGCCTTCCGGACAGGAAGTCGCCGGTTACGGAGCCTTTGGCCTCCATTATGTCCTCTAGCCTGCCCTGGGCTATTACATACCCGCCGTGGAGGCCCGCGCCGGGCCCCATGTCGATTATCTCGTCGGCCTCCCTTATCATCTCCTCGTCGTGCTCCACTACGATGACCGTGTTGCCTATGTCGCGCAGCCGCTTCAACGTCTCGATGAGCTTCCTGTTGTCCCTCTGGTGCAGTCCTATGCTCGGCTCGTCGAGTATGTAAAGCACGCCGGTGAGCCCGGACCCGATCTGCGTCGCAAGCCTTATGCGCTGGGCCTCGCCGCCCGAGAGAGAGCCTGCCGGCCTGTCGAGGGTTATGTAGTCCAGGCCCACGTTCACGAGGAAGTTGAGCCTCTCGTTGATCTCCTTGACCAGCCTGCCGGCTATCATCTTCTCCCTTGCGCCCATCTGGAGCGCCTTTAGGAACTCCAGTATGCCGCCCACGTTCCTTGCGGTCAGGTCGACTATGTTCGTCCCGCCGACGGTGACTGCTATGGCCTCGGGCTTGAGCCTTGCGCCCTTGCACCTGTCGCAGGGCTTGCTGCCCATGTACTTCTCGTATTCCTCCCTGAGCATGTCGGAGGTCGTCTCGCGGTACCTCCTGTCCAGGTTCGGCATCACGCCCTCGAACTTCGTCCTCCAGAAGTGCTTCTCGCCGTAGCTGTCCACATAGGAGAACCTGAAGAGCTCCTCGCCGGTGCCGTAGAGTATCATATCCCTGTGCTCCTTGGGCAGGTCCTTCATAGGCGCGTCCATGTCTATGCCCTTCGTCTCTGCGACCAGCATCAGGCGCTCCTGGTAATAGGACGCGATCGTCCCCGTCCTCTGGAATGTGCGCACCGCGCCCTGCCTTATGGACTTGTCCCAGTCGAAGACCAGGTCCGGGTCGAACTCGTGCTTGAATCCCAGGCCGGTGCAGTCGGGGCAGGCGCCGAACGGGCTGTTGAAGGAGAACATCCTCGGCTCTATCTTGCCGAAGGAGATGCCGCAGTCTGGGCAGGCCATGTTCTCCGAGAAGACCAGGTCCTGCGAACCTTCGACGGCCACCGTGAGAAGGCCCTTGGTCTGCTTCATCGCCGTCTCTACGGAATCGGTCAGCCTGCGGTTAAGGCCCGGTTTCACTATGAGCCTGTCAACTACTATCTCGATCGTGTAGGTCTTGTACCTCTCAAGGGCTATTTCCTCGGTGAGCTCCCTTACCTCGCCGTTCACCCTCACCCTCTGGAACCCGCTGCGCCTTGCGTCCTCAAGCACCTTCCTGTGCTCGCCTTTCTTGCCAACGACCACCGGGGCGAGTATGAGTATCCTGGACCCTTCGGGCAGCGACATGACCGCGTCCACCATGTCCTGGACGGTCATCTGTGCGATCTGCCTGCCGCACTGCGGGCAGTGGGGGATGCCGATCCTCGCATACAGGAGCCTCAGGTAGTCGTAGACCTCGGTCACCGTGCCCACTGTGGACCTGGGGTTCCTGCTGGTCGTCTTCTGGTCTATGGATATGGCGGGGGAAAGCCCGTCTATGCTGTCCACGTCGGGCTTGTCCATCTGGCCCAGGAACTGCCTGGCGTACGCGGACAGCGACTCCACGTACCTCCTCTGCCCCTCGGCATATATCGTGTCGAAGGCGAGCGACGACTTGCCGGAGCCGGAAAGGCCGGTTATGACGACGAGCTTGCCCCTGGGTATCACCACGTCTATGTTCTTGAGGTTGTGCTGCCTTGCGCCCCTTATTACTATCGAATCAGCTCCCAAGCTCTTCGAGCCTCCTTCTGAGCTCCTTTATGCGGTCCCTCATCTCGGCCGCCTGCTCGAACTCGAGCAGCTGGGCCGCCTTCTTCATCCCTTCGGTGAGCGCCTTTATCTCCGAGGCTATCTCCTCCGGGTCCTCCGCCGCCCTGGCCCTTGCGTCCATGCTCCTGACGGATGCTGCCTCCTGCTCCCTGCGCTCCTCCATGCCGACCATGTCCCTTACGGACTTGACCACCGACTTGGGCGTTATCCCGTACTTCTCGTTGTGTGCGGCCTGTATCGCGCGGCGCCTGTTGGTCTCGTCTATCGCGAACTTCATTGAATCCGTAATCCGGTCAGCGTACATGACCACCCTGCCTCCCACGTTCCTCGCGGCCCTGCCTATGGTCTGTATGAGGCTTGTGGACGAGCGTAGGAACCCCTCCTTGTCGGCGTCTAGGATGGCCACGAGGCCCACCTCCGGAAGGTCGAGCCCCTCCCTGAGGAGGTTTATGCCGACCAGCACGTCGAAGTCCCCCAGCCTGAGGCCCCTTAAGAGCTCGATCCTCTCCAGCGTCTCCACGTCGAAGTGCATGTAGCGGACCTTCACGTCGAACTCCGTGAGGTATTCGGTGAGGTCCTCGGCCATCTTCTTGGTGAGAGTGGTGACCAGGACCCTCTGCTTCAGGGCCACGCACTTTCTTATCTCCGACAGGAGGTCGTCCACCTGCCCTCTTATGGGCCTTACGGTAACCTCCGGGTCCAGCAGGCCCGTCGGCCTTATTATCTGCTCCACTATCCTGGTGGAGACGGACTTCTCGTAATCCGCCGGAGTGGCGGAGACGAACACCACCTGGCCTACCGCCTTCCTGAACTCCTCGAACTTCAAGGGCCTGTTGTCGTAGGCGGAAGGCAGCCTGAACCCGTATTCCACGAGGTTCAGCTTCCTTGCCCTGTCCCCGTGCTCCATGCCCTTTAGCTGGGGCACGGTCACATGGGATTCGTCTATGAACGTCAGGAAGTCCCTGGGGAAGTAATCCAGCAGCGTCTCGGGAGGCTCCCCAGGCGCCCTGTTGGACAGGTGCCTGCTGTAGTTCTCTATCCCGCTGCAGTATCCTACCTCGGCCATCATCTCAAGGTCGAAGCGCGTCCTCTGGGCGAGCCTCTGCGCTTCTAGCACCTTGCCCGCCTTGTTCAGCTCGGCGAGCCTTTCTGCCAGCTCCTGGCCTATGTCGCCGATGGCGCGCCTCAGGTTCTCCTCGTTGGTGACGTAGTGCGAGTTCGGGTAGATGGCGGCCTGTTCCCTAAACGAGAGCACCTCTCCAGTCAGCATGTCGACCTCCATTATCCTGTCGACCGTGTCGCCGAAGAACTCTATCCTGATGGCGCGTTCCCCGCCCGCGTCCACCACGTCGATGACGTCGCCGCGGGCCCTGAATGTGCCGCGGGATAGCGTAAGGTCGTTCCTGGTGTACTGTATCGACGACAGGCGCCTCAGGAGCCAGTCGCGGTCCATGGCCTCTCCCTGCTTGACCACTATGGTCTGCTTCATGTACTCCTCGGGCATCCCGAGGCCGTAAATGCACGACACGGAGGCCACGATTATTACGTCGCGGCGCTCGACCAGGGAGGCCGTCGCCTCGTGCCTCATGCGGTCGATCTCCTCGTTGATGTCGGATTCCTTCTCGATGTATATGTCCTTGCTGGGTACGTAGGCCTCAGGCTGGTAGTAGTCGTAGTAGCTGACGAAGTAGCGGACCGCGTTCTCGGGGAAGAACTCCCTGAACTCGCCGCAGAGCTGGGCTGCAAGCGTCTTGTTGTGGGCGATTACGAGCGCCGGCCTGTTCATGCGCTCGATGATGTTCGCCATCGTGAAGGTCTTGCCGCTTCCGGTGACACCGAGCAGCACCTGGGCCGGGTCTCCCGCCTCAATGCCGCGGCAGAGCTCGTCCACCGCCCTCTCCTGGTCGCCCATCATCCGGTAGTCCGACTTCAGCCTGAAGTCCGTGGCGCTCACCTCCGCAGAATAGAACATCAGTTCTAATCATATACCTCCCGAGGGCCTCTTTCAACGGAAATCGGGCCGGCCCCCGGGGAAATCGTAGGTGCCGGCCGCGCTTGGCGAAGCTTCCCTTGTCGGACGCTAAAGGGGATCCAGCTGGTTTACGAATACCAGCTCAATCCCGGATCCTTCCAGCTGTGGCAGCACTTTCTCGAGCGCCTTCGCAGTAGACAGCCTGACGTGCCCTATCGCCACCGCCTGCCCTTCCGCCTTGGCCTTCTCGGCCGCCAGCCACAGGCGTTCTTCGACATATGCCTCGTCGTCCACCCCGTCCAGGAACGTCGAGTTCAGATAGGCTTCTGCGCCGAGCCTCCTTGCCACCTGGGGCCCCAGAGTGTCGGTTGCCGTCCTTGAATCCAGGTAGAAGAGCCCGAGGTAGTCCACCTCCTCGATGAACGCCTCCAGAACCGCCTCGTCCTTAGATACGAGCGAACCCATATGGTTGCTGACGCCTTTTGCCATCGGCACGCTTTGGAGCGCGACGTGCAGCCTCGCCCTTACTTCCCCCGGCTCCATGCCGACCCTTATGAAGCCCTCGCCGTCGGATTTAGTGTAGTCCTGAGCCTCCATCGGCATGTGGAGGATGACGAGCTTGCCGGCGTCGTGGGCGGCCCTGCCGTCCTCGGCGGTCGTCTTCCCGTCGGGCAGCACCGCGCACGTTATCGGATAGTCCAAGGCCAGTATCCTCGCCTTCGCCGGGCTCCTGTAGCCGAAGTCGTCTATTACTATGGCAAGCCTGCCCTTAACTGCCCTTTCGACCCCGGATTCCGGCGATGAAGGCTTCGTCGCAGCCGGCGGCACGTATGGGTAACCCGCAGCCGGCAGCCCCTCCGATGCTGTTTCCTGCTGCTTGGCCTTTTCGGGTTCCGCGGCCGAGGCCCGCTTCTCCGGCACGGAAGGTTCGGGATAGGATACGGCAGGCGCCTTCGGCTTGGCGGACGCCGGTTCCTTCTCCGAGGTTATGGGAGCGGTAACAGGTGCGGAAGGCGCAGCTGCCTTCCCGGCCGCTGCGCCGTCGCTTCCTTCCTTCTTGTCTCCGAGGCAGCCCCCGGACAGGACGATCGCCGCCAGCAGGACGGCCGCCAGTAGCGCCTTGTGCTTGCCCACTTGCTTCATTTCGCCTTCCCGGGGATTTACCTCCCCGTAATCTCGAGCAGCTTCGCAATCGCCGCCTTAAGCTGAGGGTCGGTCTCAGGGTCGAGCCTCATGAGGTCCTCTGCGGTCATGCTGCCGGCCTTCTTCGTGCCGGCCGCGTCCCTCAACGCCTTCAGCTCCTCTTCGGTCACTATGAGCTCTATGTCCGGTTTGATGGGCGTCTCGTGCGTGATGGCCCTTCCCGCCGGCGTTAGATACACCTGCGTCGTGATTCCCACCGCGGCGTTGTTGCTTATAGGGAAGTACGTCTGCACGAGGCCCTTGCCGAAGGTCGGGGCCCCGAGTATCGTCGCGCCCTTGAGGTCCTGGAGGGCTCCCGCCAGAATCTCCGACGCGCTCGCCGAGTATTCGTTCACCAGGCATATCACGGGAACGTTGACGATCTTGTTCCTTGTGCTGTAAACCGGGTCTTTCTTTCCGTCCCTTCCCTGGGTGTAGAGTATGACCTCCCTGCCTACGAACATGCCGCCGATGTCAACCGCCATGTTGACGAGCCCGCCGCCGTTGTACCTTATGTCGAGTATGATCCCGGTCGCGCCCCTGTTCTGCAGGTCCTTGATTGCCGCGTCCATCTGCTCTGCCGTGCGGCTGGAAGTGAAGCTCCTCAGCTCTATGTAGCCTATCTTCGTCCTGTCGTCCAGCATGTAATACCTGACAGGCTGGTCGACGATGGTGTCCCTCACGATTGGGAACACGAGCCTTGTGCCCTCGCTTCCGCGCTCAATGGTGAGCACGACGGTGGTCCCCTTCTTGCCCTTTATCCTCATCGAGACCTCGTCGGTAGTAAGGCCGTCAACGCTGACCCCGTCGACGAGCACTATTATGTCTCCGGGAAGAAGGCCCGCCTTGTACGCCGGCGTGCCCTCTATCGGGGTGATTATCGTCATCTTGCCGTCCCTTAAGCCGAAGAGTATGCCGATGCCCTCGAAGGTCCCCTGGGTGTCCTGTTTGAAGGCCGAATACCTCTCCGCTGGCAGGAAAGTGTTGTAGGGGTCCGGCAGCGTGTCGAGCATCGCCTGCACGTTGCCCTTCTCTATGTACGTCTTAAGCAGCGCGGAGGTGGACACGGGCTTGTAGTAGTTCTGCCGTATCAAAAGGAGCGCCTCGAAGGCCTCCACCACGTCCTTGTACTTGGCGCCGCCCTCCTGGCCCTCTGCGCCGGGGGCCGCCAGCACGAAAGCCGTGCCGGCCAGGACAAGTATTATTGCCACTATGCTCAATACGCGGAGGATCGCCCTTCCGCCGTTCGCCTTCGTCTGTGTCATCATATCGCTCACTTCCTAACTAGATAGTTCCTGGGTTCCTTGGCCACGCCGTCCTCCCTCACCTCGAAGTGCACGTGAGGTCCGGTCGACCAGCCCGTGGAACCGGCCTTCGCTATGGTATCCCCCTGCTTTACCGAATTGCCCGATTTCACGCTAAGCTTCGAATTATGCGCGTAAAGCGACGTAATGCCCCCGCTGTGGTCCAGTATGACTGTGTAGCCGTAGCCGCTGATGTACCTTGCGTCAAGCACCTTGCCGGCCGCAGCCGCCTTCACCGGGGTCCCCTTGGGCGCCGCTATGTCCATCCCGGCGTGGAACCTGCGGTCCTTGAATATAGGATGCACCCTCCAGCCGAACTCTGAGCTGACCCTTCCTTCCACCGGCCATATCATCCTGCCCAGCAGCCTGCTCGGCTCGCCAGTTGTGCGGCTGGCCTGCTTGCTCCTTATCAGGCTCTCCAGCTCCCTTGACTGCTTCTCCTCCTCGGCCAGCTCCTTCTCCCATTTGACCTTCTCTTTCTGTATCTGGGCCAGGTATTTCTCCCTGGCTTCGTATTTCGCAGAAAGTGACGCCTCGTCTGCCTCCAGCTGCGACATGAGCTTGGTTATCCCGGCCTGGGTCTTCTCAAGCTCCCTCTTCTTCCTCTCCGCCGCCTCGGTCCTGTCGGCGAGGTCCTCCTGCTCCTCTTTTAGAACGTCCAGAGTGCCCTTGTCGTATTCGACCATCGCCCTGAGGTATTCGGATTTGCCCACGAACTCGGTGAAGCTCTTCGAGGAGAACAGAAGCTCCATGTACTTGGGATTCCCCGCCTTGTATATCGCCACTAGCTTCTTTTCAAGGTTGGCCAGGGTATCCTTGTATTCCTCCTGCTTGTCCTCGAGCGCGCCCTCGGCCGCTGTCAGCTCCTTCTGCGTCTGCGCGAGCCTGGTCTTCAAGTAGGCGAGGTCCTTCTCCGCCTTCGTTATCCTGTTCCTCGTATTCTCCAGGTCGTCCTCGACCGCCTGCAGCGCCTTCAGGGCGTTCTTCTCCTCGGCCTTGTACTTGTTGACAGTGACCTTCGTCTGGTTGATCTCCTTGAGCAGCTCTTCGAGGGTCCTCTCCGTGTCTGTCGCATCCGCCGATAGGGCGGACGAGGACATAGCCAGGGACGCCATGAGCGCCGCGGCAAGGACAGTCTTCAGGATGCGGGCCGCCCCGTTTGACATCTGTACCTCCTAATCCTTCAGATACTTATTCGTCGCGTTGTTGCCCGCTCCTGCACCCAGCGCCGCCCCCAGGAGGACGACCAGCGCCAGAAGGCCGAGCCTCGCCCAGGGCGCCGTCACCAGCGGCACGAATGGGGCCATGCCGTGCACCCACCTTACCGCCCCTTCGTAACCGAAGAAAATTCCAAGGCCTGCGATAAGCCCTCCTGCAAGGCCGATTATCATGCCCTCGAGGACGAAGGGGGCCCTTATGAAGCCGTCGGAGGCGCCCACCAGCCGCATTATGTCGATCTCGTTGCGCCTTGCGGTCACGGTTATGCCGATCGTGTTGTTGACTATGATGGCGCTTCCGAAGGCCATGGCGACCAGTATTAGGGCTGTGAATGACCACAGCACCTGCAGCATGCTGGACAGGCCCTCCACGTAGCTCTGGCCGTAGTTTACGCTCTCCACCCCGCTGATGCCGCTTACGGCGCCGGCTATCTCCCTGATCGACTTGGGGTCGGATATCTCCACGTCGAAGGAGGCCGGCAGGGGGTTGGACGGAAGCGTCGCAATCACTTCCCTGTAGTCCGGGTACTCCTCGGCCATCCTCTTCAATGCCTCGTCCTTGGAGACGTAAGTCGCCGACTTGCCCCCGGGTATGGCCTTTATGTTCCCGCCTATCGCTGCGTAGTCCTTGGCACCTTCCT
>JAGOKM010000032.1 GCA_017994615.1 Bacillota bacterium | reverse complement strand
CGCGGCCCTGGCTGTCCATCTCGCATTCGACGGCGTTGGCCAGGATCATCCGCAGATATTGCCTCACTTCGCGCTTTTCCACGGGAAGCGAGCTCAGTCCGTCTATGTATCTTGTGAATTCGTCTGATGGGTAGCACGCGAGGCATCCGTCCAGCCCCCTTGTGGCCATGAACCTGCCGTCTAGCATGGTGCGGAATTTGGATGGGACTATGATGCGGTTCTTGTCGTCTAGCGAGTGCCTGTACTTGCCGGTGAACACAGCCCCACCTCCTCGTTTACTCCATATTACACCACTTTGCTCCACCTTGCTACATGATTTCTATAGAATGCTCCAAAATCCTTCTTGGGAAAATAAAAAATGACGCCGCATGTCATTGCGGCGTCATTGCAGCTTGATCCGCTGTTATCTTAGATTAGGTAGTTGATTCTCTCAATGGACCTCGCCCTTCCGGTCGAATGGTCAATCTCTACCATCACGGCGTTGACCATCGTCCTCCCTCCACCGACCTCGAACTTGGTCGGCATTCCGGTGAGGAACCTTGGTACCACCGTGCCGCTCTCCATACCGATGACCGAATCGACCGGCCCGCACATGCCTACGTCGCTTATGTATGCCGTGCCTGACGGCAGAATCCTTTCGTCGGCCGTCTGTACATGAGTATGGGTGCCTACGACTGCAGCCGCCCTGCCGTCAAGGTATGAGCCTAGGGCGTTCTTCTCGGAGGTGGCCTCGGCATGGAAGTCCACGAATACCGCATCGGCCGAGGAGCCTATCGTAGAGAGGATCTCATCGGCTTTCCTGAATGGACAGTCGATCTCCCCCATGAATACCCTTCCCTGCAGGTTAAGCACAGCCAGCCTGTATGAGTTCGCCTTGATGACCGCCATGCCCCTGCCGGGAACGCCAACCGGGTAGTTCGCCGGCCTTAATACCCTGTCGAGACCGCTGATCCTCTCGACCATCTCACGCTTGTTCCAGATGTGGTTCCCGCTGGTGATGATGTCCACGCCCATTTTGAGCATTTCCTCGGCGTTCTCCGGAGTAAGCCCCAGTCCCCCCGAGGCGTTCTCCCCGTTGGCGATGACGAAATCGGCGCCTGAGGACCTCACATGCTTTATGCCGTCCTCAAGCGCCGTCCTTCCGGGCTTCCCTATTATGTCTCCGAAGAAGGCCACCTTCACTTCGCAGTGGCCCCTTTCCCCATCATCAGGGGCTTGTCGAACACCACGATCCTGCCTTCATCCCTGTAGCCGATTATGTCCTTCTCTCCCGATGAGGCCTTGACATCTATCAGCATGTTGTTTATCGCATCATCGCTCGGCAGCGAGTCGTAGAGGTCCTCGTCCGGCCCGTCCTTCAAGAGCGCCGTCTCGAAGAATTCCTCCATGATGCCCACTATGAGCGCGATTTCCTCGCTTGTCAGGCTCGCTATGTCCCTCAACATGGTGAGCCTCGTATATTCGCCCAGTTCCTCTACTTTCAGTTCCATCTTCCCGTCTGAAGGCATCCTGAGTATGTCCCAGATGGCGACTATGCTGTGAGCCATCCTGTTCCTCAGCGCGTCCACCTCTTCGCCGGCCACCTTCTTGCAGATGAGGAAAGACATCCCCAGCTTGGTGTCGTCCGGCGAATACTGTGCTGAGCAAATCTCGCTGTGCCTGGTCAACAGGGAGAACAGGAGGCCGATGCCGCTGTTAGCCGGCTCATAGTCCTGTCTGCCGAAATCCCTCATATTCTCCCCCTCCTTCATTATCTCCGAAGGCCGGGCGCGATGCGCCCGGCCTCGGCATGTCTATTTCGCGTAATCGACCGCCCTGGTCTCCCTTATGACGGTCACCTTTATCTGTCCGGGGTATTCGAGCTCCCCTTCTATCCTCTTTGCTATGTCCTTCCCCAGGGTGATGGTCGCGTAATCGTCGATTCTCTCGGGTTTTACCATTATCCTGATCTCGCGGCCCGCCTGGATTGCGAAGGCCTTGTCGACGCCGTCGTACGAGTCAGCTATCTCTTCGAGCTTCTCCAGCCTCTTGATGTATGTCTCCAGCGTCTCGCGCCTTGCCCCCGGCCTTGCCGCCGAGATGGCGTCCGCCGCCTGTACCAGCACCGATTCGATGCAAATGGGCTCTACGTCCCCGTGGTGGGCTTCTATCCCGTTGACCACCAGGGCCGATTCCCTGTACTTCCTCGCCAGGTCAGCGCCGATCGTCACATGGGGCCCTTCCACCTCATGGTCGATCGCCTTGCCCAAGTCGTGCAGAAGCCCCGCCCTCTTTGCAAGGGCGACGTCCGCCCCCAGCTCCGAGGCCATGGTCCCTGCCAGCTTGGCCACTTCGATGGAGTGGTTGAGAACGTTCTGGCCGTAGCTCGTCCTGAAGCGCAGCCTGCCGAGCAGCTTCTGTATCTCCGGGTGCAGCCCTATGACGCCCGATTCGAGTATGGCCCTTTCCCCTTCGTCGCGCATCACCGCGTCGACTTCCTTCTGGGCCCTCTCCACCATCTCCTCGATCCTTGCAGGTTGTATGCGGCCGTCTTGTATCAGCCTCTCCAGGGCGATCCTCGCGACTTCCCTCCTTACGGGATCGAAGCTCGAGAGTATGACCGCCTCCGGGGTGTCGTCTATGATCAGGTCGACGCCGGTTAGCGTCTCCAAGGCCCTTATGTTCCTGCCCTCCCTGCCGATTATCCTTCCTTTCATCTCGTCGCTAGGAAGCGGTACGACCGAGACTGTCGTCTCAGTCACGTGCTCGGCAGCGCAGCGCTGTATGGCCTGGGTGATTATGTCCCTGGCCTTCTTGTCGGCTTCGTCCTTGGCCTGGGACTCTATGTCCTTGATCATGATCGCCGCATCATGCCTGATTTCAGTCTCAATCTCCTTGAGAAGTTCCGCTTTGGCCTGTTCGCTTGTCAGTCCGCTTATCCTTTCAAGTTCGAGCTTGTGCTTTGCGTACTCGTCCTTGATGTTCTGCTCGAGCCTTCTTACTTCGTTCTCCCTCTGTTCAAGCTCGTTTTCCTTCTTCTCTATGAGCTCCGTCTTCCTGTCTATCGTCTCTTCCTTCTGGATGTATCTTCTTTCTATCCTCTGCAGTTCGAGGCGCCTTTCCTTGTTCTCCCTCTCGGCTTCCGCCCTCATCCTGTGGGTCTCTTCCTTGGCTTCTATCAAAAGCTCGCGCTTCTGGGCTTCGCCTGCTTTGATCGCATCTTCGATGATCTCTTTAGCCCTTGCCTCGGCGCTGCCGATCTTGCTTTCGGAGAACTGCTTCCTGAGGAAATAGCCTGCCGCGAAGGCAACCGCACCGGCGATTGCCGCAATGCCAATCACTATTGCTGTATCCAGTAATCACACCTCCAATTTTCAAAGAACTTTAAGGCCAGTACCAGAAGGGGTACAGCCGTGGGAATTCTTCATGGCTTTTGGGCACTTTGCCTCAAAGATAACAATACAACAGCTGGGCCTTCCAGTCAATCGGAGCCCAGCTGGCATGCATCATCATTCTCTGCCGAAGGTCTCCTTGAGGGCCCTGGATATGGCTTCTGCACCATAACCCCTGGACTTCAGGAACCTCGCAGCCCTTGCCATCTCGTTGATTTCGGCCTGTCCCGACAGCCTGAACTTCTTCCTCAGGAGCCGGGCAGCGGCTTCTGCTTCGTCGATTTCCTGCCAGACAGCCTCTATGGATTCCTCGGCCAGGTCCTTCGGGATTCCGCGCTCCATGAGTTTGTGAAGCGCCATAGCCCTGCCTGACTTTCCTTCAGCTGCCAGCTCAGACGCCCAGCCTCTAGCCAGCGCGCCATCCTCAATAATCCTACGCTGTTTTAGGACCTCGATTGCTTCATCTACCGCCGAGACGTCATGCCCGTGCTTCGCAAGGTAAGCCCTCACCTCGGCTTCCGACCTGGATCTGATGGCGAGGTATCTTACGGCGTCCTTAAGCGCGTCAGGCTTCATGACTGGGTCTTCGCCGCCTCGCGGACCTCCCCTTCGGCCGTTATGCCGGTGCCTCCCCAGTTGATTCCAACTTTCTCCTTGATCTTACGTTCTATTTCGTCAGCCAGCTGCTTGTCGGCCTTAAGAAGCTGCCTTGTGTTCTCGCGCCCCTGGGCGAGCCTGGTGTCGCCGTATGAGAACCATGTCCCGCTCTTGACCAGTATCCCATTGGCTTCGCCTATGTCTATCAGGGATCCTTCCCGCGAGATCCCCTCGCCGTAGATTATGTCGAACTCGGCCTCCTTGAAGGGCGGGGCCACTTTATTCTTCACCACCTTGGCCTTCGTCCTGTTGCCTATGACTTCCTGCCCCTGTTTGAGGGATTCGACCCTGCGGACCTCTATGCGCACTGAGGAATAGAACTTCAGCGCCCTGCCGCCGGGGGTGGTCTCGGGGTTGCCGAACATTATCCCGACCTTCTCCCTGATCTGGTTTATGAATATCACGCAGGAGTTCGACTTGGATATCGCCCCTGTGAGCTTCCTCAAGGCCTGCGACATCAGCCTTGCCTGCAATCCGACATATGAATCCCCCATCTCCCCTTCTATCTCGGAGCGGGGGACCAAGGCCGCGACGGAGTCGATGACCACTATGTCGACGGCGCCGCTTCTGACCAGCGCCTCGGTTATCTCGAGCGCCTGCTCGCCCGTGTCGGGCTGGGACACAAGGAGGTTGTCTATGTCTACGCCCAGCTTCTTGGCATACTTGGCGTCCAGCGCGTGCTCGGCGTCTATGAACGCCGCTATGCCGCCTGCCATCTGGGCCTGCGCTATGGCGTGCAAGGCAACCGTAGTCTTGCCGGAGGACTCCGGGCCGTACACCTCTATGACCCTGCCCCTGGGGAAGCCTCCCACCCCCAGGGCGATGTCTATGGCAATGGAGCCGCTGGGAATAACGTCCACGGCTTTGACGTCGGCTTCTCCCATCCTCATGACCGTGCCCTTGCCGTATTCCTTCTCCAGCTGCGCCAGGGCTGCGCTCAAGGCCTTCTGTCTGTCGGACAATGGAAACTCCCCTTTCATGGAGCAAATCGTCGTATATATTATAGCACATATGTTCGGTAGGGCTAACCCTTTTTCAGCTCGTACCAGCTATCCCTGGTATATATGGGCCCTTCACGGGTAAGGACGCTTTCATAGAGGGAGAATCCGTCATGCAGCACGCTTGCATCCAGGTTCGAGAAACTGCCCTTTATCTGGTCCCACGGAGGAAGGTCGGATCCTTCCCTGACCCTGCAAAAAGTTATATGGGGGGAGAACCGCCTGCCCTCCTTTTCAAACCCCAGGGGCATAAGTGCGGTTTCTATGTCAGCGGCGAGCCTCGCCAGCCCTCCCGTCCGGTCGTGGACCCCGACCCAGATGGAGCTGGTATATCCTCCCCTTCCGAACCTGCCGACGCCGGAGTATGAAACAGTGAACGCCCTGTGGGACGCGCCTACCCCTGTAAGGGCTGATCTTAGGCGGTCGAGGCCGCTTTCTTCCGTGTCCCCGAGGAATTTCAGCGTAAGGTGCATATTCTCCGGTTTGACCCAGCTTATGCCCCTGTACCCCATATCCCTGAACGCGGGGCAGAGGGACATCTGCCCCTTTAGCGCATCGGGAAGGTCGAGCGCTACGAACATCCTCTTCATTGAAGTCTCCTTGATGAGTCAATTATGTATAATATGACTGAATGATTCCATTACCATAATACATTAAGCAATACGGAGGGAACATGAGGAAAGCCCTTGGGGACCTGCTCGTCATGTTGATGCGCCTGTTCGTTCCCATTTACTTCAAAGCATTCGGCAAGCTGAAGAGGGAGGCAATTGAGCTGGATGGGGTTTCCGCCCCGTTCTTCGTCGTCTCCAACCATCAGGCCACCCTGGACCCCTTCTTCGTCGGATGCAGCCTGAAGGGGCCGATGTGCTTCGTCGCTACCGACATGCTATTCCGGGTCCCGATCATGAACTTCCTGATGAAGACGATAGGTTCCATCCCCAAGAGCAAGTTCGCGATAGACTCTTCGGCTGTGAGGGAGATGATGCGCCGGGTCCGCCATGGCTGTTCTGTCGCGATATTCCCAGAAGGTCAGAGTGCATAGCCGGTTATACCGAGCCGCTCGTCCCCGGGATCGGCAAGCTCGCCAAGATGCTGGACGTGCCCGTTGTTGCGACACACATCAAGGGAGGGTTCATGGCCGATCCTTTCTGGTCCCTCAAGAAAAGGAGGGGCCCCGCCTTCATCAGCGCCGAGGTCCTGCTGACAAGAGAGCAGCTCAGGTCGATGGAACCTGAGGAAATCGAGGAAGCCATAGCGGCTTCTCTTGAACACAGCGACTACGAATGGATAAAGGGGAGGCCGGAGCTCAGTTACAGGGGGAAGGGCAGGGCCATAGGCCTTCACAACGTCATGTACACTTGCCCGGAATGCAGGGCGTCGGACTGCTTCCTCACCGAAGGAGACGTGGCGTATTGCAAGAGCTGTGGCTATTCAGTCAGATGGGGCGACCGGGGGGAGTTCATACTAGTCAAAGGCTCGGCGCTCCATCACGAGAACCTGGAATCCCACGACAGGTGGCAGAGGCAGCTCGTGCGCAAGGCCGTGATTCAGGCGGCTGAAAGCGACGGTACCGAGCCGATATTCGGCCCTTGCAACGCTACGATAAGAAGGAGCCGGAAGGCAAGGCCGCTCGCTGTGCTAGGGTACGGCAAAGTCAGCCTTTACAGGGATGCGATAAGGTTCGACACGGAAGTGGACTGCCCCAGGGAGTTTGCGTTGAGGAGCATCCAGGGCTTTGCGATCTCGGCTGTAAGAAGCAAGCACAACCGGATGTTCGAATTCCTCGACGGCGAGGGGAACCTGTACAACATCATCCTTCACGACCCGCTTGAAAGCACCTATAAGTGGCTGCTTACGGTTTCGGGACTGAAGAAGGCGCAAAGCGGCCGGGCCGCCTGCTAATGCAGCGACTTCAGGCCTGCCCCGCACATGGGCACGACCATCGACTCATCGAAGCCGCTGGCCTTGGACCAGTTCAGTGCCCCCGCCACGGTGGCCGCGCTGGTCGGCTCGACGAATATCCCGGACCTTGACAGCTTCTCGCCCGCTTGCTTTATCTCGTCCTCGCCCACAGCCACCACATAACCTCCCAGCTCCCTTATCACCTTGATGAGCTGCGCCCCCCGCATCGGGGCCGCAATGGCTATGCCCTCGGCCAGCGTGCCTTCGTTCCTTACAGGCGCGACGCTGTCGAGGCCCTTCTCGAATGATCCGTAGAGGGGCGCGCACCTGGCAGCCTGGACCGCTATCAGGGCTGGCATCTTCGAGATCGCGCCTCCGGCCATCAGGGATTTAAGGCCGTAATAGACGCCCAGGAGAAGTGTGCCGTTGCCTACGGGCACGGCCAGCGCGTCTGGTAGCGACCCGCCCATCTGCTCCCATATCTCATATATGTAAGTCTTGGTCCCCTGGTAGAACATCGGGTTGTAGACGTGGCTGGCGTAGTATCTGCCCGCCTCCGCCTCTTCCAGGGCAGCCCTTGCCGTATCTTCCCTGTTCCCAGGGACAAGCCTTACTTTTGCCCCATAGGCCCTGATCTGGGAGACCTTGTTGGGCGACGTGCCCTCGGGCACGAAGATCTCGCACTCTATGCCGAGCCGAGCCGAATATGCCGCTACCGAGTTCCCCGCGTTGCCGCTGGAGTCCTGTATCACGGAGCTTGCGCCCGCTGCTTTGGCAGCCGCCATGAGGACGGCCGCGCCCCTGTCCTTGAAGGAAAGCGTAGGCATTGCGTAATCCATCTTGGCGATGAGGCCGCCGAATGCCTTCCCAAGGCCTACCATCGCCGTCCAGCCCTCGCCCATGGTGGCCTCGAGCCAATGCCCGTCAACGGCGGACGGCATGAGCTGCCTGTACCTGAACAGGCCCTGGGCCCTCTCATCCAGGATTGAAGCCGAGAATGGGTCGTCCAAGCCTGCTATGTCGAACAGGCCGCCGCACCGGCACCTGAACGCCCTGTCCGTAAGGCCGTACTCCCTGCCGCAGTAGCCGCATCTGAAGAAAGCGTCCCGGCTGCCCATCCCCTATGCCCTCCGCTCGGCGACCAGTTCCATCTCGACGTCCAGCCCGTAATGCAGCTTCTCCCCGAGCGGCACCACAGTCCTTGCAGGCTTATGGTCCCCGAAGAACTCCGAATAGGCCGAGTTGAACCTGCCCCAGAGGGCGATGTCGGAGATGTAGGCGTTGACCTTGACTACGTCTTGCCTTGCGCACCCTGCCGACGCCAAGAGCTCATCGACGTTCCTGAAGAGGGCCGCAAGCTGTTCGTCGAAACCCATCATCAGAGGCGTGCCTGTGTTAAGGTCCATGGGCAGCAGCCCCGAGGCGAATATGAGCCCGCCCGCCTCCATTGCGGGTGTATAGTGTCCTTTGGGTTCGGGGACGCCTTTTATGAATATCCTCTTCATGACAAGCCCTCCTCTTTGATGCATTCTTCGATTAGCCCCAGGGCTTCGGAAACTGCCGCCGCCCTGATTTCGCCCCTGTTGCCGGCCAAATCGAACCTCCTTGCGACGGTCCTTGAAGCCCCGCAGGAGCATGCGATGTAGACCAGGCCTTCAGGGTTGCCTTCCGCATCGGGGCCAGGTCCTGCCACCCCCGTCACGGCGCATGCGATGTCCGAACCAGACGCCTCCCTCGCCCTTGCAGCCATAGAGCTGGCGGTCTCGCCGCTGACAGTCCCGTATCTTTCCAGCAGGCTAGAGGGCAACCCCAGTATGCCCTCCTTCGCCTTCCTCGAGTAAGTCACGTAAGACGCTTCGAAACATGCCGAGGCCCCCGGCACGTCGGTTATGGCGGCGGCAAGCATGCCGCCAGTGCACGATTCCGCAAGGGCCAGCTTCAAGCCGGCCCTTGTCAGCGATGCCACTACCCTCTCCGCTGCTTTCACCATATCAGCCCCTCAAAGCCCTTATCGCTTCCTCGGGGTCCCGGGCTTTGAATATGAAAGTCCCGGCCACCAGCACGTCGGCGCCGGCATGCCTTGCCTTTTCCGCAGTCCTCCCGTTGATGCCGCCGTCGACTTCCAACGCTATGTCCCTGCCGGATGCTGCCACCATCTCCGACACCTCGGCGATCTTCGTGAGCTGGGCTTCTATGAAATCCTGCCCGCCGAAGCCGGGATTCACCGTCATCACCAGGATGATGTCGGCGACGTCCAGCACGTTCTCCACCAAAGACGCAGGATCCGCCGGGTTGAGCGCGACCCCCGCCTTGCAGCCAAGCTCCCTTACCCTGCACAGCTGCCTGTGCAGATGCCTAGTCGAGTCGGGGTGTATCGTCAATGCAGCCGCCCCGGCATCCTTGAACGAGTCGAAGTGCCTTTCGGGCGCTTCAATCATGAGGTGCACGTCAATGGGCTTTTCTGTTATGCTGCGAAGAGCCTTTACCATTCCGGGCCCGAAGGTTATGTTGGGCACATACGAGCCGTCCATCACGTCGACATGTATGAGGTCGGCAGAGGGTATCCTGCCTATCTCCCCTTTGAGGTCGAGCAGGTCGGCTGACAGTATCGACGGTGCGACCCTAACCACGCAAATCACCCTCCGCTAGTCATATTTCCGCTTTTCAGCCTCGATGCATTCCTCCAGGAAATGCAGGTAATGGTCATATCTGCCCCTGGATACGGACTGACCGAGCGCCTCCCTGACTGAGCACCCTGGTTCCGCGTTGTGCCTGCATCCTCTGAAACGGCATCCTCCCTCGAAAGCCGCTATATCCGGCATCAGGAGCCTAAGCTGGTCGGGGCCTATCCCGCTCAGCTCAAGCGACGAGAAGCCGGGGCTGTCGGCAACATATCCTCCGGAATCCAACCGAAGAAGCCTGACCTGCCTGGTCGTATGCCTGCCCCGGCCGATCCTCCCGCTTACTTCTCCCGTCTTGAGCCCGAGCCCCGGCACCATGGCGTTTATAAGCGTGGATTTGCCGGCACCAGATTGTCCTGCGAATATGCTGACCTTGCCCCTTAGAAGCTCCCTCAGGCGGTCTACACCCTTTCCTTTCGGGGCAGCAAGGCTTACGAAGCTGTAACCCGTCCCCTTGTAATGCTCCTCGACTTTGACCGGCGCGCTTTCGTCTGCAATATCTGCCTTGGTGGCGCAGATGACTATCTCGAGGGACTGCTTCTCTGCCAGCACGCACAGCCTGTCGGTCAGCATCAGGTCCGCGTCCGGCATTACCAGCGGCGTGAAGATAGCGACCGTGTCGACATTGGCCACAGGGGGCCTTACCAGGAAGTTTCGCCGCTCCAGCACCTGCTCTATCACGTGCTCGCCTTTCTGAGTGCTGACGAGCGCGCTGTCGCCTGCGACGATCTCCTCTTCCCTCAGCCTGAGCTTGCCCCTGATCCGGCAGGTGAGGGTCACATCACCCACGTCGACTTCGGCGAAGCCGCCCTTTATTCCCACTATGACTCCCTTTTGGCTAGACATCGTACGCCTTGTAGAGGCTGCCGTCCACCCAGACTTCTATCCTGCCGCCTCCGAAGACCTCTACGACCTGCATCACAGATTCGCCGCTCTTGAAGGATTTCGGGCCGAACACGGACCTGCTGCCGTATGTGTCGCTCACCTTGATTATGACTTCCTGTATCCAGGTATCCTTGGGTACCGTATAGGTGATCTCGAACTTCTTGCTCCCGTCGCCGGCGCTCGCACCCAAGCTCTGGGCTGTGGTCGAGACCTTCAGGTCTATCTGGCTGCCGTTTTCGACTTCGGTGCCCGCGATGGGCGTCTGAGCCATCACGGTTCCCTTGGGATAGGCATCCGATACGACCTCGATAACGAGGCCGACGGAAAGGCCCGACGCCTTGAGGAGCCCTTCCGCCTTATCAAGCTTTAGCTGAACGACGTCGGGGACCGTCGTCGTAGGCGATGGCCCTTGCGAGACTACAAGCGAGATCGCTGATCCCTTGTCCATCGTCCCGCCCGGTTGAGGGTCCTGCCTGATTGTGAATCCCGCCTCAACGTCCATGCTGAATTCGTACTGCACATCCTCTGCCACGACGAAGCCCGCCTGCTCGATGATTATCCCCGCTTCCCTGAATTCCTTGCCCCTGACGTCCGGCACCGTGCCGATGTCAGGGCCAAGGCTTACTATCAGCTCGATCTCCGAGTTGACCTTCCTTGCAGCCCCCTCTTCGGGGTCCTGTGATATTACCTGGTCGGCTGGCACCGCCTTGTCGTACCTGGAATCCGCCACTATCCCGATGAGCTTCAGCTCCCTGAGCCTCACCTTGGCGTCCTCGATGTTCAAGCCCACCACATTGGGGACTTTGACCTCGTCGACGTCCATCCACTTGTTCCAGGCCATGTAAATGGCGCCCGCCGTGGCTGCGGCGACCAGGACGAATACAGTGACCATGATTATGAGCCTCTTCACGGCCTTTTTCTGGTCGTAATCGCCTCTGTCAGCGGCCTTCATCTTGGATTTCCCCTCCATCTTGCTGAAGGTCTTGGTCCCGGTCTCCATCGCTATCGTGTCGCATTCTTCGTCGCGCCCCTTGCTCAGGTAGGCACCTTCGGCCAGCATTAGGGCGGCCTTGAACTCCTCCGCGCTCTGGAAGCGCCTGGAAGGGTCCTTCTCCATGGCCTTGAATATGGCCCTTTCGAGCATCGGGCTTATGGCAGGGTTCGCCTTCCTGGGAGGCGAAGGCCTTTCCGATATGTGCTTTATCGCCACTGCTACCTGGCCTTCTCCCGTGAAGGGCAGCTTGCCGGTCAGCATCTCGTAAAGGAGCACCCCCGTGGAATAAAGGTCGGACTTGTTGGTGGCGACTTCACCTTTTGCCTGCTCGGGAGAGGTATAGTTCACTGTCCCCACGACCATGCCCGTCTGTGTCAGGTCCGCCTCGCTGACTGCCCTTGCAATCCCGAAATCGGCTATCTTCGCCCTTCCGTCCTCCGAAATGAGGATGTTGTGCGGCTTTATGTCCCTGTGGACCAGGCCGTGCGAATGGGCATGCCAGAGCCCGTCCAGGATCTGGTTGACTATGCCCACCGCCTTCAGCACCGGCATCGGCCCTCTGAATGCCTTCATCTCCTGTTCGAGGGACCTTCCCGGCA
>JAGOKM010000148.1 GCA_017994615.1 Bacillota bacterium | reverse complement strand
TGCAGGTTACAAGGTGGCCGGCAAGACCGGGACGGCCCAGAAGCCTGAGGCGGGAGGCTACGGAGACAAGAGGATATCGTCCTTCATGGGTTATATCCCAGCAGACGATCCCAAGGTAGCGGTGCTAATCGCGATAGACGAGCCGTCGTCCGAGAACAGGTACGGCGGAACCGTGGCAGCTCCCGTATTCCAGCGCATCGCATCGGATATAATGAGATACATGGAGATCGCGCCGACTGAGCCGATGAAATCAGCAGCGAAAGCCTCCGAAACGGCGACCGTGCCCGATGTTACGGGAAGGAACAGGGCGCAGGCTGCATCTATGCTGAAAGCGGCCGGATTGGCCATGGCATCGGAAGGCGAGGGGCCGACGGCCTCCGAGATGGTGCCGAGGCCCGGCACGACGGCAGCCAAGGGCTCCGCGGTGCTCGTCTACTTCCCCGAACAAGACGGCCAGGCAGAGGCCGGGACGCTCGAGGCCAAGGTGCCTGACCTGAGGGGCAAGTCGCTGAAAGAGGCATCCTTAGCAGCAGGAATCGCAGGATTCTCGATCGTACCGGACGGCAGCGGCCTGGTGTTCAAGCAGTCGCCGGCGCCCGGCGGCAGGTATATCAAGGGGACCCAGATACAGGTATGGCTTAGGACGCAGTAAATGCGACGTGAGGTGTTAACATGAAGCTTTCGAAGCTCTTGGACGGAATCGGGGACTGGAGGCAGGGCATGCCGGACCCGGATATTGCGAAGATATGCTACGACTCCAGGCAGATCGGCAAGGGTGACCTTTACGTTGCCCTTATAGGGGCCAGGCTGGACGGGCATTCTTACATCAATTCGGCGTGCGAAAGGGGCGCAGTGGCCGTCGTCCACAGCAGGGCCTACGACATTCCTGAAGGGGTAGTCGGCATCAAGGTCCCCGACAGCAGGGAGGCCCTCTCGAAGCTGGCCAGGAGGTTCTACCACGACCCGTCCTCGAGGCTGAAGGTCGTCGGGGTCACAGGCACCAAGGGAAAGACCACAACCACATACCTCATAGAGCATATATTGAACTCCACCGGCGTCAAATGCGGGCTTCTGGGAACGATACAGTACAGGACAGGTGCGAGGGTGATGACGGCAGGGAACACGACCCCGGAATCCCTCGACCTTGCCGCATATATGGACGAGATGGACGAATCAGGATGCAAGGCTGTAGTGATGGAGGTCTCGTCCCACGCGCTGGTGCAGGGAAGGGTCTCCGGGGTGAACTTCGACGTCGGCGTCTTCACCAACCTCGGCCATGACCATCTGGACTACCACCTCACCTTCGAAGGCTATGCCATCGCGAAGGCGAAGCTTTTCAGCGCCCTGTCCGAATCCGTAAGCGGCAACGGGAAACCGGCTGTTAAGACCGCTGTGCTCAACGCAGACGACCAGTACTCCGGATTCATGGGAAGGCACGCCCGCGAAGCAGGGGCAAGGAGCATAACCTACGGCCTGCAGAAGGGCGCTTACATGTACGCGGACGAAATAAAGAAGGGAATCGACGGCAACGTCTTCACGGTCAGGACGATAGAAGGGGATTCGGCCGAGGTGAAGACCTCGCTCATGGGCAGCTTCAACATCTACAACTGCCTGGCCGCCATAGGGGCGTGCATGGGGTTGGGCATAAGCCTCAAGGACGCTGCCGCGGCACTTTCGGATTTCGCCGGCGTGCCGGGGAGGTTCCAGAGGGTGGACGCAGGCCAGGGCTTCGCGGTAATCGTCGACTACGCTCACACCCCCGACAGCCTGGAAAACGTGCTCAGGACGGCGCGCGACATAACAACAGGCAAGCTGATCTCGGTCTTCGGGTGCGGCGGCGACCGCGACAGGACCAAGAGGCCCAAGATGGGGGCGATCTCACAGCAGCTTGCCGACCATACGGTGCTGACCTCCGACAACCCGAGGACGGAGGAGCCCATGTCCATCATCAGGGACATAACCGCAGGTATGATACCCGGCAAGGCCTTCGAGGTGGAACCCGACAGGAGGCTCGCAATAAGGAAAGCGATTTCCATCGCCTCTCCGGGGGACGTTGTAGTCATAGCGGGCAAAGGGCATGAGACGTACCAGATAAAGGGGCTTACCACGGTACACTTCGACGACAGGGAGGAAGCCGAGCAGGCCGTCAGGGAGCTGGTCAAATGAGGTTCGGGCTTGATTGGATAATAGGTGCCTGCGGAGGGACTTTGGCCTGCGGCCCCGCCGCCGGGGAAGTGCGCGGCTTCGCAATAGACAGCAGGCATAAGGGCGATGCTTGGGCTTTCGTCGCACTGAAGGGCGAAAGGGCAGACGGGCACGACTACCTTGATGACGCCTATGGCAACGGGGCCAAGGTGGCGATCGTATCGAGGGTCCCCGAGAAGGTTCCGCAGGGAATGAGCGTGGTACTGACGGAAGATCCGCTCCTAGCCCTCGGGAGCATCTCCGGAGCCCACAGGCGAAGGTTCGGCATACCTGTCATTGGGATAACCGGCTCGGCCGGCAAGACAACCACCAAGGACATGACGGCGGCGGTGCTCGCCATGAAGTACCGGGTCCTCAAGACGAAGGGCAACCTTAACGGGGAGATCGGATGCCCCCTGACGCTGCTGGAAATGGATGAATCCCACGAATATGCGGTCATCGAGATGGCAATGCGCGGATTCGGCCAGATAAAGTACCTCACTGAGCTGGCGCTGCCAAAGAAGGGCATAGTCACCATAGTAG
>JAGOKM010000147.1 GCA_017994615.1 Bacillota bacterium | reverse complement strand
GCCGGGGGTGGAGGTAAATAATGAACGTTTGGAACCTGGCGCTTGCGGCAGCCTTCATAGCGGCGGCAGCTTCGGGCGCATTCTATGTCATGGCCGGGAACATATCCCGGCACGGCGACCCTTCCGCATTGTCACCCGTAAAGTCCAGGGACCGCGCCCGCAACATAGCCATGGCAAGGGCGATGATGGGGACATCATTCGCCCTCGTCGCAGTGGCTTCGGCGGGGCTCCTGTCCATGTTCTTAAGGCATGATTTCCGCTTCGAATACGTGGCCAACAACTCCAGCAGGGGCCTGGACAACATCTACCTGGTGTCGGCCTTCTGGGCGGGCCAGGAGGGAAGCCTGCTGCTCTGGGCGCTGTTTTCGGGCTTCTTCGGCTGTATGCTCATGCTCACCGCAAAGAAGAACGAGGAATCCTCGATGCCTTGGTACGCCCTGGCTCACCTTATGATACTGGCGGTCACGCTGAGGATGAGCCCGTTTACGATGCTTGCGGAGCCGGCGGCGGACGGCATAGGGTTAAACCCGCTGCTCATGAACCCATGGATGGCCATCCACCCTCCGGTAATATTCGCAGGATACGCCGCCATAGCAGCGCCTTACGCGCTTGCGATGGGCGCATTGGTGAGGAAGGACTACCACGGTTGGGTGCCCGTGGCCACCTGGTGGAACCTACTTGCCTGGCTTCTGCTCGGCGCCGGTATAATGATAGGCGCAAGGTGGGCTTACGCCGTGCTCGGCTGGGGCGGCTACTGGGGCTGGGACCCGGTCGAGAACGCATCCCTTGTGCCCTGGATCTTCGGCGGCGCGCTGCTGCACACTTTCCTCAGCCAGAAGGCCCGCGGAAAGATGGTCAGGACTAACATCGCGCTGTCGGTGGTAACCTACCTGCTGATAGCCTACGGCACCTTCCTCACCCGCTCCGGGGTGCTCTCTGACTTCTCGGTCCACTCCTTCTCGGACTTGGGCCTTTCATCGTACCTCCTGCTGTTCATCCTCTTGATCGGCGCGCCGGCGCTCGTCCTTTACCTGGCGAGGTTCAAGGACATGACGGCGGCGAGGAAGTACGAGGAAGTCTACGAGAGGTGGACCAGCCGTGACTTCGGCGTGTTCATAGGGGCTTCGGTGCTTCTGGCTTCAGGGCTCATAACCCTTCTGGGCACATCGGCCCCAATATTGACCGGAACAGTCGGCGAGGCGCAGGCCGTGGACACAAGCTTCTATAACATCACCAACTATCCGCTCGGCATACTCATCGCCGTGATAATGGGCGCATTCCCTATGTTCAGATGGGGCATGGACATGCTCAGGTCGGCGAAGGCCGGGCTCATCGCCTCTTTCGCGCTTGCAGCGGCAGTGACAGCAGGCATAATGCTCACGGGGGCCGGCGGGGCGGCCTATCTGGCCTTCATGTTCGCCTCCCTGTTCGGGTTGTTTTCCAACCTGTACATGTTCGCCAAAGTCTTGAGGAACGGCATCAGGCACGTCGGTGGATATATGACGCACCTCGGCGTGGCCCTGGTGTTCGCGGGCATAATCGCCACCGCCGGTTGGGCCGTGTCGGAGAGGGCCATGGTGCCAATAGGAGGCTCTGTCGAAGTTGCGGGTCTCACCGTCGAAGCATCGTCACCTGTGACGTCGCAGGACGGCAACACCGTGCATGTGCCGTTGAAGCTGTACAAGGACGGCACCCTATTCCAGGAGGGCAGCCCGTACATGCAGATGACGCGAATGAACAGCATCCTGCACGGGCCTATGATACATTCCAGCCTCACCGAAGACATATATATCTCACCTCTTACGCTAGAAGGCTCTTCATCCGGGATGTCCACCCTGCCCGGCAAGAAGATGGAAATCGGGAAGGGGCAGACAGTCGCCTCGGGAGGCTTTGAAGTATCGTTCTCGACGTTCGACCTTACGGAGATGAGCCTGGGCAAAGTCGGAGCAGGCGTCAAGGTCGCTGAGGAAGGCACCGTGCTGTTCGACGGCAAGCTCTTCATATCGGTCGCAGGCACAGGAGGCGACGAGTCTTACGCAGTCTTTCAGTCGAAGGAAGGCAGATACGTCCTGACGCTCGAATCGATTAACGCAAGCTCCGGAAAGGTATTCATGGACCTGGCCAAGGCAAGCGAAGAGAAGTCCGCATCCGGAGGCTCCTTCCTGATAGAGGTGAGCCGCAAGCCGTTCGTTTCCCTGCTGTGGATCGGCGCCATATTGATTACGCTAGGGACAGCCATAGCGACGGTCAAGAGGTTCATGGAGGCTAAGTAGCAGCTGCATAGGCGCTGCCATCAGGACGGCCGCCCTCCGGGGCGGCCGTCCTGTACTATTCCGTGCACAATCCAGTATGTCTATTAACATGCGGCATCCCAAGTGATACAATATAGTCGTAAATAATTTCAGAATCTTTCGTGCTGCTAAATTAGATAATATAAAATTTTTACTGAAAATAGGCGGGGTTATGGGGAGGAAACTGAAATTAATTCGGGGCGGACAGGCAAGGGCGGCAGCGATTGCATTGGCGCCATCTTTCGCCGTGTTCCTTGTCTTCACCTTGTATCCCATGCTGTACTCACTTTACATAAGCTTCACCGACGCAGGGCTGCTGAAGGCGGGGTACGATTTTATCGGGTTTGGGAATTACGCTGCTTTGATAAAGGACAGTTCCTTCAGAAGGGCGATGCTGAACACACTGGCCTATACCCTTGCGGTCGTTCCTTTCACAAATGCCATTTCGTT
>JAGOKM010000003.1 GCA_017994615.1 Bacillota bacterium | reverse complement strand
GTCATCCCTTACAGGAGCGAATGGAGGTACCCCGCATCCGCCCACAGAATCCTCTTCCTGGACGCCGGGCATGTCTGCCAGAACATGTACCTTGCGGCAGAGGCGATAGGCTTCGGCACATGCGCTGTGGCTGCCTATAACCAGAAGCTGGTTGACGAACTCCTGGGGGTTGACGGGGAGGAAGAGTTCACAATCTACGTCGCACCCGTAGGAAAAGCCTGATATTGCGCTTGACTGAAGGTGCAGCGCGATCGCTGCACTTTTTCTATATGCCAACTTCAGCCAAAGCGGATTATGAAGGCAGACCTCTGCACTTGCCTCCAACCGTAGTCAGGGCTGAACCACCCTTCAACGGTATGCATGCCCCCGCCGCTGCCGCCTCCTCCCATGCAAAGGCAAGGTATGCCCATGGAAACTGGGATATTGGCGTTTGTGCTGTAAGGGCCCGAACCTTCGAATCCCAACCCAAGAAGATCGCATGAAAGTTCCGCCAGGGGCCTCATGCCGCTCGAACCATCCTGCAAGCCGCCGGACCTGCCTCCCACCTTCCTGAACGAGGATCGGACCTCTTGCTTGTTCCTGGATTTGTCCGTCTCCTCCTTGCAGGCTTCAAAGACCGCCTGTTTGAATGATGTTGTGAGCTTCCTGGATTTCCGTAAATGAGCTCAGCTCTTTTCCCCTCGCAGAACGTCGGGGCCTCCGTCAGGACGAGCTCGCACTGCTCGTCAACTGTGTACCCATGGTCTTGTTCGATGTATCCTAAGGCTTCAACCAGTGCTTCGCTCTTCAACAAACCGGCCAGGTAACCGCACATCTTTGCCCTGTCCGCAGGTAGCATGCAATCCCGCCTTACCTCTTCATCCTTGACTAAGGGGCGATACTGGTTGTAGTATTATTAAGTCAGGCGCCTGTAGCTCAGTGGATAGAGTGACGGACTACGAATCCGCAGGTCGCAGGTTCAAATCCTGCCAGGCGCGCCAGCGTGGCCCAGTAGCTCAGGGGATAGAGCAGCGGTTTCCTAAACCGTTGGCCGCAGGTTCGATTCCTGCCTGGGCCACCATTATTAGTTTATTTCGTACAAGAGGCTGTTATACAGCTTTTCCTTTTTATAACTCATTTTTCCTGGGTTAAAATAATGCCGGCCTGTCTACCGAGGCCGGCAAGACTCAATTCATTGCTTACAGCTTGTACCAGATGAGCCCTATCACCTTAGGCCCGACGTGGCAGCCGATTGTTGCCCCGACTTTGGCGTGCAAGATGCCCTTGAGCCTTTTGTCCAGTTTGAGCTCGCTTTCCATCTTGGCCGAGTCCTCGGGCATGTTCAGGTTCAAAATGCAGGCGACGAAGCTGTCCGACGGCTTTAGACTATCCCTGAGCTGCTCAAGAAGCTTAGGAACCACGTTCCTGCCGCCCCTCACCTTCTCTACCGGGTATACGACCTTGTCGACGCCGAGCAAGGGCTTGATGTTCAATATGTTGCCCACAAAGGCGCTTGCCTTGCCGATCCTGCCACCCCTTTGGAGGTATGTAAGGGTGTCGGGCACGAACCTGGTCTTTATGATTCCGGCTATCCTCTCCAGCTCGGTGAGCACGTCATGGATTCCCGAGCCTGAAGCCAGCATCTCGGCCGCCTTGATGACCATCATGCCCTCTCCCATGGAGGCCTGCATTGTGTCGAAGAGCATCACCCTTTCCGCCGTTTCCCCGCCGAGCGCTTCCCTCGCCATGACAGCCGACTGGAAGGTCCCGCTCAACTCCGAGGAAGCATGGATGGAGAGCACCTTCTCGTACTTAGCAAGCATCCTCTCGTAGATTACCTGGAAGTCGTAGGGCCCGGGCTGCGATGTCTTCGCGTGCACATGCTCGTTCTTCAGTATATCGAAGAACTGCTCGTCCGTTATGTCCACCTTATCGAGGTATGTCTTGTCGTCTATGTGGAGCTTGACAGGTATGACCTCGATTCCGTATTGCTTAGCAATCTCCTCTGGCAGGTCAGAAATCGAATCTGTCAGTATCCCTATCGTCCTTTTCGTCGATTCCATATTCTAGAAACCTCCATTAAACTTGTTCGCATATTGTTTGCTTGGCCAAGCATCTTGTCCCAGGATAATAAGACTCTCTTACTATATATGAAGGAGCCCTCTTTGGCAATAGGGAACTGAGAGGCCGGCGGCTATCAACCCGCCGGCCTTAAGCTGGCTTTTCACTCCTGCCCGCATCTTAGACCTTCCTTTCCTTCCAGTGGCCCGCCTTCCACCTCAGAATGAAGACGGCCGCCCTTGTGTACCAGTCCAAGGCCATGACTATCCATGCACCGAAGAGGCCTAGCCCAAGTGTCTTGACCGCAATTATGCTGCCTACGAAGCGCACTATCCATACGCTGAACATCGTAAGGTAAAGCACCGCCCTGGTATCCCCGGCGCCCCTCAAGGCTCCGACGATGGTAAGCCCCGTTGACATGGGTATCTGCGCCAAGGCCATTATCCTCAGGCACATGCTGCCTAACCTGATTATCTCCGGGTCTTCCACGTACAGCCTCATTAATGCCTCGGGCCAGAAAAGGAGTATCAGACCCAGCAGCCCGGAGAGGATGGCCCCCATCTTCCATGCTGTCCATCCTGCCCTTTCGGCCATCTTCCTGCTGCCGGCCCCGAGGGCCTGCCCGACCAGGGCTGTGGCGGCGGTCGCAAAGCCGAAGCCCGGCATGAAGGATATCTGCTCGGCGTTTATGGCGATCTGGTGCGCAGCATAGGTTATCGTGCCGAGCGAAGCCACAATCCTCGTATAGAACGTAATCCCCAAGCTAAGGCTCACCCTTTCAGCGGCGGTGGGGAGCCCCACCTTCAGCACCCGTTTCAAGGTGACTCCTTCAAGGCGGAAGCCATCTGCAGCGGTCAGCTCAAGGACCCCGCGCCCCTGTGTCATTATATAGAACAGGATGAGGGTACCCGTCGTCCTGGAAAGGGTCGTCGCTAAGGCGGCACCTTTCACACCCATGGCGGGGAAGCCGAAGTTGCCGAATATCAAGGCGTAATTGCCGATTATGTTGAGCACGTTGATTGCGATGTTTGCGACCATGGGGGACCTTGTGTCCCCTGCTCCCCGTAAAGCCGAGGACATGATCATGTTGACCGTGAGGATGAAAAGCCCGGGCACTATCGTGCGCATGTAGGTGACGCCAAGGCCCAGTACGTCGGGCTGGGCGCCCATGAAGCTTACAATCTGAGGCACGAAGATGTACCAAAATCCGCAGAGCAGCGCCGAAAGGAGGAATGAGAAGATCAGCATCTGCTGTGAGACGTGGTTCGCCTCCCTGCGCCTTCCTGCTCCGTACATCCTCGCCACGACTGCGGTCACGCCGATTCCTATGCCCATGAAAAGCCCCTGGATGAGGAAGAGCGGCTGGTTGGAAAGCCCGACTGAGGCAACGGCCCCGGCGCCCAGCTTTCCTACCATTATCATGTCAGCCATCTGCGTTACAGTCGCAAGCACATTGTCGGCGATAGCCGGCAGGGCAAGCCTCAAGACGAACGCCTGCAGCCTCTCCGGGTGCTTCTCCAGATGATCCACAGCATCCCTGTCAAGCACCACCGACCTTGATTTGAACCTCTTGGCGGGGTAATCCAAAACGTCGCCCTTGGAGTCTTCCGTTCCCTCCAAGGGCGAGGCGCTCATCTCGGTATCCAGTGTTTCTTCCTCCGTGCTGAGGGGGGCCATGCTTACCTCCGGTTAGAACTTCATCGAATATCCGATTCCGAATACGTCCTTGTTGAAGTCATACGACAGTAGGACCTTGCTCATCAGCGCCCTCGGGAATGTGATCCCCAATCCTATGTATCTTGAAAGGTCCTCAAGATAAAGCCTTGACGCAAGCGGATCAAGGACTATAATCGGCGTCTTTCCC
The DNA here is from genome assembly GCA_017994615.1 of Bacillota bacterium. Classification (GTDB taxonomy): domain Bacteria; phylum Bacillota; class DTU025; order DTU025; family MWDF01; genus MWDF01. Next base: position 50,724 of record JAGOKM010000003.1, on the reverse strand, counting down.
TCCAGCTCAAGGAAAGCGGCCTCGTTTATCTCCGCCCATGCCTTGCCCCTGAACCATGCCATCGGATACAGGCCTCCCTGGGCGCCCAGCGCCGCCATTATCCCTATATCGTCTGTTATGTCATACTGCGCTGTGAACTCGCTCGTAAGGATCGGAATGATCTGCCCGAATCCTATTCCCGTGTAAAGCCCTAGCGTAAACCCGGTCCCATCCGGGCTGAAGCTAGTGTTGTAGCCTATGTCGAACCTGTTGAGGGACTGGTCTATGTCCCTGGAGTAAGTCAGGTTGACTGCGTCCTTGCGCCCCTTCGAACTCATGAACGCCAATGCCAGCTCCAGCCAGCCCTGCCCCGGGTCCATCACCAGGGCCTTGCCTGTCCAGGCAGACTGTCCGAGCATCATAGCGGGGAATTTGTCGAAGCCGGGCCACATCGCCCCGGCGTCAAGCACTACCGCCAGCTTGGCGGTATTTGCGGACACCCTGGCCGTCAGCGCTCCGCTGAGGCCGCTTGCATTCTTCTGTATGAAAGCGTTGCCTGAGGCATCGACCACGGCAAGCAGGCTTATTATCTTCGTATAGTCTAGCCCTATGCCTCCGGTTATGCCGAAGTCCGCCGGGGTCTCCCCAGCCTTCCAGAAGTCCACTGCCATCCCAAGCCTTGTGTTGACGCCGTATACGTCCAGCACGACCCCCAACCCGGTCCAGTCGAGGTCCAAAAGCAGCTTCTTGTCTGCATCAGTGCTGAAGCCTATGCCGGTGAAGGCGATTGAATCGCCCTCCTTCAGCTTCAGGCTGAACGGATCCTCAGCCGCCTTCGCCAACGAAGGCATTGCGACCAGTATCATGACCACCGCCGCAAGGACGGCCGCCTTATTTAGCTTCATCGATGCTTACCTCCTTGTGCCTGCCGATCCAGTTGATGAAGTCGTCAAAGAGCTTGAAAGCCACAGGTACTACGACCAGGGTCAGGTAAGTGGATGCAACCAGGCCGCCAATTACCGTAAAAGCCATGCCCCTGCTTATCTCCGAACCCTTGCCTGTGGAGAACGCTATCGGTATAAGTCCGAGTATGGTGGTCAGGGCCGTCATCAGGATCGGCCTGAGCCTTGACCTTCCCGAGATGATGATCGCCTGGTCGGTGCTGAAGCCCTTCGCCTTCATCTGGAGGATGAAGTCGACCATGACTATGCCGTTGTTGACCACTACTCCTATAAGGACGACTATTCCTATCAGGGCGCTGATCCCGACTCCGGTACCGCTCAGGAACAACGCAGCGACTGCTCCTATTAGCGCCAGCGGCACGGTGAAAAGGATGATCAGCGGATAGATGAACGATTCGAACTGCACTGCCATCACGAAATAGACTATGAAGACGGCCATAGCTGCCGCGAAGTAAAGGTCGTTGAAACCGTCCGTCAGAAGCTCGGATACCCCGCCGAAGTTCACCTTGACTCCGTCGGGCATATCTATTTCAGAGGCGATCTTTTCGGCCACCTTTTGAGCATTGCCTATCTTATACGAGCTGTCGAACGCGTAGGTCACCTGCATTATCTGCTCGCCGTTGCGCCTTGTGAGCTGGACAGGGCCTACTTCTTCATATGGCGTTGCCACCCTGTTGACGTAGACATCGGTCACCGGGGAGAGAAGCGAACTCGCCGCTGCCGCCGCTGCCGACGAGGCGGCATCACCTCCTGTGCTGATTATTGACGTCGTGCTCGAGACCGGCAGGTTCATGAGGGAGGCCAGGTCGGGATCCTTACCGGTGGAGGGTTTCACGAGCACCGATACAACTTCGCCGTCTATGGTCATGTTTGTGACGTTCGTGCCAAGCGAGCTGGTCCTGACGCCGAGTCCTATCTGGGCTGCCGTAAGACCGCCCATGAGGGCCCTCGTCCTGTTTACGTCCAGGAGCATCACAGGCTGGGTGTTCTCCAGGTCCGATATTACGTCCATGATGCCGGGGGTATTCCTCAGCCTCTCGGTCATCTCTGCTGCCACCTGGGCGATGCCTTCCCTGTTGGTTCCAACTATGCTTACGTTGACTTTCGTGCCGAACAGGTCTATGAAGCCGCCCAGAAGCGCGCCGAAACCCGATGTGTCTACGGTTACATTAGCCCCAGGGTACTTTGCTATCACTTCATCTGCTAGCTTTCTTACCTCCTGAACGGCATCTTCGATAGGTATCCTGTCCTTGTCCTGTTTGATGTTCACTCCCAATGTCGATTCATTGGCGGCGTTGGACATCACAAGGGCAAGGTAGCTGCCTGTGCCGAGGCTGCCGACCTGGGCTGAAACGGATTCTACCCATCCTTGTTTCAATAGCAGGTCCTCAAGGTACAAGGACGCTTCGTTCGTCTTATCGGTAGGGCTCCCTGCCGGAAGAATGAGAGTCACGTCTATCCTTCCCATGTCCATCTTCGGCAGGAACTCCTGGTCCAGCTGGAAGTAACCCAGCACAGAAAGGCCCACTGCAACGGCCATCATCCCTATTACCAGCCATCTGTGCTTGAGGCCCCATGCCGTAGCCCCTTCATATATCCTGCGGGACTTCTGTGCTCCGTACCTCTCGTATTTCTGCTTCTCGGTAAGGGCCCTCTCCTCTTCCACGCCTTCCTTGGCGGCCTTTGGCGCCTTCAGGTTCAGCTTGAGGCTCGCCAACGGCACTATCGTAAGGGCTACGATGAGTGATGATGCCAGCGAATACGTGACAGTAAGGGCAAGGTCCTTGAACAGCTGGCCGGCGAGGCTCGACATGAATACAACTGGCACGAACACGCCGACCGTCGTCAGGGTGGAGCCAAGGATCGCCATGCTGACTTCCCTGGTACCGTATAGCGCAGCATCGAACATGCTGTCGCCCATCTCCCTTCGACGGTAGATGCTTTCAAGGACGACGATCGAGTTGTCGACGAGCATCCCTATGCCCAACGCAAGGCCGCCCAGCGTGAGGAGGTTGAGCTCCATGTTGGTCGCGAGCATGACAGAGAATGTTATTATCACCGAAAGCGGTATCGATATGCCGATTACGAGTGTCGCTTTCAGGCTCCTGAGATAAAGGAAGAGTATCGCGATCGCCAGGAACGCGCCCTGTATGGCGCTAGTTCCGAGGTCGCCTATCGACTGGCTTATGAACTCGGATTGGTCGAATATGTAACCGAGGGATATGTCGGGATACTGTTCGCTCAGCTCGCTTATCTTCGCCTTCAGGTCCTTGGCCACGTTGACCGTGTTGTACCCTGACTGCTTGTAGATGTTCAAGACGACGCTGGATTTGCCGTTCACCCTCATGTAGCCTTCGGCGGTCTGCCCTTCGAGCCTTACGTCAGCGACATCGCCCACCGTCAGGAAAGACGGCATGAGCATCGAAAGGCCCATAAGTCCCGAACCCTCTCCGCCCTCGTCCTTCTTCTTCAGGCCTATGACTAGGTTTTCGAGGTCCTCGATGCTTTTCAGCTTCGATCCGACCTTCGTCTGGTAACGTACGCCACCCTCGACTATGGCGCCTGCAGGAACAGTCATGTTCTGATACTGGATGAGAAGCTGCATCAACATTGGGTTTACGTTGTTCTCCACCAGCTTCTCGTGGTCGTATTCGACGGTGATAACCCTGTCCGTGCCGCCGCTCAGCACTATGCCGGCCACCCCAGGCACCCTGTTTATCTCGGGTATTATGTCCCTCTTTATCTTGGAGGTGACTTCGACCGGTTCACCTTCGGATCCTATGCTGAGCATCAGCATGGCGATCGAATCCGGGTTCATCCTGATGATGAAGGTGTCGTTTGCGCCGCTGGGCATGAACATAGAGTTCGCTTCCAGCTCCGACTTCACGATGTTCTGGGCTTCCCCGAGGTCTGTCCCCCAGTTGAACTCCACCATGACCATGGAAGCGTTCTCCATGCTCGTGGAGTTGACGTTCCTGACGCCTTGGATCGCCCTTATCTGTGTCTCTACGGGTAGTGTAACAGTAGATTCCACAGTTTCAGCATCCGCGTTCGGATAAATGGTCACTACGGCAAGCATGGGGAAGTCCATGTTCGGCAGCATCTCAAGGCTCAGCCTGTCGAGCGATATTAATCCGAACATTAATACAGCCAGCACCGCCATTACGACGGTGACTGGCCTCTTGAGCGAAAACAACGTAAGATTCATAAAAGCCCCTCCAAGAGCGTCACATTACTTTATTTCGGAGATCTTCGTCCCCTTGGGCAGCTCTGCCAGCTTCTTGGCATCGAGCTTGACGTTCGGTTTGTATTCCTCTATTACTACCTTGACCAGCCGGACTTTCTGGGCGTCATAGGCTTCAACCTGTTTGACCGAGTAATTCTCCGCGTCCACCCATACCAGCTGGTATGTGTCAGGGGCCTGCTTAGGCTTCGTCTCGAGCACATAGTAATCCAGCCTGTCAATCTTCTCTGTGCGCAGGTACTTGATCGACAGCGCTTCGTTTATGTCTATGTTGAGAAGCTGGTCAGGGCTGAAACTGGTCATATCCACGCCGAGCGCCGATGCGACCTTGGCGGAGGGCCCGCGGAAAGCCTGGTTGGTAACGGGCATGTAGACTGTAGATATGTTCTTGTTGCCGTCAAGTATGACGATCTGACCCTCGAGGACCGGATGCTGGGTTATCTCAAGCCGTATCACATTTGTCGCAAGGTCGGCCATCACGCTGGCCTTCATCGCCATGAGGTTCTTGCCTTCCTTGTATTCGACGGCGGCGATGAGCGACACGGTCTTAAGGCTCTCGTAGGCGGTCTTTACCTTAGAGGCGATATCCGCACCGTTAGGGGCGGCCTGAGCTGTCATCGAAATCATCACTATGGTCGAAACCACTGCCACCGCCTTGGCGGCGGCTGTCAAAGCAGCGCGGGCCCTTACTTTCATGGGATACGCCTCCAGAAGTTGAATCTTAACATCAAATCATTATATTTTAATGCGATTTTGACGTCAAATCACCTATATATATTCTACGAACTTATCGGTCCTATTGTTCCTGCAGGTGACCTAGATGATCCTTTTTCTAACAATTCTCCGGGCCCGGGGAGACAATCCGAGGTTCGAGCCAGGCCTTCACGACCGCCTCTATGTTCCTGCGGACCATCCTGTTTTCCATGTCGAGCTCCTTTATGAGCTTCTTCACCCTTGCCCTGCTCGTGTCCCCGGAATAAGGGCACGGGCTCTCCAGCGGGGTGAACCCCATGAACTTCAGCGCTTTCGTCACTTCCCTCTCGCTGAAGTAGATTAGAGGCCTGATGACTGTGATGCCGCTTCTTGTCAGCTCAGTCCTCGGAAGGAAGGTTCCTCCCCTTCCACTGTAAAGCATGTTCATCATTAGCGTCTCCATCGCATCGTCCATGTGATGGGCATAGGCGACCTTGTTATAGCCATTCTTCCTGGCGTAGGTGTTGATGCTGGCCCTGCGGAAATAGGAGCACCATGCGCAGGGGGACGCCTCCGATCTCTGCTTGATGACTTCGAATGCCTTGGTCCTTATGAACCCATGCGGCATAGCCAGCCGTCTGGCATACTCCGTCACTGCATCCTCATCTAGACTATCATCGAAACCAAGGTCTACCGTCGCTGAGCCGAGGGAGAAGCTTAGGGGTGAGTATAACTGCAAGCTCTTTAGGGCGTACATGAGGAATGCGCTGTCCTTGCCCCCAGAAAAGCCGACAAGCACATTGTCGCCGTCTTCTATGAGGCCGAACTGCATAACCGCTTTGATTAGCTTATTATGGTAGCCCTTGGGCAGGTAGAGCCCGCCTTCGGCGGCTGTCTCGTGGTTCATTTGGAAGATTTCCTCCTGAACTTGTCTTTCTTCTCTTTGGACATCTTCTCGGTCGCATACTGGTAAATCAGCCTCGCACCCGTTTCCCTGTACCTGAGGAGCAGTTCTTCTACTTCATACGGGTTGTCTTTCCACACTTCCCTCAGAAACCATCCCAGGCCTTGATGGACGACCTTCTCTTCGTCTCCGAACAGGCATTCCACAGCCGTCAGGGACATGCCCAGGGGGAACCCATCTGAACCTGCGACTTTGATTAAAGATACCGGCAGAGCCCTTCTCTGGTATTTGTGGGGCGACAGCGCCCAGGGCGCGATATCGGATAGCCCCGCATGTCCTGCCGCAAGGAGCGCGGCTACAACATCAAGGCACAGACCGTCGTCGTGCGCCCAGTTTCCTATGCCGAAGTCGAACCATCGTTCTACGGCATGGAAGGTATCCCTCGTGTACTGGGCCTTCAGCCCCTTGATGAGGGCTATGGCGAAGTGCCCTTCCTCGTACCTCCCCGAGCCGATGAATTCGTCGCAGGCCCTGAAAGCTGTGCTTATGTCTATACCTCGGCCTAGCACTTCTCTGACCTTTGCGGAGACGATCTGGGCATCCACCCCGTAAGGGTCGTATCCTTCCGTGAAATAGCGCCTGTACTTGTCAGCAATGACCGGGTCGGCGCTGCGTGCGAACAGCTCCCTTGCTTCATCTACCAACTCCGACGCTTTCATTGAGGCACCTCCCGTCACACCAGGTTTATGAACAAAGAGCAAGGGTGAAGGGGACCAGAAACGGTCCCCTTCATATCTGGCGGAGAGAGCGGGATTCGAACCCGCGCTAGGGTTTCCCCTACTACCGGTTTAGCAAACCGGCCCCTTCAGCCTGCTTGGGTATCTCTCCGCAAAAAGCTGGGTTTTTCATATGGCGGAGGGGGTGGGATTCGAACCCACGGCCCATTGCTGGGACACTGGTTTTCAAGACCAGCTCCATAAACCGCTCGAACACCCCTCCGTGCCGTGGGCGCTCTTGAATCAGCAATGAGGATTTTAACATCCATCGACAAGCTGCGTCAAACAGAAGCACCCGGCATATGCAATCAGCTTATCTTCTCGGCACCGCCCATGTACTTCCTCAGTGCCTCAGGTATCGTAACGGACCCGTCCTCTGCCTGGAAATTCTCCAGTATCGCAGCGAAACACCTTCCCACTGCCGTCCCTGACCCGTTCAGGGTGTGCACGTGTTCGGTTTTCCCCGACTCGGTCCTGTACTTGATATCCATGCGCCTGGCCTGGTAGGACTCGAAGTTCGAGCAGCTGGATATCTCTACGTACCTGCCATAGCTGGGCATCCAGACTTCTATGTCGTAGGTCTTGGCGCTGGAGAATCCTATGTCGCCGGTGCAGAGCGTGATCACCCTGTAAGGCAGCCCTAACCCCTTCAGGACGTCCTCCGCGTCTGAAGTGAGCTTCTCAAGCTCGGCGTAGCTCTCCTCTGGCTTCGTGAACTTTACCAGCTCCACCTTGTCGAATTCGTGCTGCCTGATGAGCCCTCGCGTGTCCCTTCCAGAAGCGCCGGCTTCTGCCCTGAAGCACGCCGTATATGCGCAATGGCTGATCGGAAGCTTCGAACAATCCAGGATCTCGCCCCTGTACATATTGGTAACCGGCACTTCGGCTGTCGGCACAAGGTAGTAATCCAGACCTTCCAGTTTAAACATGTCCTCGGCGAACTTTGGCAGCTGGCCCGTGCCTATCATGCTGTCCCTGTTGACTATGAAGGGCGGGAACACCTCAAGGTAGCCATGCTTGTCTATATGCAGCTCGAGCATGTACGAAATCAACGCCCTTTCGAGCCTTGCTCCCAGCCCTTTGTAAATGGCGAACCTTGCGCCGGTGATCTTGCCTGCACGCTCGAAGTCCAGGATGTCCAGCGATGTCCCCAGGTCCCAGTGGGCCTTGGGCTCGAAGGCGAAGGCGGTTGGCGTTCCCCACCTTCTTACCTCGACGTTGTCCTTGTCGGATTTGCCGACCGGCAGGTCCTTGTTGGGGATATTGGGTATGTTAAGAAGCAACATCCTCTGCCTTTCGTCCATGTCGGCCTGCTGGCGGTCCAGCTCTGCGATCCTGTCGCCCTCCTGTCGCGTCTCTGCGATGAGGGCGCTTGCGTCCGCTCCCGCCTTCTTGAACTTCGCAATCTCGGCAGTCGCGGCGTTCCTGCGCCTTTTGAGCTCCTCGACCTCGGCTATCAGCTTCCTTCTGGCTACATCCAGCTCGAGAAGCTGGTCTAAGGCCTCCTCGCTGTGGCCCCTCTTCCTCAGGCCCTCCCTGACAATCTCTGGATTGCTCCTTACCAGCTTGATGTCCAACATGGCCATACCCCCCAAGTGCAGCATAGGCAAAAAACAAACCCCGTGCGGCCATCCATCGATGCCGCACGGGGACGAGTCACACAAAGCTCGCGGTGCCACCCCGCTTGGTATGCCTGAGTAGGTCCACAGCCTACCTTGGCATACCCTCTCGTTGCGCTGTCTCGGGCGCTCCCGTCTCAGCCTACTCTTGTTCAGCCGGCCGCTCCGGGGTGGATTCGGCGTTGGCTCCTGCCTGTCTTTCACCGTGCCGCTTCATCTTGCTCGCTTTCCGACCTGCTTGGCCGTCGGCGGATTCACGCAGCTTGTCAGGCTCTCTTGAGGATGCCGGGTTCGCCTACTTGTCCCTTTCATCGCGTTAGTACAGGTTACTATAACATCAATGGAGCGTCGAGTCAAACTGAATCTCGCATTCTAAAGAAAAAGGACAGCCGGGTCTGCCCGGCTGTCCACGTAATCTGCGTCTGTCCAGATGGCTATTCCTCGCCGCAGAGCTTGAGGAGCCTGTGCCACTTCATGTCGATGTCTTCCTGGATCTCCTTCAAGAGATCGGCGTTTTCGGGCTTGAAGAGGTGCTTGAAACGGTCCTGGGTCTTCAGGAACTCCGTCACGGGCAGCTTCTCCTTGGGCTTGTAGGTGAGCTTGTAGACGCCGTTGACCACTTCGTACAGCGGCCAGTAGCATGTCTCCACCGCTAGCTTGGCCAGCCTCATCGATTCGCTCGGCTCGTACTTCCAGCCGAGCACGCAGGGCTGGATTACGCAGAGGAAGGCAGGGCCTTCCACATCGAAGGCCTTCTTCGCCTTGCTGGTCAGGTCGTTCCAGAAGAACGGGCTGGCCTGGGCTACATACGGGATGTCATGGGCGACCATTGCGGCTGTGAGGTCCTTCCTGAACTGCTTCTTACCAGTGGAGACCTTGCCGACCGGCGAAGTCGTGGTGTTCGCGCCCTTGGGAGTAGCCGAGGAGCGCTGTATGCCGGTGTTCATGTAAGCCTGGTTGTCGTAGCATACGTACACCATGTCATGGCCTCTTTCCATTGCGCCTGACAGCGCCTGGAAACCGATGTCGTATGTTCCGCCGTCCCCGCCGAAGGCCACGAAGTTGATCTTCTCGTCCTTCTTTATCTTGCCACGGCGCTTCAGAGACGTATATGCAGCCTCCACTCCGCTTACCGTCGCTGCGACGTTCTCGAATGCGTTATGGATGAAGGAGGTCTTCCATGCCGTATAAGGATATATGGTCGTGGTGACTTCCATGCAGCCCGTTGCGCAACCGACCACCAGAGGGGCGTCGGAGGCCAGGGCCACCTGCTTGATTATGGTCGGGAAGCCGCAGCCGGCGCAGGCGCGATGACCTGACGAGAGCGCGAGTTCCTTCTTTGCCAACTCCCTTAGAGTTGCCATGCTTTCTGCACCCCCCTACTCTCTGACGCCCAGGTAGGTGACCTGGTTTGCCACCTTGCCCGTGTCAGCTATCTTCTTGAGGTCCTCGAATACGGCCTCGATGTTCTGCTCGGTGACGTCCCTGCCTCCGAGGCCGTAGATGAAGTTCACTATCTTGCCACCGCGCTTGCCGTACATAGCCGCGCGCACATCTTTGTAAAGCGGTCCGCCGACTGCGTCGAACGAGTCTGCCTTGTCCATCACGCCTACGGCCTTGATGCCCTTGATCGCCTTGACGATCTCGGCGGCGGGGAACGGCCTGAATACGCGGATCTTGAGCATTCCGGCCTTGACGCCCTTCGCCCTCAGGCCCTTTATCACCTGCTTGGCGGTACCGGCGGTCGATCCGATCACTATGATGGCTATCTCGGCGTCATCCAGCATGTATTCCTCGAACAGCCCGTAATGCCTGCCCGTCAGCTTGCCGTACTCCTTGGAGACTTTGAGTATGTAGGCCTTGGAGTCTATCATGGCCTGGGCCTGCTGCCTCTTGTGCTCGAAGTACCAGTCGAACAGGTCGAGCGGTCCGACCGTCAGGGGATGCTCCATATCGAGCAGCGGGTTCTCAGGCTTGTAAGCGCCTACGAACTTCCTGACAGCTTCGTCGGAGAGCATCGTGATCGGCTCAAGGGCGTGGCTGATAATGAAGCCGTCCATCATGACCATCACCGGCAGAAGGACGTTCTTGTTCTCAGCTATCTTTGTAGCCATCACAGTGTTGTCGTATGCTTCCTGGGCGTTCTCGCTGTAAATCTGTATCCAGCCGGAGTCCCTTGCTCCCATGGTGTCCGAATGGTCGTTGTGGATGTTGATCGGGCCGGACAGCGCCCTGTTGACGACCGGCATCACAACCGGAAGCCTCATGGAGGCGCAGATGTATACTACCTCCCACATGAGGGCGAGGCCGTTTGCCGATGTCGCGGTCATTGCCCTCGCTCCTGCGGAGGCGGCGCCGATGGTGGCGCTCATAGCCGAGTGCTCTGACTCGACCGTCACCATCTCGGTGTCGGTCTTGCCGTCCGCCACATAACCCGAATAAATCTGGACTATCTCGGTCTGAGGAGTGATGGGGTACGCCGCAACCACGTCGGGGTTGATCTGGCGCATGGCCTCGGCCACTGCCTCGTTGCCGGTCATGCCTACCAACTTACTCATTCCTTTCACTCCTTCCCCTTCGCTTCGTCTTCCTTGACGAAGACGAGAGCGCGCTTCTCGGGCTTGGTGGGGCACTCCCTCACGCAAACGCCGCAGCCTTTGCAGTGTTTGTAGTCGATTCCGACCATCTTGCCGTCCTGCACCCTGATTGCACAGTCGGGGCAGTAGATCCAGCAGAACATGCACTGTATGCAGTTCTCCGGCGTATGGACAGGCCTGTATGTCCTCCAGCCGCCGGTCTCGTATTCGTTCGCCGAACCGGCATCAAGAATGCGGCCGGCTTTCGGGACGTCTTTCCAACCCTTCGTCTTGTCGGGTATCATCAGGAGCGCACCTCCTTATAGGCCCTTTCCATGGCCAGCACGTTCTTGTCGATTACATCCTTGCTGAACTTCTTGGCAAGCTTGTTCCTTGTCTCCTGGATTACCAGGTCCCAGTCGAGAAGGCCGGTCGCCTTGACGAGCGCGCCTATCATGGGCGTGTTGGGCATGAACCTGCCGATGGTGTCTATGCTAATCTGTGTGGCGTCGATGGTGTAGACCTTGGCCGCCTTGCCGACTCCCAGCTTCTTCCTGATTTCGGCGGACGGCAGCTGGGTGTTGACGATGAAGGTCCCATTCTCGGGCACGCCACCCGTCACCGAGACGTTGGTCGCCCCTATCAGAGTCTGGTCCAGGATGACTACTATGGATGGCTCCTGCACGTTGCTGTGGACCGTTATCTCCTCGTCGGAGATCCTGTTGAATGCCTGCATGGGCGCGCCCATTCGTTCCGGTCCGTACTCAGGGAACGCCTGCGCGTACTTGCCTGATTCGATGGCGGCTTCCGCCAGCGTAAGGGCTGCCGTCTTGGCTCCCTGGCCCGCGCGGCTGTGCCAACGTATCTCCACAAGCTTTGCCATTGATTCTCCCCCTTTCAGAATTTCGAATCAGAATTCCAAAATCAAGGACAGGGTTTACCCTGTCCTTCTTTGCTCTATGACCTAAATCATGCAAAAGGCCGATTAATCAGCCATGACAGGGCCTTGGCGGTCAAGCTTGGGTTCCTGCCGCCTTCAGCTACTATATGTATTATATGTAATCTGGATACAAATTAAAGTTCTTTGTAAGGTGCAATACTTCGGCTGCGACCCGCTCCAGCTCTGCGGCGTCTTCCATGTTCCTCAGAACCCTGTCTATCAGGCCAGCTATTACTGCCATCTCCTTTTCTTTCATGCCCCTCGTGGTGACCGCCGGGGTGCCCAGCCTGATCCCGCTGGTGACTGTGGGCTTCTCTGTGTCGAATGGCACTGTATTCTTATTCACCGTTATGCCTACCGCGTCGAGCGCCTTCTCGGCCTGCTTGCCTGTGATTCCTGAACCTGACAGGTTCATCAGCATCAGGTGGTTGTCAGTCCCTCCCGACACCAACTTGTAGCCTCTCTTCATAAGCTCTCCCGCAAGGGCCGACGCGTTCTTCAATATCTGCCCCTGGTACTGTCTGAACTCGGGGGTGAGGGCTTCCTTGAAGGCGGCTGCCTTGGCGGCGATGACGTGCATCAGCGGACCGCCCTGGGTCCCGGGGAATATTGCAGAGTCGATCTTCTTCGCCCATTCCTCCTTGCATAGGATCATGCCGCCCCTCGGGCCTCTCAGCGTCTTATGCGTAGTCGTAGTGACGAAGTCTGCGAAGGGGACCGGGCTTGGATGCAGCCCCGCGGCAACAAGGCCTGCGATGTGGGCCATGTCCACCATCAGCAGCGCGCCGCAGCTGTCGGCTATCGCCTTGAACCTGGCGAAGTCGATTATCCTCGGATACGCGCTCGCGCCTGCGACGATCATCTTGGGCTGGTGCTCTAAAGCGAGAGCCTGCAGCTCTTCGTAGTCTATCCTCTCGTCTTCCTTCGATACGCCGTATGGCACGAAATTGAAGTACTTTCCCGAGAAGTTGATGCTCATTCCGTGAGTGAGGTGTCCTCCGTGGGTGAGGTTCATCCCCAGGACCTTGTCCCCGGGCTGAAGCGACGCGAAATAGACGGCGGTGTTGGCCTGGGCACCGGAATGCGGCTGCACGTTCGCGTGGTCTGCCCCGAAAAGCGCCTTCGCCCTTTCTATCGCAAGGTTCTCGGCCACGTCGACGAATTCGCAGCCCCCGTAGTACCTTCTGCCGGGATACCCTTCAGCGTACTTGTTCGTAAGCGGCGAACCTGCAGCTTCCATGACCGCCTCGCTGACGAAATTCTCCGATGCTATGAGCTCGATCTTCGACCTCTGGCGCGAAACCTCGGACAATATGGCCGATGCGAGCTCCGGGTCCTGTGAGCGCAGTTTCTCGAGTTTCATCCGACCGCCTCCTTTTTCTTGCTTAGGAAGTCCTCTACCATGCCCGCGAAGTACATGTGAACCCTCAGGTCTTCCCCCATCTCAGGATGGAAGGAGCAGGCGAGCATGTTGCCTTGCCTGGCCAGCACGATATTGCCGTCGTAAGTCGCCATCACGTCTACGTGCGGTCCGGCGTGCCTGATAAGGGGTGCGCGTATGAAAAAGGCCCTGAACGGCCCGATGCCGTAATTCGGGTCGTCTGTGATGCCCTTGATATGCATATCGGTCTCGAAGCTATCTACCTGTGCCCCGAATGCGTTGCGCGCTATTAGGATGTCCATGGTGCCCAATCTGGGCTGGCTGCTGCCCTCGATTTCCTTGGCGAGGAGGATCGCCCCCGTGCAGGTTCCGAAAACGGGCATGCCCTCATATATCCTCGCCCTGATGGGCTCGTCAAGGCCGAACCTCACAAGCAGCTTCCCCTGGCACGTGCTCTCCCCGCCCGGGAGTATAAGGCCCCCAATCGTCTGGAGCGAAGATACAGATTTGACGGCGACAGGCTCGTTGCCCGTCGCCCTCACCGCGTCCATATGTTCGGATACGTCGCCCTGGTATGAAAGAACGCCTATCTTCAATGAGCTTTGCCTCCAAAGGCCGGCTGGCTTACCAGCCCCTGCCCTGCATCTTCTCCTCTTCCTTCAAGCCGGTCACGCTTACGCCCTTCATGGCTTCGCCCAGCCCTTTGGAGACCTCAGCCAGTATGGAAGGCTCGTTGTAATGCGCCACGGCTTCCACTATCGCCTTCGCCCTCGCAGCAGGGTTGTTGGACTTGAATATCCCTGAGCCGACGAATACCCCGTCCGCCCCCAATTGCATCATAAGGGCAGCGTCTGCAGGTGTTGCGACCCCGCCTGCCGCAAAGTTGATGACAGGCAGCTTACCTGTCTCCGCCACCTGCAGGACCAAATCATAAGGCGCCCCCATCTCCTTGGCGGCCGTCATAAGCGTCTCCCTGGGCAAGGACTTCAGCCTCGCCATGTCCTCGTTGACCTGGCGCATGTGCTTTACGGCCTCGATGATGTCGCCGGTGCCCGCCTCTCCCTTGGTCCTCATCATGGCCGCGCCTTCGCCGATCCTGCGGAGGGCCTCGCCAAGGTTCCTGCACCCGCAGACGAAGGGTATCTTGAAGTCGTGCTTGTTCACATGGTACCTGTCATCTGCCGGCGTGAGCACTTCGCTCTCGTCTATGCAGTCCACTCCGATTGCCTCGAGTATCTGGGCCTCCACGAAGTGCCCGATCCTCACTTTGGCCATCACGGGTATGGATACTGCCTCCTTTATCTCTACTATCATCTTCGGGTCGGACATCCTGGCTACCCCTCCGGTCGCCCTGATGTCGGCCGGCACGCGCTCAAGCGCCATTACCGCCACCGCCCCGGCGTCCTCGGCGATCTTCGCCTGTTCGGCATTTACGACGTCCATGATGACGCCGCCTTTGAGCATCTGTATGAAGCTGACCTTCACTTTCCATGTCCCGTGTATCGAATCAGCCATCATGATCACATCCTTGTCGTCTATTGATAAGCCCGTTCCCGGGCCGGTGCGTACCTATACTCCCCGGTTTTCCGGGGAGTTTCGGATTCAAGCCAGCTTGGTGCCTACTTCTGGCTTATGCAAGAGACGGGACAGACCGCAGCGCATGCTCCGCAGTCTATGCACTTGTCCGGGTCGATCACATAGGGAGTCCCCTCGGTGATCGCAGCGGTGGGGCACTCTGCCATGCAGCTTCCGCAGCCTATGCACTCGTTCGCGATGAAATGGGGCATTTAAGTCTACCTCCTTGGTCGTAGTTCAGATTGATTCTAACGAAAAACACGCATTCCTTCAATTGAAACTATGTACGGAACGAGGCACATCACGTCCATAGTCTTCAACGTAAAGCCATGACAATTCGGTTCAAAGAAAGACCGGGGCCGGCAATACCGGCCCCGGTAACTGGTGGACCCGACGCGGATCGAACGCGCGACCTCTAGAGTGCGATTCTAGCGCTCTCCCAGCTGAGCTACGGGCCCAAGCATACCAAATGACACATTTGTTAATATATCACGCCGTCCGCCCTTGCGCAATCAGGCTTTGGGCTTCATCGTCGGGAAGATGATCACGTCCCTTATGGACGCCGAGTCCGTAAGCAGCATTACGAGCCTGTCGATGCCGATGCCCAGGCCTCCTGCCGGCGGCATGCCGTATTCCAACGCAGTTACGAAGTCCTCGTCCATCATGTGGGCCTCTTCATCGCCCTTCTGCCTCTGGCCTGCCTGCGCCTCGAACCTCCCCCTCTGGTCTATAGGGTCGTTGAGCTCCGAGAATGCGTTTGCCAGCTCGCGGCCCACGCATACCGCCTCGAACCTGTACGTGAACCTCGGGTCGTCCTCGCGCCTTTTGGCGAGAGGCGATACCTCTATCGGGTAATCCATCACTATGGTGGGCTGTATCAGCTTGGGCTCCACCAGTTCGTCGTACGCCTCGTTCAGGCACTGGCCCATGCTGGCGTCCTTCGGCACATCGAGGCCCAGCCTCGCGCAGGCCGCCCTAGCCTCGGCGTTGCTCATAGCCGCTATGTCCTCTTTCAGCAATTCCTTCACAAGGGATGCCATCGTCCTTCTGGGCCACGGCGGAGTCAGGTCTATCTCCTGGCCCTGGTACGTGACTTTCGTGGACCCGTTGGCGTTCATGGCGGCGTCCGCCACGAGGCTTTCGGTCAATTCCATCATGTCCTCGTAGTCAGCGTAGGCCTGGTATGCCTCTATCGTCGTGAACTCGGGGTTGTGCTTGGTCGATATGCCCTCGTTCCTGAATATCCTGCCCATCTCGTAGACGCGCTCCATGCCTCCTACGAGCAGGCGCTTGAGGTGAAGCTCCGTCGCTATCCTCAGGTACATGTCCATGTCCAGCGCGTTGTGGTGAGTTATGAAGGGCCTTGCCGCGGCACCTCCTGCGATCGTGTTCATTGAGGGCGTCTCTACCTCTACGAAGCCCCTGCCGGCCATGAACAGCCTTATGCCTGCCACTATGGCGCTCCTTTTGAGGAAGGTCTCCCTTACCTCCGGGTTGGCTATCATGTCCACGTATCTCTGGCGGTACCTGGCGTCGACGTCCTTGAGGCCATGCCATTTCTCGGGGAGCGGCCTCAGCGACTTGGTGAGCATGGTGAAGGACTTCACCTCGACGGATACCTCGCCCCTGCGGGTCTTGAATACCTTCCCGCCAACGCCTATGATGTCCCCGAGGTCCACCATGAGGAACCTCTCGTACGCGACGTCCCCGAGGATGTCCTGCTTGAAGTAGAGCTGGACTTTCCCTGACTGGTCCCTCAGGTCCGCGAACGATGCCTTGCCGTGGCTCCTTATCGCCATGACCCTGCCCGACATCGATACGTCCCTGTTCTCGAGCTCTTCGAACTTTTCGAGGACGTCCCTCGCCCTGGTATCCCTAACGAACTTGCCGCCGTAAGGCTGGATCCCCATGTTACGCCAGCTTTCAGCGACTTTCTTCCTTCTAGCTATCTCTTCGCTTTCGTCTGCTACCTCAGGTATTGCAGCGTCGACCGTCCTGACCTCTTCCATGATGCCACCTCGCGAGTTAGTTGCAGATCTCAACGATCTGGTACTTTATGGACCCTGCAGGGGCCAGGACTTCGACTACAGCGCCGACCTCCTTGCCGACTATGGCCCTTCCGACCGGGGATTCGTTCGAAATCTTGTTCTCCTTCGGATTGGCCTCGGCCGACCCGACTATCGTATATCTCTCCACTTCCTCGTACTCGATGTCCTTAAGAAGGACCGTGCTGCCGAGGGAGACTATGTCCGTGTCCTGCTCCGACTCGTCTATTATCTTGACCTTGAGAAGCAGCTGCTCCAGCTGCGATATGCGCTGCTCCACCTCTGCCTGTTCGTTTTTTGCGTCGTCGTATTCGGAGTTTTCCGTAATGTCGCCGAACTCCCTGGCCTGCTTGATCCGCTCTGCTATCATAAGGCGCTTCTCGCCTTTCAGAAAATCTAGCTCCTTTTCGATTTTCCTGAGCCCGTCGATGGTTAGGAAGACCTCTTTTTCTGCCATGATCGACTCCCCTTATCCAAAAAAGAAGTAAAATACATGCGGCAAGCTGGATATGAACCCAAGTTGCCGCCAAGTCACGTTAAGATTATGAATATGAATAAGCTCCATGTCAAGCGAGAAATTCTATTTGAACAGGACCACCCTCGGTTTTACGCCCAACTTGTCCAGCATGCCCATGTATTCATCTTCGGCTATCTCGGACGGGGCCTTTCCTATCGCGACCGTAAGCATCGCTTCCATGACGTTCGTGCCGAACGACCTCCCGTCGACTTCGGGGGTGGTGGTCACAAGCGCCTTTGCCCCCCTCCTCCTGAGTTCCTCCACGTCGTCCTTGGTCACGGTGTTGGTGATGATGATCTTGTCCGTTATGTCCTCCGGCAGGTACTTGTTGATGTAGATGAAATCCCCCGCCAGGATGTCAGCCCATTTGTAGTACTGCTGCCATTTCTTCTCGGTGTGCTTCTTCTCCTGCGCCTTTCCTGTCGGATACAGCCAGCTGAAGGGCAGCTTCACCAGTATGGGCCCCAGGACCGCTGCGATCTTCTTGACCTGGCTTATCCTGGTCAGCCTCCAGTTGAGCCCGAGCGCGAACATCGCATCCCCGTAGACCATCTCGCAGCCCATCTCCTCGAAGGCCTCGCCCATCCCGAGCCTGTCTATGGTGGAAACAAGGAACACCTTCCTTCCCTTTATAGGAAGGCCGGCCACTTCCTGGGCGTACTTCACGGCCTTGTATTCGACGCCCGATTTCATGTTGGTCCCGTCCAGAAGCGGGGTCTTCACAGCGGCTTCTGCGATCCTCTTCGCATCCCTTAACATGAGCTTCTTTCCCATGCCCTGCAGGTAGATGTCAATTCCGCCCATGCCGAACGCGTCAACCTTGCCGTCCAGCTCCTTGATCATCGATATGGCCTTCTCTATGTCGCCGTCGGTACCGCGCCTTTCGAGCACGTACTCCTCGCCGAAGACCTCCATGCTGCCCTTATGGTCCCTCTTCGACGAACCCAGGCTTATGCTTACGATATGCTTCATACGAGCACCTCCGCCGTCGTCAGTCTTTTATGCTTGATACCAGCTCCCTGAGCTTGTCCGGGTCGAGCCTCCTGTCCCCTATTATGGGCGATTTGCCCAGCACTATTCCGTATACCCTGTTGCCCATGAGGGCTTCGGCCACCCTGACCCTCATGTCAGAGCCGACCATGATCAATGCGTCGTAGTCCTTCAGGTCGGCTATTATCTTCATAAGGTCGTTGAGCAGGGTGATGCCGTCCTTGTTCCTTACATACGACCACCTCTGCCTGTCGTCCATGAGCCAGACGTAATCAAGGCCCATATCCTCGGCGAGCCTTTCGATCTCATCGCAGTTGGAAAGCGGGAAGCCGATGAGGGCGATCTTCGTGCCCTTCCTTACTTCTCCCACGGTCTCGAGCCTGGATATGAAGGTGCGGTCCAGACCCAGGCTGGAAGCGGCCTCGGCCTGGGACTGGCCTTCCGCCCTGAGCTGGAGGACCCTTGATACCGTCCTTGCTATCTTGTCCTTGTCTATGACCTTGTCGCCTATCCTGACGAGTTCCATTCTTCCTCCATGTGTACAATGTTGTGCACAAGTGGATTCTATACCCTCATGCCTTCTGCTTCAAGCATTCAGGTACATCATTTTGGAGGTGTGCTGCCTGTCGGCAAGAAAAGCGTGGTACTCCTGCAGGAATGCGTGCATGTCTTCCCAGGTGCTGAGCGTGTTTATCCTGTCCTTGGCGTCCGTCGCCTGGCGGAAGCCCTTCACATACCACGAAAGGTGCTTCCTCATCTTCAGGCACGCCGATTTCTCCCCGAAATGCCTCACCATCGAAGCCAGGTGCTCCGCGGCCACTTCGAACACCTCGTCCAGGCCGGCAGGAGGGATCTTCACCCCCGTCTCGATCAGGGACTTGGCCTCCCTGAATATCCATGGGTAGCCCAGGGCCCCCTGACCTATCATGCAGGCGTCGCATCCGGTTTCCCGCAACATGCGCACTGCGTCCTCCGCCGACCTTACGTCGCCGTTGCCGATGACGGTGATGGAGAGCCTTTCCTTGACCTTCCTGATTGCGTCCCAGTCGGCCTCGCCGGAGTAGAACTGCTTTCTTGTCCTTGCGTGTATGGCAACGGCGTCCGCCCCGGATTCCTGGCACATCAGGGCAAAATCCAGGTAGTTCTCGGACAGCTCGTCCCAGCCCTTCCTTATCTTCACTGTAACGGGGACTTTTACGGCGGACTTCACAGCCGAGATTATCCTGGATGCCCTGCCTGGCTCCTTCATAAGCGCCGCCCCCTCCCCGTTAGACGTTATCTTCTGCATGGGGCAGCCCATGTTGATGTCTATGGCGCAGGCCCCCGCCCCTTCCACAATGGCGGCGGCCGCCGCCATCACATCAGGGCGCGAACCTGCAAGCTGGACCACAGCCGGTTTCTCAAGCGGATCGAGCTTCAACATGGCCCTCGTTTTCCTGCTTCCGTAAGTGAGGGCCATGTCGCTGAGCATCTCTGAATAGGAGACGGCGCTTCCCATGCGCCTTGCGATTATCCTGAACGGCAGGTCCGTTACCCCTGCCATCGGTGCTAGCATCACAGGGGCCCCTTCAATAGTGATCCCGCCGATTCTGAAGCTCATGCCCTCTCCCCGCCGTTTTTAGGGTACTTCGCCTCTATCCTCGCCGCCAGGGAGGATTCAACCTCGGCTACAAGCTTGACGCCGTTGTCGACGTAGTCCCTGACGATTATGGCCCCGTGCGCCTCGGCTTCCCTTAATAGCGGCTCGTCGTAGGGCATGAACGCCTCGACGCGCACCAGCCTCCTTGACAGCACCTTCATTATCTCCTCAAGGAGCTTTGGCAGCCCTTCACCTGTAAGGGAGGAGACTACCACGGGGTTGGGCACTGCGGAAAGCAGCTTCCTAATCCCCTCCGCCGACTCGGGCCTGTCGGACTTGTTAAGCACAGTGACCATCGGCTTGTCGTCGGCGCCCAGCTCTTTCAGCACAGCTAGGACGGAATCGTATTGAAGCTGCGCGAACTTGCTCGATGCGTCCACCACGTGGATGAGCATGTCGGCCTCCATCGTTTCCTCCAGAGTCGCCCTGAACGCCACGACAAGGTGGTGGGGTATCTTCCTTATGAAGCCTACGGTGTCGGTCACCAGCATCTCCTGGTTGTTCGGGAGCGCCAGCTTCCTCGTCGTCGGGTCCAGCGTGGCGAAGAGCTTGTCCTCAACCAGCACGGATGCCCCAGTCATCAGGTTCATGAGGCTCGACTTGCCGGCGTTGGTATATCCGACCAGCGAAGCGACCGGGATCTCGTTTTCCTTCCTGCTGCTTCTCTGTATCTGGCGCCTTGATCTTATCTGTTCGATCTTCTCCTTGACGTCGCGGATCTTGCGCCTTATCACCCTCCGGTCGGTTTCGAGCTTCGTTTCCCCGGGGCCCCTGGTGCCGATGCCGCCGCCCAGGCGGGAAAGCGCCTCCCTGCTTCCGACCAACCTCGGTAACAGGTATTCCAGTTGGGCGAGCTCGACTTGAAGCTTTCCCTCCGCAGTCGACGCCCTCCTTGCGAAGATGTCCAGTATCACCTGGGTGCGGTCTATGACCTTCCTTCCGATGACCTTCTCGAGCTTGGCGTGCTGCCCTGGTGTTAGCTCGTCGTCGAAGACCACAGTATCGGCGTCGAGGCCTTCGCACATGACGGCGATCTCCTCGGCCTTCCCGCTTCCGATATAGTACGCCGGGTCGGGCTTCTGCCTCTTCTGCATGACCTGGCCTACCACGACGCCGTCCACGGTCTTTATGAGCTCGGCGAGCTCAAGCATGGATTCGTCCTGGTCGAAGCCGGCATTCGCCTCGTAGCCGCCCTCATTGAAGTCCACGGCTGCGATTATCACCCTTTCGAGGCCGGATTCGTCTCTCTTAGTGGCCTCGAAGAGTTCTTTCTCGGACATATCTCAGTTCACGTTCCTTTCGTATATGATCCGCAGGCCCTGCAGCGTGATGTCCGGGTCGACTATGTCTATCGCTCCCGTCTCCCTTGCTATGAGGGGGGCGAGGCCGCCCGTTGCCACCACTTTGACGCCTTCACCGCCCATCTCGGCCTTGAACCTTCTGACCAGCTCCTCGACCATGCCGATGGCGCCGAAGAAGATGCCCGACTGCATGGCCGCCACCGTGTTCTTCCCTATCGCCGCCCTCGGCCTGGCTATGTCGACCCTCGGCAGCTTGGACGCCTTGGAGAAGAGCGAGTCGCTGGCCGTCATGACCCCGGGGGCTATGGCCCCTCCGACGAAAGCTCCCTCGGAGTCTACCGCGCTGAAAGTCGTGGCGGTGCCGAAGTCCACAACTATGGCGGGTGCTGCATACAGCGCCGCCACCGCCACAGCGTCGCATACCCTGTCAGCTCCCACTTCCTTGGGGTTCTCGATCTTTATGGCCAGCCCCGTCTTGAGCCCCGGTCCCACCTGAAGAGGGTTAGAAACACCGCAGTACTGGGATATGGCCTTCTCAATGGTCTCGTTCAAGGGAGGCACGACCGAGGAGATTATGGCGCCTTCTATCATGCCGTTGGCGATGCCGTCCCTACCAAGGAAGTGGGCCATCTGGATCCCGTACTCGTCCGCGGTCCTGTCCCTGTCGGAGGAGAGCCTGAACGACGCCACCAGCTTCTCTCCCCGGAATATGCCTACTACTATGTTGGTATTCCCTATGTCGACCGCCAGAAGCATGTCGCACCTCCGGATCTTGGTTTCGACCAAATCATTTGATTATGGGCACCATAGAATGTAACATGAATCTATGCCCCGGGGCATATCATCGGCAAGAGGTACAGGCAAATATGCAGATCTGGAAGATAACATTGATAGGGCTCCTGGCCGGGCTTGTCAGCACGGCCCTGGGCAGCCTCATACCCACTTTCCTGGGAGACAGGGCAAAGAAGCATATAAGCATGATGCTTGGGATCGCATCGGGCGTAATGGTCTCGCTGGTCTTCGCAGACCTCATGCCTGAAGCCATACACGCGGGAAGCATTGCATACCCTGATTCCAAGCTGGGCATGGTGGTCGCTTTCCTTGGATTCATCGTCGGGGCGCTCAGCATGACCCTCATAGACAAGGCGCTGCCCCATCAGCACTTCCTCAACTTTGAGCCGGGGGCTGACCCGAAGCTCTACAAGACAGGGGTCCTTACGGCGCTCGGCATCGCAATCCATAACCTTCCCGAGGGCCTTGCGATAGGGGCAGGCTTCGCCCACAGCGAGGAGCTCGGCATTACGCTTTTCATAGCCATCGCCTTGCATAACCTGCCCGAGGGCCTGGCCCTGGGGGCGCCTTTGGTCGGCTGCGGCCTGTGCAGGAGGAAGGTCATCAGCATAGGTGCCATGGCCGGCCTTCCGATGGCGGTGGGCGCATTCCTGGGCGCCGCCTTCGGCTCGATCTCCCATGCTGCGGTGTCCTTGTCCTTGGGCATGGCTGCAGGCGCCATGATGTACATAGTCGCCGACGAGCTCATCCCCGAATCCCAGAGCTCGGCGGTGGGGCATTCCGGGACCTACGGCACCGTAATCGGCTCAGTCGCCGGCCTTCTCCTGATCTACTTCATCTGATAATGCCCCGTCCAATCAGGTCTCTACTGTTATCGAGACAGGGCAATGGTCGGAACCCAGGACTTCCTTTTCTATGGCGGCGCCCTTTACTTTGCCCATGAAGGGCGCATCTACGAAGAAATAATCCAGGCGCCAGCCGACGTTCCTGTCCCTGGCCCTGGTCTTCAGGTCCCACCAGGTATAGTTGTCGCCCTCCTGGTTGAAAGCCCTGAAAGTGTCGACGAAGCCCGCACCTAGGAACCTCGTTATCCAATCCCTCTCCCCCGGCAGGAAGCCGGTGGTCCGCTCGTTGTTCTTCGGACGTGCTAGGTCTATCTCCTTGTGCGCCGTGTTGACATCTCCGCATACGACCAAGTGCCTGCCTGAGGCTGTAAGCCCTATGGCCCATTGCATGAATTTCTCATAGAATGCCATCTTGTACCTAAGCCTGTCGAGCCAGCCGGGCCAGCCCTTGTAGGCCATCCATCCTTCCCAGTCGAGGCCCTTGGGCCATTCAAGGTCCAGCGGCCAGGGCTCCGGCCACTGCCCGCCGTTCGGGAAATAGACGTTGGCCATCACGAAGCCCCCGAAGTCCGCAGCTATGAACCTTCCCTCGCGGTCGAATTCCGGCACCCCGATGCTGTCAATGACCTCTATGGGCTCTTGCCTGCACAGAAGCCCCACTCCGGAATATCCCTTCACCTCGCCCGTGTTGAAGTACGTCCTATAGCCGGGCATCTCCAGCAGCATGGACGGTATCTGGCTCAAGTCCGCCTTCACTTCCTGCACCCCTAGAACATCGGGCGCCCCGTCCCTGATGTAAGAGAGGATGCCCTGGTCCTTCTTCACCGATGCCCTGATGCCGTTTACGTTCCACGAGGAAAGCTTCATCTTTGGCATTTCGTCTACCTCCTGATAGAATAAGCTTATTCTAGTTCTCTCAAGTACTTGTAGGCAACAAATCGAAATTTTGGGGAGGTGTGCGCATTGTCTTTAGATGCAGTCGTTTACGTCGCAGAATTAATGGCCTTATCGGCTAGGACCGCGCCGAAAGCTGCAGGTTCGGATTTTATTGAGACTCGGATATTAAAAGGCGAGGAAATTAGAGCTCTTGCTGATGATTTAAGGCTATATGGCGAGCAAACCGGAAAGAGGAATTTCGACCGCGACGCAAAGGGAGTGGACATTAGCAAAGCAGTCTTGTTAATTGGGCTTAAACACTGTTCTGGCATAGGATTAAACTGTGGAGCATGTGGCTATGACACTTGTAAGGAACTTACCGAAGTATATAGGAAAGGAACCGAGTTTTCAGGCCCTAACTGTGCCTGGAAGATACAGGACTTAGGAATAGCAGTAGGTTCTGCAGTTAAGACTGCATCGATTCATAACGTAGATAATAGGATAATGTACCGAATAGGTGTCTCTGCAAGGCGCCTTGGCTTCATGGAATCTGATGTTGTTGCTGGAATTCCTCTTTCAGCGACAGGCAAGAATCCATTCTTCGACAGGTAATTTGCAATAATCAAAGCACAAAAGACTGATGGCAATTATCGCCTCAGTCCTTTTGTTACTTGATACTTAACATTAATCGAGTCCTTTTAATTGATAGAAGTTCTTGCTTTTTTCACTTCTTCTATGAATTTCACTGCCCTTTCTTCTAACTGCTCCCACCTCTTGTTTTCAATGATATCCCGGTCAATAAGGGACGAGCCTACACCCACAAAAGCAGCACCGGCTTTAATGTAATCCGCTACATTACCTAATGTGACGCCTCCAGTAGGTGCTAGCCTTAGCTGTGGAAAAGGTCCTGCCATATCTCGAAAGAATTCTGGGCCCAGCTTGGTCGCAGGAAATACCTTTACTGCATCAGCTCCTGCCTCCCATGCCGTAAGTATTTCAGTTGGAGTAAACGCTCCTGGTATTACTATCTTCGAATGACGCTTTGCCACTGTGACGATTTCTTGTTTGTACACGGGCGAAACAATGAATTCCGCACCAGCAAGGATAGATAACTTTGCTGTAACTTCGTCTATTACAGTACCAGTTCCGATTAACACTCTGTCCTTCATTTTTTCCGAGATGTCACGTATGGCTTCTATTGCACCGTTAACTGTCATCGTAACTTCGATTGCTTTAATGCCGCCCTTTTCAAGGGATTTTACTATGTTGATCATCTCAGAGCTGTTATTAGATCTAATGACAGCGACTACCCCGGTATCAATGATTAGGGACAAGTTGGTTTCCTTCTTTATTGAATACATTCCCTACCTCCTGCTGGTCATTGTGCAACAGGATTAATGTGAGAATCCTTTTCCGGCTCTTTAAGAGAGCTCCTTTTTCTCCTCATTTAATCCGTATCCGAAAATACTCCACTGCTTAATTACCCTTCTTAATCTTTACTTATGCTTCCGTCTATTTAAATACTCGTATTCATATGCGGTTCTTGCTTAAGAAATCCTCTACCTCAATATAACGAGGTATTGGTGCAACAGCCCCATGTCCTCTAGTTGAAAGAGCTGCTGCAACGTTAGCGTATTCAAGAGCTTGAGCAATTTTCCTACCAGTCAACAACATAGCAACAAAGAATCCGTCGAAAGTATCACCGGCTCCAGTCGCGTCAATGGTTTCTAGTTTTATGCCTTCAACATAAGCAGTTTCTGAGCCATCACTGGCAATTGCGCCTTCTTTACCCATTTTCAAAGCTACTATTCGTGCACCTAGGCCTAAATAATACTCAATTATCCCCTCAGGGGACTTTATTCCGGTTATGACTTCAGCCTCATCTAAGCTTGGAAGGAAGATGTCGCAAAGTGAGGCAGTATAGTCAATCACAGCTCTAGCTCTGTCATTTCCCCAAAGCCTAGGTCGGAAGTTTGGATCGTAGCTTATTTTGCTTCCAGCCTTCTTAGCCACTTCAACTGCTTTGAAAACAGCATCGCAGGCACTTGTGCTGATTGCTTGACTGATTCCTGATATATGAAGCAACCTAGAGTTTGCTATAGCCTCTTCCGGTACTTCATCAGGAGTCATAAGGCTTGCTGCTGAATTCTTCCTAAAATATGTAAATTTATGCCCTTCTTTGTCGTATGTGATGAAATACATCCCGGTAAATGACTCAGGGTCTCTTACAACTAGAGATGTATCAATGCCCTCATCCTCCCATAGCTTTAAAAATCTGTCTCCGAAGGCATCCTTGCCAATCCTAGTGAAATAGGCTACGCTAGCACCGCTGCGACTCGCTGCGACTGCGAAGTTAGATGTGTCTCCTCCAAATCCAGGAAGATAATATGTCAGTCCATTCGGTTGGACTAATTCGCTCAGCTCCATCATCGGCTCACCCAGAGAGATGATGTCCATTATGAGGCTCCTTCCATGCTATATCCTGTTATACTTTTCGATACCCTTCCTTATAGACTTCGTTTCTTTGATGAATTTAGTCTGTTCTGCTTCCCTTGCCTCTATCTCCATGGCAGCTTCAAGTACTCTGTTTACAGAGTCTCTTGGGACAACGACAATACCATCCAAGTCACCAACTATAAGATCGCCAGGATTTACCATTATGCCACCGCACATTACCGGGATATTGATAGCATCGGTCTTGTACCTGCCGACGGTAGTGCCAGGAGATATTGATCTGGAGAACACCTGAAAATCGAAATCGCGTTTTATCTCGATTACATCCCTAAGGCCAGAGTCAAGTACAGCTCCAGCAAGGTTGTTTGCGACCGCGCCCGCTGTCATCAGACCTCCCCAAACTGCGACATCTCTGTCCGTTGGATCAAGACTTATAACTATAATACTGCCTTCATCAGATTCATCTATTGCCTGAAGTGCAAGAGTTGGAGGGAGCTTCTCGTAGGTTTTCGACTCCTTAATAGTAACTGCGGGTCCTACGATACGCTTATCGTTTATCCTTGGCTTAATAACGTCATCCATATAGCCTCGCCTGCCAGTGACTTTGTCTACGGCATCCGCTACTGAAGCCGAGGCAAAGCCCATGAATTTCTCAATAATCTCCTTTGGGTACATTTTAAGACCTCCATAGATATGATCTTTCTACCATCTATTGACCCATGACCTAGGTTCTTTTCCAGAAAGCACCCTCAGTACCTCATCTGCAGCTTTAGCTTGAAGATCATGCATTGATTCTTCAGAGTACCATCCTGTATGGTCAGTCAGTATTACATTATTTAACTTGAATAGCTTACAATTAATGTCAGGTGGTTCTTTCTCGTAAACATCTATGCCCGCTCCAAAAAGCTTTCCATTTTCAAGCGCTTCTGCAAGAGCCTTCTCGTCTACCAACCCTCCGCGGGATGTGTTAATAATTATGGCACCCTTTTTCATGGAATGAATCGCTGTGGCGTCAATAAGATTTTTATTGTTCTGCGTCAAGGGGGCATGTATAGAAACAACATCACTCTCGGCCATCACAACTTCTAAAGGGACAAGTTCAGCCCCTTTGGGGACTGTCTTCAGAAAAGGATCGTAAATCAAGGCCTTTGCGAAATTCAAGGTCATCGCTTTCTTGAGAAATGCTGTCCCAATTCTACCTAAACCCACAAGGCCTAAAGTCTTGCCATGGAAAGAATAGATAGGCTCGCGATAGGAAATACCCCAAGCCCCCCTTCTTACCGCTGCATCCCTGCTGACAATCCTCCTTGATACGGCCAATAACAGTGCTAATGCATGATCTGCAACCTCTTCCTTACCATAAACCGGTACGTTGGCCACGACGATACGCCTTGCCTTGGCTGCTTCAAGGTCGATGTTATCCACTCCGACACCGTACCTGACTATAACCTTGCATTTCTCAAGCCCATTAATCGTTTCACCATCAAGATGCGCTTCTCTAACCATGATTGCGTCGGCATCTTTAGCAGAAGCTCTTATCACCGAAGAATCACCGTTTGCCTTGAGATGAATTATTGATGGAGAGAAGGAGGCCAACACTCTGGCTTCCTCTTCATAATTAGGATAATTGACGTCTACTATCAACACTTTTATTCCAGGCATACTGGCCATCCTTTCTCCATCCTTCTTTTTACAATGGATTAATGCTATTTACGTAGAGAATCCACAAGATTTATTAAATCACTTATCAGCTTCTTGTCGATCTGTGTGCCCATCCAGTCAGCTACAGGCTTCTGCGCTGCGTCTCTAAATGCCTTTAACTCTGCAGCAGTAAGGGCTGTGACTTTCATGCCCTTGTCTGTAAGAATGGTGGTTGCGTTCATATCTTGAGCAGCAGTCATTCCTCTATGTATCCACTTTGCTATTTCAATGCCCTTCAGTACTATTTGCTGCTGCTCGGGTGAAAGCGAGCTGAAGAATTTGTCATTCATAAGATATGCATGGTAGCTATATACATGAGCATCCAGCGTAATAAACTTTTGATTCTGATAAAGATCGGCTGCGAGGATGTTTGTCACACCGTTTTCCTGCCCATCTACAACTTTCTGTTGCAACGCTGCAGGGAGTTCTGTCCATCCTATAGCCGATGGGCTAGCACCTAAAGCCCTAACGAGAGTGTCATAAAACGGGCTAGGCTGTATCCTCATTTTGAGCCCTTTCATATCAGCGGGGGTGCGGATTTCCTTCTTGCTGTTGGTAAAGTGCCTGATGCCATTATCGGCTAGTGCAAGCAGCCTAATACCGGTGGCCTTCCTCATCATCTCGCCAAGGTCTTTTGTAAACTGACTGTCAAAGACATACCAAGCTTCAGTCTGGTCTTGGAACAAGTATGGCAGATTAAAAACCATCATAGGGGGATAGATACTAGAGATTGGGCCGTCATGTACCACACCGAGCTGAATGGAACCCATTTTCAAACCTTCTAAAACCACGTTTGCATCACCTAGCTGACTGTTCGGGAATAGGTCAACTTTGATATCTCCACCTGATACGCCTTCAACATAAGCCTTGAAAGCAAGTGCTGCTGCCTGCTTAGGCTGGTCCAAAGAAGCGGGTTGAAAATGAGTATAGCGGATTGTGACCTGTTTGGCCTGCACGTTCATTGCTAGGCCAACGAACATTACGATTACGAGTGCGGTTGCAAAAGTGCTCAACATTCTTCTCTTCAACATTTTTTCTGCTCCTTTCGATATTGGATTACCTTTTGACTTGCTTTCATCAATTTGCCAGACCTAGAAGCCGTGGTAACCATGTGCTAAAAACCGGGAACAGAACTACAAGGCCAATAACCGCAAACTCAACTAGAATAAACGGTAAGACGCTAGCTACCAACTTTTCGTACTTGATACGTCCTACAGTTGAAACGACAAATAACAGAGGTGCTACAGGGGGCGTCAACATGCCTACTGCAATGCTAAGCACTACTACCATTCCTGTATGTAATGGATTGAGCCCTGCTTTTGCTGCTATTGGGGCTATAACAGGTGTAAGGATGATCACAGCTGGAAGCGTATCCACAAACATGCCTGCTATTGTGGCTACTATAGCTATAAGCACCATTAACATCGTTGCATCTGTAGTTATCCCCGAAATCAACGCTGCTGCTTTTTGTGGTACTTGGGCGAATGCAAGTGACCAAGAGAATGCTGAACCCATAGAAACAAGAAGCATTACCGCAGAAGTTATCAGTGCGCTCCTTAAGAATATCTGCTTTAAAGAATCAAAATTGAGCGACTTTCTGATTAAGCCAACTATTAGTGAGTATGCGACTGCTACAGCTGCTGCTTCAGTTGCCGTAAATATTCCCCCAAATATCCCCCCTAGAATAATTACTGGTAATAAAAGCGCTGGGACAGCATTTACAAAACTCTTTAACAGAACCCTAAGGGTTGGCTTATTATGATGGAATCTGTAGTTTCTCCTGCTAGAAATTATATGGTTGAGTATCATAAGCCCTGCTGCAAGAAGTAATCCTGGGATTACACCAGCAATGAAAAGACCAGTTACAGTGGTCCTATTATCGCTCAAAGCATACATTACGGCTATTATACTGGGTGGTATGATAGGTCCAATAACCGCCGAAGCGGCGGTTATGGCACCAGCATAATATGCATCATAACCGGCTTCTCGCATCATTTTCATTACCACTGCACTAGGACCCGCTGCATCTGCCAGGGCAGATCCGCTGATACCTGCAAAGAATACGCTTACAAGGACATTGACATGACCCAAACCGCCTCTAATATGGCCAACAATATTGTTGGAGTAATCAATCAGCGCATCGGTGAGCTTTCCTCCGCTCATAAGATCTGAGGCAAGCATAAAGAATGGTATCGCCATTATTGGAAAGGAATTGATTCCTGCGAAAAATTGCTGAGGAAGTACTGCAAGGGGAAGTGAGCCATCCACTATAAAACTAATGAATGCTGAAATTCCCATAACAAACGACACAGGAAGGCCAATCGCTAATCCTACGAAGAAGCAAATCATCAATGATACTGCCATCTAGGATTTTCTCCTATCTGCAGATTTGATTGCTGTTAGCATCTCTGCTGATTCTCCTATGTGTTTAGGACTTACGTAATCTGCAAATGCACTAATCATATGGATGATGAATAGCAGAGACCCTATAGGTATTGCAAGATATATTATGCCAACTGGCCAGAGCATTGCGGCGGTTTGCTGGTCCATGGCGAACCTGGAGTAATCAATTCCTAGATAAGTAACGATAATCATGAAAACTATCATCACTATTGCT
This sequence comes from Bacillota bacterium, assembly GCA_017994615.1. Lineage (GTDB taxonomy): Bacteria > Bacillota > DTU025 > DTU025 > MWDF01 > MWDF01. The sequence goes on along the minus strand of JAGOKM010000003.1, from coordinate 20,298 downwards.
ACAAAACCTCTTGCATAAGGGTATGCCTTGCTCGGCAAGGCATCTTGCAGAATTTGCACTGAAGCATGATGGCCTTCCTTCATTGCCAAACCAATACCGAGATATGCAACCCAAATCATAAGAAATCTGGAGATTTCCTCAGCCCAGTTCATAGAAAAACTGAATAAATACCTAGTTACAACATTTGCGAATACCAAGATGAACATTAAAAAGAACAGCAGTGTTATTAAGGTCTTGTTGATCCAGATAAGATTTCTCTCAGCTAGCTTAAGAATTTTCAGCATCAGCATCACCTTCAATCGTGATTCTCTTGCATGAAAGAGCCTTCTTAATTCTCTTTTGCCGCTCTGAAGTCTGCTGTCCTCTCCTCAGTGCAACTCCTATAACTATAATATCCAAGGCTAATAGATGCCCAAGTCTTGAAACCATCGGTGGAAATACATCAGTATCCTCATCAATGTCCACAGGAACAAAAAGCGTACATATTACTGATAATGGGGAATTTGTAGCCGTTAATGCTATCACATTTGTGCCTGAATCTAGTGCAATCTTCGCATTTTCTAGAAGTTCCTTTGTTCTGCCTGTATGGGAGACAATAACTATCACATCGTCAGGGCTTAGTATACTTGCAGACATACATTGCATATGTGGGTCAGAGTATGCGTTGCAAGGAATCCCCAATCTAAAGAATTTTTGCTGTGCATCTATCGCAACTGCCGCAGATGCAGCAAATCCCCAGAACTCAACCCTTCTGGCAGATGAAAGTAGATTAACAGCTTTCTCTATGCTTTCTATATTGAGTTTGCCAATCAGCTTTGAGAGTTGATCGAGCGCTGCGTCCCCAATCTTTTTCACATATGTCCTAGCGTCATCGCATGCTTCCACCTGCTGATTCACAAAAGGAACTCCTCTAACGAGGCTCTTTGCTAGCTCTCCCTTGAATTCTCTGTACCCAGAAAATCCTATTGATCTACAGAATCTCATTATTGTCGGTTCACTAACACCAGCTCTGGCAGCCAAACTACCGATGCTTTCATTAATGGCTATGTGAGGCTCATTTAGTATGGCTTCTGCTACACGCCCTTCTGACCAGCATGAATTAGTCCTTTTTTGGAGGATTGAATTCAACAGGTCGATTTCGTGCCGCATAACATTTACACCTCGAAAATGTAGTAGTTACTACTAATATAAATAAAACTTAACAAACAATATTACAAGAACTATATTTATTTCACAATCATTCCCCGATTTCATGCCGATATTTAAGGCAGATTAAGCAAAGTGTGTAAGTGTAAGTTGGAAGAACAAAACCAATATGTAGTAGTCAGTACATCTTTAGGTAGTTCTTTTTCGATATTTGTTATTGCTAATATTCTTAATAAAACAGAAGCTGCCACATCAGATTAGCAGCTTCTATCTCATAAAATTATCTGCTCTTATGCCTTTATCTTGAACTTTTCGATTATCTTTTCCAGCTCAGCCCTGTCCTTCTCAGGCAGGGGCAGCATCGGCAGCCTCGGCTTGCCACCGATGTAACCCATCATGTCCATGGCCGCCTTGAGGCCAGGTACACCCCATCTGCTCGTCACGGCAGCATTGAGGTCCATCACCTTAAGTTGCGCTTCCTTGGCCTTGGCCATATCGCCGGCGCAGAAGGCGTCATAGATGTCGGCCAACTCGTCGGCAGCTATGTTCGCCAAGGCGGCTGTAGTGCCCTTGCCCCCCATGGCAAGCGTCGGAAGCAGGTAGCTTCCGGACCCTGCGAACACTATGAAACCGGGCTTGGACTTGGCTATTATCTCGCCTATCTGCACTATGTTGCCGCCGCTGTCTTTTATGCCCACGATGTTGGGATGGTACGATACCTCGGCCACAAGGCCGGAGGAAAGGTTAAGCCCAGTATTGCCGGGCATGTTGTACACCATCACGGGAATCGGGGACGCGTCCGCCACTGCCTTGTAATGCTCCGCCAGTGCTGCGTTGCCCATGGCGGCCTTGAAGAAGAAAGGAGGAAGCACGAGCGCGACCTGCGCGCCGGCTTCAGCTGCTTTGAGGGTCAGCTTGACGGTCTCTCTGGTGGTTTCTACTCCGGTTCCTGCTATGACTACCTTTTTGCCCTGATTGAACTGCACTACTTCCGAAATCAGCCTGATCTTCTCGTCGAAGGACAGGAAGTTGGCCTCCCCGTTGGATCCCAGGACGACGTAGCCGTTCATCCTGCTCTTCTCCCATATCTGCATGTTCTTGCGCAAAGATGCCAGGTCCAGCTCCCCTGAGTCGTCGAAGGCGGTCGCTATCGGGGCGAACACCCCTTTGATCATTGATATGTCGAATGCGGGCATATGAGCACCTCCAAATAATGCTGAGTCCATTCTAGCAGACAATCCCGCATTCCTGCCATGCAACTCAGAATCCGTTTTAGGGCAAGGCGAAGGCGCCGGTGGGCATCCCCTCCGGCGCCTTGAGGTTCGTGTCCCGTTATTTGGCAGCCAGGATTGCCGCCGCGTCCGCAGGGCCGTATTTGATCATGTGCGCCGCCATCTCCTTGAGAAGGTCCGGATTGCTTATGTTGCCGGTATGCCCCATCCTCGGGAAAGTGACGGAGTAACCTGCGTAATACGGGTCCTTGGTAGTCTCGAGCCAGTCTCCGAGCAGGTACTGGGCATTGTTGAGGTAATATGCGTCCATGTCCCCGCCTCTGAGGTGTATCTTCCCCACCAGCTTGGGGCCGAGGGTTGGCCACTCCTTCTGCAGCTTGTAGTTCAGGTCGAAATTCTGCTTCCAGTACTCCGCGACTGCCTTGTCGATCTTGCCTGTCAGCGGGTCCCAGATCCTGGCCGGGTATCCGTCGGCCGCCATCGGGCCGTAGACCGCCTCCCATACCGCCCACTGTCCGAGGCTTATCGCCTCGAGGCCTCCGACTGCCACCTCCCAGAAGTTCTCGTCCTTCATCATGTAGTTTATGTTCCCGTCGGTCTTCCTTGAGCCTGGCCTTTCGACTTTATACCAGCCTTTGTCTATGTAATAGGCGTTGTCGTCTTTGTATATGTTGACGATCTGGTAGTAGTTGAAGTCCACCGGATCGGGGCACATCGACCAGGTGCCGCCGAAGTAATCGGGGTAGAACACCTGCATTGCAAGCGATTCCCATCCTCCGGTCGAACCGCCGGCGAGCATCCTGGCCCATGGCTCGGCTATTATGTCGAAGGTCTTTTCAAGATACGGTATCAGTTCCTTCGTTATGGCATCGCCCCATGGCCCTATGTTGGCCGTGTTGACGGAATACGATGTGTCGTAGAAGGGGTTTGCGTCCCTTATGGTTATCGCCAGCATCTGCGGTGCATCGGCGCTGTCCCAGAACTCCTTGAGCGCCTTGCCGGCGGCACTGGTGCTCTCGTAGCTGAGAGGGGCCGCTCCGCCCGGCCAGTGGCCCTGGTAATAGAGCACGGGGTATTTCTTGCCCGGGACCTTGCCGTAGGTGTTGGGAAGAAGGACGTTCGCGCCTATGTACATCGGCGTTCCCCAGAATTCCGTCAGCAGCTTGCTCTGTATCTTCACGTATTTCAAATAGGGCTTGTCCTCATAATTGCCCTGCTGCGTGACCTCTCCCTCCTTCAAAGGCTTGGGAAGCTGTATCATCTCGGTCAGCTCCAACTTGACCGTTGACGGAGTGCTGACGTCTATGAAGGATTTCACAACCTTGCTGTAAAGGTTGTATGGGTTGGAGAACATGTTGCCTCCGCCTCCATGGTCCGCCATGGCCCAGATGGTGCTGCCGTTTGCGCGGGTGAACTTCGTATACTTCACGAAGAACGCCTGCACGTACAGCTCGGCCTGGGGTATCGCGTCCATCTGGAACGGGAAGCCGTATACCTGCTTGTCGTCTGCCGTGAAGGTGATGACATCCCCTGCCTTGAGCCCGAAGACCGTCTTGCCGAACACCGGCACTCCCGTCGGGCTGACCTGTTTGTACGGGTCGCTCTTGCTTACATCCTTGGTGAGAGCCACAAGGCACCTGCCGTTCAGCTCCCCTACGAAATCGTCGGGCACTTTGACCTCGAACTTGAACCCTGAGACGGCCCCCGCCGCGGAGACGGAGAACATCATCAGCAACAGGACTGCTGCCAGTGACAACGCGGTTGATTTCTTCATGCCATTACCTCCTCGGGAAACTATATGACGTTATTATGAATATTTATGCGTCATTTTGTCAATATATATTCTTATTATTCAATCAGGAATTTTCGCGTTACTATTTATGGCAGCATAACAGAGGCCTGCCGTCTTTTTTGGCAGGCCTTCTGATGCGATAAAATGTATATTGCTATCTACTCTTTATGCCAGGGATCCGTTCGCCAGTAAGCCGTCCCGTCTGCAACCCTGGCGAGGAACTTGTACTCTACAAGGTACCTCCTTAATGTGGATATGTCGTTGTAAGCCCTGAAGAGAATCTGGTTTACCTCCTTTTCGTCGTAGGTCCTGCCCTTCTCGAAAAGCTCTGCCAGTTTCTCAAGTATCACGATCTTGTTCTTCTCCTTGGATGGGAACGATCTTAACGCACCTTTATCGTCGTCGAAGTATGTCTTGAGGACCCTTTTCTTCTCTTCTTCGGTTATGTCGAACCTTTCGTCCAATATGCTCCACCCCTTGCTAGGCTTCCTGCCGGGACGCCTTTTCTTGTAGTCGCCTTGCCCCAACATCTCGGAGATTGCCAGGAAGACCTTGGCCTTTCGCTCCTTCTCCCTCAGAAGAGACCGGTAGCCCCTAACTGTGGAAGTCGCGCCCGCCAGCCCTTCGGAGACGATCTCGCTGTCAGACCGCCCCTGCCTGATCCGCCTTAGTATCTCCACCTGGTTCTCGCTCAGGCCGCTCTCATCTCTTTCCAAACCCAGGAGCAGCTCGAACATGTCGCCGTGCTTCGATTGGACATGGGACTTGGCCGCCTCACTGTCTTCCAGGGCGAAGCTCTTGCAGCAGACAAGGCACATCAACATGCCGTCCAGGGCTGAGTAACCCCTGGCCATGTCCTCGGATCCAGAATCCCAGAATACTGAAGGGAGTTTCATCAGTTCTCCTTTATCGTTGACTTATTTATAAACAATTTACCACACTTCTGCACGGAAGCAAATGGCGAAGCCGCCTCTTGGCGGCATATCCGCCTGGAGCGCGGCTAGTTTCTCCATATCTTGGTTCTACCTGTCTGACGCAGCGAGTGTGCGCAATTACCCTACTTCGCAGCCTCTCCTATCGCCTCGTCCAGGATGGCCAGCGCCGTGTCAACTTCGGACGCCGTGACGGTCATATGCGGTGCGAGCCTCATCACATTCCCGTTGAGCCCTCCTTTGCCCACAAGAAGGCCCCTCTTCTTCGTCTCCTCGAGGACTTTTAGGAAAAGCTCGGGGGCCGGCCGCTTGTCCTCCTTGACGAACTCGACTCCCAGCATGAGCCCCTTGCCCCTTACGTCTCCCATTGAAGGGTGCTTCTCCTTTAATGCCAAGAGGCCTTCCTTGAACTTCCTTCCCATCGCTGCGGAATTGGACTTCGTGTCGTTCTCCTTCATGAAATCGATCGTGGCGCACGCCGCTGCCATGGTGACGGGGTTTCCTCCGAAGGTCGTGATCGATGGGGCAGTCCATTTCGTCGCAAACTCCGGCTTCGCCATGAGGGCCCCTATCGGCGCGCCCGATGCCATCTGCTTGGCTGCGGTTATCGCATCCGGCTCTACGCCCCAATGCTCTATGCCGAACCACTTGCCGCCGGTCCTGCCGAAGCCCGTCTGCACCTCGTCCGATATGAAAAGGCCGCCGTATTTCCGGACGATACCCGCCACTATCGGGAAGAATTCATCAGGCGGGGTTATCACGCCCCCGACGCCCTGTATGGGCTCAGCGATGAGTGCGGCGATGCTGCCCTTGGTACTGGTCTTGATCAAGTCCTCCAGGTCGTATGCGCACCTAATCCCGCATGACGGGTATGTGAGCCCGAAGGCGCATCTGTAGCAGTAGCCGTTGTGCGCGTACTTCACGTTCCCAGAGGGGGCGACTCCCTGTTTCCAGTTATGGAGGGCCGTCAGCTCTATGGCCAGCTTGCTCCTGCCGGAATAGGAATGCCTGAGGGCGATTACCTCGTCGTTGCCCGTGTAGATCTGCGCCATGAGGATGGCAGCTTCTATCGCCTCGGTGCCGCTGTTGGTGAAAGTGAACTTGCTGATGCCGGGCGGGACTATGCCTGCAAGCCTTTCTGCCAGTTCTACCTGGCCCGGGATTATGTAAAGGGTGGAACAGTGCTGGAGCTTGTGCGCCTGTTCAGCTACTGCGTCGGCCACCTTCGGGTTGGCATGCCCTATCCCGCATGTGAGGATTCCCCCGAAGAAGTCCAGGTAATCCCTTCCGTCCTCGTCGTAAAGGTGGTGGCCTTCGCCCCTCACCATGACGATCGGCTCCTGGTACAGGTGCTTTATGGTCGGGAACATGTACTTTGAGTATCTGGCAGATATGTCGCTTGCCATGACAGCCGCCTCCGTTTCCTATCTCGACAGCATGTAGTATGCGTAAAGGAGCTTCTCGAACGCCCTCTGCGGCAAGACCCTCTTGAGGAGGATGCCGGCCTTCTCCAGGGGGCTGCCTATTACATATCTTATCCTCCTGCGCCTGGACTTTATTATCCTCGCCACGGCCGCTGCGAAGAAATCGGCAGTATAGCCCGTATTCTCATCCTTGTCCACATTCTTCATGGCTTTGAGGTAGGCCTTCCTGTAAGGCGAGCCCTCGTCTTCGGAAGCCGCGGCCTTCATCTTGTTTGCATTGAAGCCCGTATTGAAGTCTCCCGGCTCCAGCGCGACCACGTCGATTCCGAACTGCCTTACTTCCATGGACATGGAATCCACGATTGCCTCGACGGCGAACTTCGATGCGCTGTATAAGCCCTGGAAGGGCACCCCGAAGATCCCCGCCACAGAGCTTACGAGCATTATCAGGCCAGATTTCTGGGTCCTCATCTGCGGAAGCACCGCCTTGCAAACCCTCAGCGAGCCGAACAGGTTCGTCTCGAAAAGGGCCTTGGCCTCTGCTATGGATACGTCCTCAACAGCGCCCACCAATCCGACGCCTGCGGCGCATAAGAGCACATCTATCCGCCCTTCGGCAGAGATTACGGCATTCACCCCTTCGCTTACGGAATTGGAGTCGTTCACATCCATCCTCATCATGGTCAGGTTGCCCCCGGCTTCCTTGGAAGGCGCTTCGACCGACCTGCCGAAACCGTAGACCTTATGTCCTATCCCGGCCAGGTAATGCGCCGTCGCCTTTCCGAAACCCGACGTAGCCCCAGTTATCAGTATGACCTTTGCCCCTTCTTTCATATGCCCCTCCGTTATGCTTGATTATTTCTTCCCGGTCAGCCTTATCAGCTTCTCCCTGGGCATGTTCACCATCATCACCGCCAACAGTATGAGACAGCCTCCGGCGAGGTGGTACCACCTAATTTTCTCCCCCAATATAACGGCACTGATAATTATCGCGCTCACCGGCTCCATCACAAGGCTAAGCGACGCGGTGGACAGCTCCACCTTGCCGAGGCTCTGGGTTATGAGCAGATACGGCAACAACGTACAACCGAGGGTGAGGGAAGCTAGGTATAGCGCAGTGGACGCGTTCAAGTCGAACCCGAGCGATACAAGGGCCGGATCCTTGATGACCATCGGCATGAGCCACAGAACAAGAGGCATCGTCATCGAAGCGGCGAGGTATCCCCAGAAGAGTATGTCCATGGGTTCCATGCCGCTTTCGGCCCTCAGCCTCTTGGTCATGTAAAGGTAAAGGGCATAGCAGATGCCGTTCATCATTGCGAAAAGCACGCCTGAAAGCAAGAAGCCCCCCTGGCTGTTCCATCCTCCGACCAGTATGACCACCCCTGCAATCGATATGGCAACCGGTACCAGCTTGAAGGCGTCCACCTTCTCCTTCAGCAGCGTCACGGCCATTATCAGTACGTATACGGGCTGCAGGTTCACGAGCAGCGTAATGACGGCGACGGGGGTCCCCAGGGCGACCGAGGATGTATACCCTATGAACATGCCCACTATGGAGAAAAGCCCATAGGCCAGGAAGAATGCGGCATGCTTCATGGGATTCGCCGGCTTCCTTCGGATGAAGGCGAAATAAAGGAGCATGGCCAAAGATGTGCCGACGCTCCTGAATGTGGTCTGTACAAGCGAAGATACTCCTGCGTTCCTCAGGAGCGCCGAGAATGTGCCTATCGCGCCGAAAAGTATGCTGGCAGCCAGAAGCTTCAACCCTGCGGAAACGGCCATGTCCCACCTCGTGAAATCCTTACCCGTTTTACTGACTAATTATACAGCAAAAACCCTGCGGCCATACCAAGGAGGGCTCCAAGGGGTTATCATGTCGTTAGGGCATGATTTTTATCCGGGAGGAAACCGAATGAGAAGACCGGTTTTTCTGGCAGTTGTCATGGTTGCATTGTTAACGGCATCGCCTATGGCTTCGGCCTCGTCCTACATTTCAGCAGGGGCCTCATACAGGGCGTTTTCGTCCGACCCGCTGTGGTCGGGCGCGGATTGGGCCTCGAACCTGAAGGGTTCGCTTTTCCTGGGGCTAGGCACGATGCCGGGGATAAGGGTGAACATGGCGGCATATATCGGGGGAATGGCTCCTCCTGCCGCAGAAGCTATCGTAATCGAGCCGGCATCGCCAGTTTCCGTCTCAGCAAGGGCCTGCATAGACTACGACCTGCTCAAATACGACAAGGGCGGCATCTACATGGGTTTCGGCCCAACTGCCGGGATGAGCTACGGCAACGCGCCTTACAGCGCCGTGTCCGGGCTTGCGGATTTCAACATCGGAGCCCAGGCGTTCCTCTCCCTCCTTTCTGGGAAGCTCCAGCTTGAGACGGCCATCTCATACGCATTCAGGGACAGGTTCGTCAACGGGTCGGTCATGGCGAGGTACAACCCGGCGGGCGCTTTCGTGCTGTTTACAGGATTCGAGTACCTCAGGCGGGACGGGTTCGTATCACTCGGCGCAGGCGTGAAGTTCTAGCCGGAGCCGTCAAGGACACAATACTGGCTTAAATAGGGCATTTCGCCAGGGGAGGCGGGCTTTTCGGGCCCGCCTCCCCTGTTCTTCTTCCTTGCCTTGGAACGAAGCTTGTGTTAGATTCTAATCGAACATATGTTCGGTGGTGGTCGGCATGAACGGAACGCTTCCCTGCCCGATATCGGTTACGGCGAGGTTCTCCCGGGGCGGGATATCACCCCTGGCATTCTTGTGGAGCGGCAGGACATACAAGGTGAGCACGATAACGGCGCGCTGGGCCAAAAGGGCCGGGGCTGTCATAGAGCACCATTTCGCCGTCCAGTCTGAGGGGCCGGATGTATATGAACTCGAGCTTTCCAGCGAGACGATGACATGGAGGCTCGTCAAGGTCTACATGCCGGACGGGAACACCTACAGCTGAGGGGGGATCTCATGGCAGAGATGTTCATAGACTGCGACGCCTTCTTCGCCAGCTGCGAGCAGGCCATAAACCCTTCCCTCAAGGGCAAGCCCGTGGCGGTGGTAGGGTCGGCTGACTCCACCCAAAGAGGTGTGGTCACGGCGAAGTCAAGGGAGGCCAAGAAGCTAGGCATCACTACGGGGATGCCATATTTCCAGGCGAAGAAGCTTGCGCCCAGCGCTTTCTTCATAAGGGGCAAGCCCCATGTATACCTCGATTTCAGCAGGAAGCTGCACGAGAAGCTTGTTACATATGGCCAGTACGTCCATCCGTGCTCGATAGACGAGTTCCACGTAAGCTGCCCGGAAGGGTATGAAAGGGCGGTAACAGTGGCCAAGGACTTCAGGGCATGGACAAAGAAGCGCCTCGGCATAACCGTCACAGCCGGGGTCGCAGATACACGGGTCCTTGCCAAGCTTGCTTCCGATATGGGCAAGCCCGACGGCCTTAAGGTCATCCCCCCGGACGGGATATCCAGGGAGATCGACGGGCTGCCCGTAGACGACCTGCCGGGGATAGGCTACAGGACCGCGGCCACACTTGCAAAAAGGGGCGTGCATACGTTGGGTCAGCTGAGGGCCTTCCCTAAGGAGCTGCTGCGCCCGATAATGGGCGTCAGGGCCGACTGGCTTTACGATTCCATAGAGGGAAGGGAGCCGGCCTTCGGATGGGGCGTACCCTTCAAGACGAAGTCCATGAGCAACGACTTCACCATACTGCAGGAAACCGCAGACGAGGAGGTGATCAAGGCGCACCTTCTCATGATAGCCGACGGCCTCGCGGCAAGGTTGGCGGCCGAGAAGACGGCCGCAAGGACGGCCCACATACATCTTAGGTACGCGGATTTCAACGACGTAGGTGGCTCTTACACGATCGGCTATGACATGACCATCACGGACCATATAATGGATGCCCTGCTCCACCTTTATGCAAAGGTCTACACCCCGGGGAGGCCCATCAGGCTGGTAGGGGCGGGTGTCTCGGGCCTGACCAAAGAAATACAGCTCAGGCTGCCCCTGGATGAGCAGTCCGACACCGGGGCCCGCATACGCAAGGTCCTGGACGACATGGCCTCCAGGTTCGGCACAGCATCCATAAGGCGCGCTTCCGTGGCTTACTCCACGGGGTTGATAAGCAACATGGTGAACCCGCTTACCGCCGGCGCCTCCATATCCAAGGGCATTTGAAGGATTTTACCCCTTTTTAATCGTATAATTATATTTAGTATTCTCAATATGAGGGGTGTGAGCTTTGTGCATTCGAAAGTCAACACAACGTTGGTAGAGAGCCTTTCCGCCTATATCGGCAATACGCCTCTGCTTTGCATCGATTTTTCATACAGGGGCGAGCGCAGGAAGCTTTTCGCGAAATCCGAGAACCTGAACATGACAGGAAGCATAAAAGACAGGATCGCGCTACACGTAATCAACAAGTCGTACAAGCTGGGAAGGCTTAAGCCCGGAGACATGATCATCGAGGCTACAAGCGGAAATACCGGGATATCCTTTGCGGCCGTAGGAAGGGCCTTGGGACATCCTGTGACTATATTCATGCCGGATTGGATGAGCGAGGAGCGCAAGAGCCTGATTTCGAGCCTGGGTGCCAAGATAATGCTGATCAGCAAGGAACAGGGCGGCTTCTTGGGGAGCATCGCCGCTGCGGACAGGATGGCTGCCGAAATCGGCGACGCTTTCCTCCCCCACCAGTTCTCGAATCCCGACAATCCCGAAGCGCATTATATGCATACCGGGCCTGAGATCTGGCATCAGATGCAGAGCAAAGGCCTTAAGCCGGATGCGTTCATCGCGGGCGTGGGTACTGGCGGCACGGTGATGGGCACTGGCAGGTTCCTGAAGGAGAAGAACCCGGACATAAGGCTCTACCCGCTCGAACCGTCCAATTCGCCCACGATATCCACGGGATATAAGGTCGGGAAACACAGGATACAGGGCATATCGGATGAGTTCATACCCCCTATACTGGACATGAAGTGCATGGACGAAGTGATTGCGGTTGACGATGGGGATGCGATAATCATGGCGCAGAAACTGGCAAACCAGCTGGGGCTTGCGCTTGGCATATCGTCGGGGGCGAACTTCATAGGGGCGGTGATGGTGCAGGAGAAGCTCGGCAAGGATGCCAACGTCGTCACTATATTCTCGGACGACAACAAGAAATACCTCAGCACGGACCTTATGAGGGCCGAGCCCGTGAAGGAAGGCTTCCTTTCGACCGACATCGAGCTCTACGGACTTGAGGTCATCCAGAGGACCTGCAACACTTGCATGTATCAGTGAAACCGAGGGGCCTGGGACATACATCCCAGGCTCCCTTTTGTCTGCTTTGCGATCCTTAATTCCCGAACTGCCTCGTCGCCGCCTCGGCCAGTTTCTCGTCCCAGCTGCTAGTCGGAGCCAGCCTTCCCATGAAGAACCTAAGCACGGGAGGCTCATAAGTGAACTTAAGCCCTCCTATGATATCGCTGTTCTCGAAAAGCCAGATGGCCATGTCCGTCACATATTCAATGTGCGATGCGCTGTAGACCCTCCTTGGGACCGCCAGCCTCAGAAGCTCCAGGTCGGACGGCACCTGGTTTCCGTCCGGGGACCTGTCCATCGACATGCTGCCCCGTTCCATGCCCCTTACTCCCGATGCGATGTACATGGCAGCCGCAAGGCAGCCGGCGGGGTACTGGTCCCAGCTGACCTTGGGGAGGAACCTTGATGCGTCCAGGTGTATTCCCAGTCCCCCGCCTGGGGTCAGCACAGGCACCCCGTGTTTCTTGAGCTTCTCGACGCCGAAGCGGATCATCTCGACGGAAGACCCCGCCACCTCCGGGTCCGACATCTCCCTGATTCCAACTGCAATCCCTTCGATCTCCCTGGACGACATGCCTCCGTAAGTGAGGAACCCTTCGAATAGGGGCACCATGGGCGCCATGCCGTCGAACAGGTCCTTCCTGTCGGTAATAATCATCCCGCCTCGCCCGGAACAGCTTTTCCTCGCCGATACGTAGACTACGTCGCTTAGATCCATCATCTCCCGAAGGATCTCCCCTACGCTCATGCCCTTCGCAGTGGAGTCCCTCTTCCATATCATGTACGCGTTCTCCGAAACGAGGCTCGCATCCAGTACTATCGGGATGCCGTGCTTTTCTAGCATCTTCTTCAGTTCGCGCAGGTTTGCCAGCGAGAACGGCTGGCCTCCCAGGAGATTCGTGGTGGCCTCCATCCTCACGAATGGGACCTTGTCCGCGCCCTTCTCCTTTATGACGCCCTCAACGGCGTCTACGTCTATGTCGCCTTTGAACGGCTCGTTGCTGTCTATTTCCAGCGCACCCTTCTTGAACAGCTCAAGGACAGTCCCTCCCTGCATGACGAAGTGCGCCTTGGTCGTGGTGAAATGGTAGTTCATCGGCAGGAACGTGCCGGGCTTTACGAAGAAGCGGGCGAGTATGTGCTCCGCAGCCCTTCCCTGATGCACGGGCAGCACGAACTGCTTGCCCCAGGACCTCTTGACCTCGTCGGCGAGCCTGTAGAAGCTCTCCGAGCCAGCGTATGCGTCGTCAGAGCACATGGTGGCTCCCTGCTGGATGTCGCTTATCGCGTTTGTCCCGCTGTCGGTGAGCATGTCTATGAAGACGTCGCCGCTTCTTAGCAGGAATGTGTTGAAGCCGGCGTTCTGCATGGCTTTAAGCCTATCCTTCGCCGGCAGCAGCTTGATGGTCTGAACGACCTTCGACTTGTGCATCTCGACAGGTATGGTCCTGCCGTCCCTCAACTTGAATTCCATGGGTACATCCTCCTCATTTTTGCGGACGCGCAGCATTTATGCCAGGCAGTAAAAAATATAGGACCCGGCAATTCCGAGCCCCCTTCTTACGGCCTGTCCCTGCGCCCGCCCAGGCGATGTACCTGAAGCGCTGCCTGTACCCTAACGGTAAGCGCAAAGACAAGCCGTCGTATAGATGTAATATCGATTCATTTCTGCCATCGATATGTGGGCCATGTCCGCGCCTCCGCCTTCTAGTATGCGTTATGGTGAAATATTATTCTCCATCGATGCTCCTGTCAAGCATTTTGTCCTGCATATAGCCATGCATCAGTGAATAAGACCGTCCTGCTGGGCTGCCGGTCTTAAGCCGTCCCTGCCTGCGCCTGAAAACAGCCTGAACGAGTTGAGCACAGTAAGCAGCGTAAGGCCCACATCGGCGAATAGCGCCTCTACCATCCCAGCCCGTCCGCTTCCTCCCAACGCCAGAAAGAATGCCTTAACGGCAAGGGCCCCGACTATGTTCTGCATGGCGATCGCCCTGGTGTACCTTGCGGACCTTATGGCTTTCGGCAGCTTCTTTAGGTTGTCGTCCATGACCACCATGTCCGCCGTCTCTATGGCGGCGTCCGAGCCGATGACGCCCATTGCGATCCCGAGGTCTGCCCTCGCGAGGGCAGGCGCGTCGTTTACGCCGTCGCCCACGAATGCCGTCCTGCGCCCCTGCGAGATTATCTTCTCTAGCTCTGCAAGCTTTTCATGTGGCAGGAGCCCGGCATGTACCTCGTCGACCCCGATGACGGCCGCCATGGCTTCCGCGGCCTGCCTCTTGTCGCCTGAGAGCATCACGATCCTTCCGATTCCAAGTGCCTTGAGCTCGGCTATAGTGTCTGATGCCATCTCCTTGGGCATGTCGCCGAGGTGTAGGCTGCCTATCATGTTCCCGTCCACAGCGACTCCCGCTACGGTGTGCGAGCAGACCTCGTCGGAACATCCAGGATCGTCGTAGCTCGCCCCTACCCTGCCCATGAGGTTCTCGTTGCCCACGGCCACCTTCCTGCCGTTGACGGAGGCGATGACTCCGCCGCCAGGTATCTCGCTGTAGTCGTCAGGCAACGGGCCTTCGTTCCCCAGGCCCATCCCTTTGGCGTATTCGACTATTGAAGACGCTATAGGGTGGGCCGAGGCGCCTTCGACCGACGCTGCCGTCTGCACCACGTCATGCATGCTAGCGTCCCCGAGGGGCACTACTTCCCTGACCTTGAAGTTCCCCTCTGTCAGCGTGCCCGTCTTGTCGAAAACGATGGTGTCCAGGCCGGCGAGCACGTCGACGAAGGCGGCGCCCTTCACGAGCACGCCGTTTCGGGATATGCGACCCATCCCTGCGAAGTAGGCCAGCGGAACCGATATGACAAGTGCGCACGGACATGCCATTACCAGCATCACGAGCGCCCTTTGCAACCATTCGGAGAGGCTCCCGTAACCCAGGGCGGGAGGGGCGACTGCTATCAGGGCTGCTAAGGCGAATACGGCGGGGGTGTAGTACTTCGCGAAGCGCCTTATGAACCGCTCCGGTATGGCCTTCCTGTCCTCCGCCTCTTCCACGCTTTGCATGATCCTTGCGGCTGTAGACAGGCCATACGGCTTGTCAACCCTTACCGACAGCAGCCCGGGGCCGTTTATCGTCCCCGCAAGGACGGCCGAACCCGGGAATACCTGTTTGGGTATGAACTCGCCAGTCAGTTTCGACATGTCAAGAAGGGAGCTGCCTTCGACGACGGTGCCGTCCAGCGGCACCTTGTCCCCGGGCCTTATTACGACGATTTCGCCTACTTCCACCTCTTCGGGGCCCAACTCGACCTCAGAGCCCCCCCTTATTGCCCTTGCCCTGTCTGGCCTAAGGTCCATTGATGCTTTTATGCTTTCCCTGGACCTTCTCACCGCCAGGCTCTGGAGCACCTCACCCAGGGTGTAGAAGACCATGACGGCAGCGCCTTCGGCATGCTCGCCTATTGCGAAGGCGCCTACTGAAGCGACCGTCATGAGCAGGTTCTCGGTGAAGAACTGGCCATCCCGGAAGTCGTCAAGCACCTGCCTTGCGACGTTCCATCCGACCGAAAGGTATGCCAGGGCGAAGAGGATTACAGAAGCCTCGCTGTCGAAGGCCCAGTCCGCGACCAGTCCCGCCGCAAAAAGAAGCAGGCCGCATGCGAGAAGCAGCCTTAGCCTGCTTTCCTCTCCGCTGCCTCCTGGTTCCGGCCAATGGTCATGGCTGTGATGGTTTGCGCCCGTTTCACAGGAGCAGGTCCTTGCTCCATCTTCCTTGCAGCAGTCCCCCATGTCTTCCCTACAGCTCTGTGCTTATGTACTTTATCGCGGCATAAGACGCTATCGCCCCGTCCGCAACAGCCGTTACTACCTGCCTTAGCGCCTTGACCGTGACGTCTCCCGCGGCAAATACGCCGGGGATGTTCGTCGCCATCTCCCGGTCGACGTGGATGTGGCCCGTCTCCGACAGCTTGACCTCGGTCCTGAAAAGGTCAGTGTTCGGCACCTGCCCTATCGCCACGAAGACCGCATTGACGTCGATCCTTCCTATGGACCCTGTCTTCACGTTCTTTACTGACAAGCCCTCCACCCTCTCCGCACCGAGGATGTCATCCACTACGCTGTCCCAGACCAGCTCCACGTTCTCCATGTTGAAGAGCCTGTTCTGGACTATGTTCTGAGCCCTCAGGGCGTCCCTTCTATGTATCAGGTATACCTTCCTGCATATCTTTGCCAGGTAGAGCGCATCTTCGGCCGCTGCGTCGCCGCCTCCGACTACGGCTACGTCCTTTCCCTTGAAGAAGTTCCCGTCGCAGGTGGCGCAGTACGAAACGCCCCTTCCGGTCAGCCTTCCTTCGCTTTCGATGCCGAGCTTCCTGGGGCTCGCGCCGGATGCGATTATGACGGCCTTGGCCTCAAGGGTGCCGGATGTCGTGTGTATCTTCTTCACCTTGCCTTTTAGCTCCGCCCCCGTTATCTCCATGAGCTCAGGCACCAGGCCGAACTTCTCCAGATGGCTGGCGAAGCTGAACATTAGCTCATATCCGGGCACCTGGTAGGAGCCTGGATAGTTCTCTATGCTGTGCGCATAGACCGCCTGGCCGCCCGGCGAAACCTTCTCGATTAGGGTCGTATCCAGCCCTCCGCGCCTGGCGTAGATGCCAGCAGCCATACCTGCCGGCCCGCTTCCGATTATGATAAGGTCCTTCATCGCGTACCTCCTGAGATCAATTTCCTTGTATTCGTCCGGCTTCGGTGCTAGGCCCTTTCCATGGGCCTCGACGCTATGACGTCGACTCCCGTGCCGGCCACGTTTTCTATTATAACCTGTCCGATGGCAACCGGAGCCTGCGCCTTGGCGGACGACAGCGCCTTCAATGCCTCTTTGATCCTGCCCTTCGGTATAGGGCCCCTTGTCCTTACAGGCAACCTCGGCAGGAAGCCGCCTTCGACTTTGATTGTGGAAGTGAGCATCCTCATCGGGCTGCACAGCTCGTCAAGCCCGTATTTCTTACCCCTGGGGCATGTGTTGCCCTCGATTGATATGTCCTGACCTTCAACCGTGGCCCTGAGCCTGCAGCCTACCGGGCATACTATGCACGTTAGCTCCTTGACCTCTGGCATGCTTTACACCCTTTCGCTAGTGCGCGTTGATCCTCAGTTCCACCGCGCTTCCGTCCGCAAGCCCGTCGAGCTTGCCCTTAGGCAGCCTCAACACCAACATCTCGGCCGGCTTGCAAACCCTTTCCGCCTTGGAATAGAGGACTCTGCCTCCCGAGGCCGCCTCTATTATAACCTTCTCAGCAGGGCGAGCCACCCTCATGTACAACGTAGTGTCCCTCGAAGAGGCGTTCTCAAGCCCCAGCTTGTGCGGCACCACGTACCTTATGTTCTCCCCGCCGCAGGTTGTGACGGCAGCCCCGCGCCTTATCCTGCCCATGGCGGCTTTCGCGGCGCCCTCTCCTGCTATCCTGCTCTCCATCGTCACGTTGTCGACAAGGTCATGGACATGCACCACGTTTCCGCACGCGAATATGCCCTCCACGCTCGTCTCCATGTCATCAGTAACCACGGGGCCCCCCGTTATCGGGTCTATGTCGACCCCGGCCATCCTGCTGAGCTCGTTCTCAGGTATAAGTCCGATGGAAAGCAGGAGGGTATCGCAAGGGATGTGCCATTCGGTCCCGGAGATGGGCTTGAGGTCTGCGTCCACCTTGGCGGCGGTCACCCCCTCGACCCTCCTCTTCCCGTGCACCTTCACGACAGTGTTGCCAAGGTAGAGAGGTATCTCCTGGTCCTCGAGGCACTGAACGAGGTTCCTGGTCAAACCGCTCGGGAACGGGAGTATCTCCAGGACAGCCTCCACCTTGGCCCCTTCCCACGTCATCCTCCTTGCCATTATGAGGCCTATGTCGCCTGACCCGAGTATGACTATTCGCCTGCCGGGCATGTAACCTTCCATGTTGACGAGCCTCTGGGCTGCTCCGGCGGTGAAAACGCCAGACGGCCTGTGACCCGGGATGGTCACAGCCCCCCTGTTCCTCTCGCGGCATCCCATGGCCAGGACCACGGCGCCGGAGCTTATCCTGAACATGCCCTTTTTCTCGTTCAAGGCGATTATTGCCCTGTCGAATCCGATTTCGAGCACCATGGTGTCCAGCATGAACTCCACGCCCAGCTCCATGGCCTCCTTTATGAACCTGTGGGCGTACTCGGGCCCTGTAAGCTCGGTCCCGAACAGGTGAAGCCCGAAGCCGTTGTGTATGCACTGCTGGAGTATGCCTCCCAGCTCCCTGTCCCTTTCCAGCACAAGCACACGCAAGGCGCCTTCCTGCTTGGCCTTGATCGCGGCGGCCAGCCCAGCCGGGCCTGCCCCTATGACTACTACATCCACCTTTACATCAGTCACGGAGCCCGCCCTCCTCACCCTCGCCGAGAAGCCCCGTCACATAGAAGGAGCCGTCCCCGTTCTTGCTTATCCGGTCTATCGTTACCCCCAGCTCCCTTGCCACTATCCCCAGCACCCTGGGGCTGCAGAAGCCGGCCTGGCACCTGCCGGCGCCCTGCCTGGTCCTCCTCTTCAGGCCGTCCATGGTCACACAAGGGACCGGCCTTTTCAGGGCGGCGACGATTTCGGCCTCGGTGACGTTCTCGCAGCGGCAAACCACATGGCCGTAGCGATGGTCCTTCCTCACCAGCTCGTCCTGCTCTTGCCTGCCTAAGGTCGCAAAATGCACGATGCCCCGCCTTTCGGCCTTCCAGCCGCGCTTTCCTTCCAGCTTGAGGCCCGCTTGCCCCAACATGCCGACGATCATTTCCGCAATCGCAGGGGCCGACGTCAATCCTGGCGATTCAATGCCGGCGACGTTAAAGAACCTCGGGTGCCCTTCCATGGGGCCTACTATGAAGTCTGCTTGAGGGTACGCGGCCGCCCTAAGGCCTGCGAAGTTGGTGATGGCAGACTTCCTCGGGAGCCTCGGCACCAGGCTCAGCGCATCCTTCCAGACCTTCTCAAGCCCCTCCTGCGTCGTAGATGTATCCTCAGGGTCGTCGATGTTCTCGGCGTTCGGGCCGGCCATGAGGTTGCCGTCTGCCGTCGGAGTCACCACCACGCCCTTCGATATTGGGGTAGGCGCCGTGAAAAGCGGCCTTGTCACCATCCCGGCAAGGTTCTTGTCGAGAAGCCAGTACTCTCCCCTCCTGGGCGCTATCCGGAAATCGGGCTTCCCTACCATGGATGCGACGGCATCCGCCTTCAAGCCGGCAGCGTTGATCACATAGCCCGCCTTGATCACCCTGTCCCTGAGGACCAGCTCGAAACCTCCGACCCCCTCGGAGATGTCCATCACTTCCTCGCCCAGAAGGAGCTCGGTACCGTTTTCCACTGCGTTCTCCATCAAGGCTATGGCCATCTCCCAGGGGCAGGTGTATGCGCCTGTGGGGGCATAAAGGGCGCTGTGCGCCTCAGGGTTGACGTTCGGCTCCATTTCCAGCAGCCTCTTGCCGTCAACGACCTCAAGGCCCGGCACCCCGTTGGAATCGCCCCTCGCCTTCAGGTCCAGGACGGACTGCCCCTGAATGGGGTCCAGCGCTACGACGAGCGTGCCGGTCCTGTGGTAGGGTACGTCCAGCTCACGGCACAGTCCCTCGTACATCCGGGAACCCATCAGATTCGTGATGGCTTTCATAGTCCCGGGCTTCGCGTCGTATCCTGCGTGGACTATCGCGGTATTGGCCTTCGTCGTCCCGCACGCGACGTCATCCTCGGCTTCGATTACAACCGTCTTCAGCTGGTACTTCGATAGGGACCTCGCAATGGCGCAGCCGGCGACCCCGGCGCCGATTATGGCAACATCGTAAGAAGGCATCAGGCACACTCCCGAACCGCGGCCCCGTGGGCCGGGTTTCATCGTCTACATGTAAATGATAGCAGGAATCCTACTAAATGGTTCATTGAGCCGCCAAAAAGCAGGCCGTGTATGCAAATGCGAATAAGGCTTTTTGAGCATATCTTAGTGGGATTAAGGTTATCTTGATATAAATGCCCCTTTCACTTAATATTAAGGAAGGAGTACTTTATGCATCGTCGAATCTAACTGAAACAATATGCAGGTCCATCAGTCAGAAAAATAGGGTAGGAGCTCATCCGTACCGCTTCAAAGGAAAAAGGCTAACTAGGCATCAATCCATATAAGGAGGTAGATCTTAGTGAGACGTACACTGGCAATCATCGCGATCGCACTGATGATGGTATCCGCGATCGGAGTCGCAGCGATGGCCTACGAGAAGACGGGCCCCCGCGTCGACGAGATCATAATGCCGATCATCAAGGAGCAGCAGGCAAGGCTCATCGCATTCGAGCGCGGCGACACCGTCGTAATCCCCGGGCTGACCGCCGCTGCCGACATTGCTAAGGTAAAGGGACTTCCCAATGCTGCAGTCAACATGAACTATGGGTACCAG